>JAJYRM010000029.1 GCA_021794075.1 Bacteroidota bacterium | reverse complement strand
AACCTAGAAGGCTCCCAAGCGGGATTTTCAGGTCGAAGAAGTGGCGGCGCTGTTCGGTATTCTCCATTGGGTATTCTCCGATACTTTTTACCAGAAGATAATGTTAAGTATGACCATCACCGCAATCGACAGTCCGCCCCAGAACGCGGGCTTCTTGAAGAACCGCTCGTCCGAGTGAACTTTCGGTGTTAGTCCGTAAACAAGCCCGACCAGTTCTTTTTCGTCCTTCCTGGCTGTAAACAAAGAGATCATGATCGTCATGACGAAGTCAACGCACCAGGCCCACCATGCCTGATAGAAGTTCGCGGCCATCTCGCTTGAATAATGGAGGACATGAAACTGATACAACAGGTAATGAGTAGCCGCCGCGAGAATTCCCAGGAGGAGTCCCCAGAAACCCGCCCACGGCGTGGTCTTCTTCCAAAACATTCCAAGGAGAAACGTGGCGAAGAGCGGGGCGTTGAAGAAAGTAAATATCAGCTGCATGTAATCCATGAGATTCGGAAACGACCTGACAATGTAAGCGGTCCCGATGCTGAACAGCACGCCGAAAACCGTCGCGTACTTTCCCATCTTCAGGTAATGTTCGTCAGGCATATTCTTTTTGATGTAGCTTCCGTATATGTCATAGGTCCAGACGGTATTGAAAGCAGTCACGTTGCCCGCCATGCCGGACATGAAGCTGGCCAACAAACCGGTGATGGCAAGGCCGAGAATTCCGTTTGGCAGGTAGTGCGCGAACATCAGGATCAGCGCCGAGTTGTAATCCGGAGTCGGTCCTCCGGGCACAACCTTAAACTGGGGCAGAAGCGCCACTGCGAGCAACCCCGGGATAACCACGATTATCGGAACCAGCATTTTCGGGAAGGACGCGATAAGAGGCGTTCGACGCGCGGCGGAAAGGTCCTCAGATGCCATCGCTCTCTGTACAACGAGGAAATCCGTTGTCCAATACCCGAAAGAGAGGACGAAGCCGAGGCCCAGCACCATTCCTAACCAATCAACCCCCATCGGGTTTTGGGAAGCGGATCCCATTTGTCTCCAGGCGTGCAGGAAGTCGGGCGGAATCTTCGACACGAGCCCTTCAAAACCACCGGCGGCATGCAGCCCTATGTAGACGACAGGCAGAAGCCCCAGCCATATCAGGAAGAATTGTATCACTTCGTTGTAGATCGACGACGAAAGCCCTCCGAAGAAGACATATATAAGAACGACCAAAGCCGACAGGAGTATGCTGGATGTCAGCGACCATCCGAGCATGAGTTCGAATAGGAGCGCCATAGCGTACATGCTGATTCCGCTCATAAGGAGCGTCATGATAGCGAACGAAAGCGCGTTGAGCCCGCGCGTCGCTTCGTTGTATCTGTACTTGAGGTACTCAGGCACACTTCTGACTCTGGTGCTGTAGTAGAAAGGCATCATGAAGAGGCCGAGAAAAATCATTGCGGGTATCGCTCCGATCCAGTAGAAATGGACGGTGAGTATTCCGTACTTCGCGGAATTCGCGACCATTCCGATGACCTCGAGCGCGCCGAGGTTCGCCGACAGGAAAGCGAGACTTGTTATCCAGCTGGGGAGCGAGCGCCCGGACAAGAAGAAATCTTCGCTGGTTTTCATGTACTTCTTGAGGGAGTACCCCACGATTATCGTGATGAGCACGTAGGCGCTCAGGATCATGTAATCCACAAAGTTCAATGAGATTACCGGTTTCACTTCACCTCCACTGAGTTGATGATTTGGAAGACTCTATTTCAATCGGCTGGATTCCTGTGCCACGTAATTCAATGAACCGCGTTAATCGATCACTCATCGAAAGATCTTGTGCCCTTGACAGTTACGTATCAGGTGTAAATATAATACGCATCGCAAAAGCTTCAAACTTGAGGAAGTGATGTTCTATCACGCGTAACTCCGGCGATTAGGGACAACCATCATTGAGTCCGCCGCCGCTTCGTGCTATATTGATTCAGTGAAGCTCGCCTGGTACATACTGAAGCGCCACATTGGGCCGTTCGTATTCTCGAATATCGTCATTACCTTTATCTTTCTTCTCCAGTTCCTCATGCAGTCGATGGATCAGATTGTGGGAAAAGGACTCAGCCTGTCCGTCATCACGCAGCTGATAGTCTTCAACCTGGCGTGGATAGTCGTCCTGGCCGTTCCGATGTCCGTCCTCGTCGCAGTTCTCATGGCATTCGGCGGACTTTCGGCAAGCAACGAAGTCACTGCTATCAAGGGCTCTGGCATCAGTCTCATGAGAATGATGCTCCCCGTTCTGATCGCTTCTGTCGGCGTATTTTATCTCCTCGTGCTGTTCGACAACGATGTACTCCCGGACGCGAATCATGAAGCGAAGACTATCATGATCGACATCCGGAGAAAGAAACCGACCTTCACTTTAGAGCCGGGACAATTCTCGCAAGAGATTGACGGGCACGCGATTCTTGTTCGGAAGACGGTGCCAAACTCGACAGAACTATACGGAGTCACCATTTTTGATTTCTCCGATCCGCAAAAATTCACGACCATCACCGCTGAGCGCGGCAAAGTCGGCTTTTCTCCCGACCTGAAACACTTGATAATGGTTCTTTACAACGGTGAGGTCGACGAGTACAACAATAACCAGGTTGGGGTTTATCAAAGGGTGAGATTCAAACACCAGCAGATAGTTCTCAGGGCGCAGGGTTTTGCATACGAGCAGTCATCGGAAAACGCCTTCCAGCGGGGAGACCGAGAGCTCAGCGCAGATTCAATGGAGTCCATTGTCGCGGGAATGGTCAAGCAGCGCAATATCTTGACTGGGCAAGTCAACAATTATGTACAGAGCAATTTCCGCAGCCTCATGTCCCCTTCCCCCGAAGGATTTCACACCGCGAGACCGACCTCTCCCTCGGGCATCTTCGATCTCGCGGAATCGAGGATCAAGTCGGCCGGCAACATCGCGCGCAGCCTCTATTCAAGCGTCAACACGACGCAGGCCCAGATCTATGCGTACCAGGTGGAGATACAAAAGAAGTACTCCATACCATTCGCCGCTATTGTGTTTGTCTTTCTCGGCGCGCCACTTGGGATGATGTCACGCAGAGGCAACTTCGGCGTCTCAGCCGGCTTGAGCCTCCTCTTCTTCCTGGTCTATTGGGCCTTCCTGATTGCAGGCGAAAAACTCGCCGACAGGGAAATGCTTAGCCCCTTTATGGCCATGTGGCTTGCCAACATCGTCCTCGGCGGAATGGGGCTCGGATTGACCTATATGGTGTCCAAAGAGTCTATGATCATAAACTGGGATCGGTTCGTGCGGTTCATCCCAAAGAAGTGGGTCTCCGACGAGACGCTGACCCAGATATCAAGGTTGGAGCGTTAGGTGAAGAAACTCGACATCTATATTATCAAGCAATTCATCAGCGTCATTCTCTTTTCGCTTCTCGCCTTCGCCGCTATCTTTATTCTCGTCGACATCATGGACCACCTCGAGAATTTCCTCGATCACGGAGTTGGCCTCCTTCTCATCGCAAGATACTACCTCGTCTTTACCCCAGAGATACTCACGCTGATTACTCCCGTAGCCGTCCTCCTCGCATGCCTCTTCACGACAGGGAGGATGTCGAACCAAAACGAAATCGTAATCATAAAAAGCTCCGGCATAAATATTTACCGAATACTCTTGCCATACCTACTAGTTACAAGCGTCATTTGCGTGATTATGATTTACTTCAATGAATGGATCGTCCCGATGGCTAATCACGAGAAGTATCGGATCGAAAAGATATACCTCCAGGAACACCGTGAGGGATGGTGGAAGTATAACATTTTCATGCTCGACAGCAGGGATAGGATAGTCTCAATCGGCTACTACAATGATTACACGAACACAGCCGAGAGGGTGTCTGTGCAGGAATTCGCGGACACAAATCTGACCTACCTCGTTCGGCGATTCGATGCGTCGAACATGAGATATGACAGCACAAGACACGAGTGGATACTACACGGCGTAATCGAACGCACATTCAACGGAGACAAGCAGACCTTTCAGACATTCTCCCGACTGCCGCTCAAGGAGATCAGCTTCAAGCCAAGCGACTTGAAAGAGAAAGAGCTTAACCCGAAGGACATGAACTTCAGTCAACTCAAGAGGTTCATTGAGCTTCAAAAGAAAAGCGGCAATGACGTCGCGCGTTATGAAGTGGACTATTATTCGAAGGTCTCATTTCCTTTTGCAGCCATAATAGTTGTGTTCTTCGGCGTGCCGCTAGCCGCGAGAAAGAAGAGGAGTGGACTGGCGCTTGAATTCGGTATCAGCATACTAGTCTCATTTATTTACCTGCTGGTGATAAAAGTCAGTCAGGTGCTTGGTTATGATGGTTTTGTCAGCCCCCTACTGACAGCGTGGCTGGCCAACATCGCCTTCCTCGCGGCCGGGATGTATAACACCATCCGTGTAGCTCGCTGACGTCGGCAAAGCGATAAAGAATCAGCACCCGTTCTGCCATTACAACCTCTTAAATATCAAGGATTAAGCGCAAACCTCCTCGTGAAGACTTGATCACTTAAAACACACCATCAAAGTTGGAGGTGAATCCTCAGTCTTCCGTTTCTCCACGCAATTTCCAGGGGATTCTCGAAGAAATCCGTCAGGTTTGATCCGCTCAGGACATGTCTCGTCTCTCCCGAAGAATGCACTCTTCCCTTCCGCAGGAGCAGCGTGCGATTGAAGACCGGAAGGATTTCCTCTACGTGATGGGAGACGTAGAGCATAACGGGAGAGTTTCCCGATCGGGAAATGGCGTCTATGCCAGCCAGGAAATGCTCCCTTGCAAAGATGTCCAGCCCCGTACATGGCTCGTCCAGGATAAGGACCTTTGGATTGTTCATCAGCGATCTCGCGAGAATGACCCGCTGCTTTTCTCCCTGCGACAGAGTAGAGTACGTCCTGTCCTTGAATTCGGAGCATCCGAATTGCGCAATCAGTTCCGAAGCCCTTTTCCGATCCCGTTTCGAAGGCGTGTCGTACAAACCGATGCTGGCGAACCGTCCGCTGAGAACTATGTCCTCGACTTTCTCTTCCACCAGAAGATTTTCCTGAAGTGAAGAGCTCACCCATCCGATCGACTTACGAAGCTCCCTCAGGTCGCAGCTTCCGAACTTCCTTCCGAGGAGAGACACTTCGCCTTCCGAAGGGAAAATGTAACCGCTGATTATTCCCAGAAGCGAAGTCTTGCCAGACCCGTTCAATCCGATGACCGCCCAATGCTCGCCAGGTTCAATCCTCCAGTTAATATTTCGAAGTATATACTTACCGTCCCGCTTCCATGAGACATCTTTCATTTCTAACGTCAACATCAAATTGTTGTGTCTCTTTCTTTTGTACTTTTCTCTAGTAGTAGTCGATTCATGAACTTCACTTAAGGTACTTCACCATCCAGTCGACCCACCTTCTGTAAACATCTGTTGTATGCACAATGTCGCCCGGGAAATGCGAGTTGGCTGGATAGACATAGAACTCCGTTTGCACACCATTATCCTTAAGCGCGTGGAACATTTCATAGCTGTTTACGATCGGAACATTCGAGTCTCCGGCATCGCCCATGATAAGGGTCGGAGCTTTCACTCGCGGCGCGAAAATAATCGGGGATTGATCGCGCCAGATTTTCCAATACTTTCTTACCCATGGAGAGCCGCCGAAGAAATAAGTATCACCGGCCTGGTAGAAAGAGATGGCGTAATCCATGACCCAGTCGTTCAGGGCCGCTCCTTCGACCGCGGCCTTCCACTTGTCCGGATAATAACCGTTTAGCCAGGAAGTCATGTACCCGCCGTAAGACCAGCCGGAAATTCCGATCAGGTTAGTGTTTATCATCCCGGTCGCTTCGATCTTCGCGAGCCCCGCCATCACATCCTCACCCGGCCCCTTGCCCGTGTCTCTGTAGAGCGCGTGCTGATAGGCATTGCCGAGGTTCGTACTTCCGCGATAGTTCGGTTGGAACACAAAAAATCCGCGCGCGGCGAGAAGCTGTACGAGTGACGAAAAGCTTATCGTCGAAGCACCTTCGGGTCCGCCGTGAATCACAAGCACCATCGGGTATTTCTTTCCCTCCTTGAAATCGACGGGATAGTTCAGGACGCCGTCTTCTTTGAACCCTTCCGGACCGATCCAGCTAACGCTCTCCACCTTGCCGAGCGACAGTGAGTCGACAAACGAGTTGAAATGTGTAAGCTTAACAGGCATAGACTCCAAGGAGTTCATAAAATAAAGTTCGCCCGGATGATTCGGAGTGTTCCCTACGAACGCTATTGCGCCATTGCTCGATATGCTAATGCTGCCGCCAGGCATTACGTCACCGAGATTCAGCTCCTTCGCCGGACCGTTTAACGGCTGGAGCCACATGACAGACTTTGTCCCCTTCTGGCCAGTAAGAAGAAGCTCCTTCCCTCCCGGAAGCCATCCGAATTGATCGATGTTCCGGTTAAGTTCTCGAGTAGGATTGAATATTTTTCCGTTCTCATCAACATAAACCGCGTTGCCATCATTGAGGTCACCGTCGCGCGGACGCATGAACGCGAGTATCTCGCTTCCGGGCGCGTACACCGGCTCAATGGACGCGGTATCTGGAACGATAGTCGTGACCTTTCCACTCCTTACGTTCACACGCGCAATCGTGGATCCCCAGACATCGCCGTACCAAACATCCGGGAAACGCGCGAAAGTAATCGCGCTGCCGTCAGGAGTCCATGCAAGCGGGGTTATCATCCCTTTGTTCGTATTGAGACTCCAAGTCCCTTCGGTAAGACGCTTCGGCGTCCCACCGTTTGCAGATATTATCCAAATGTGCCACGGCTGTACGGCCGCTCTCACAGTGTAATCGTTTTCGGTAACTCTGAATGCGTCCTCGTGATGTTTGATAGCTTCTGGATTAGGAATCGTATCCTGAGCGACGAAAGCGATCTCGGATCCATTTGGGCTCCACGAGAATTCCGACACGCCGGTTTTTGCGTCCGTAATCCTTACAGGATCTCCCCCGTCCATCGGCATGACAAATATTTGGGCTTTCTTCGAGCGCGTATCCCACGCTATGAAGGCAAGACTTTTTCCGTCCGGAGACCAGCGGAGATTCGAGATATCCTCACGATCATAACTCAGGCTCCGCATTGAACCGGTCACGGCATTGACTAGCATTATTTCCGGAACTCGCTTATCCTTTTTCCAATCGGCGCGCGAGGTGATAAATGCGATCTCCTTCCCGTTCGGTGAAATTGCCGGGCTCGAGATGTTTACAATCTTCCTTAGGTCTTTGAGCTGGAAAGGCCTAGGCAAAGGTTGCGCGGCAACCGGGACAGACAACAATGCAAACGATGCCACTAGGATGAGACGAGTCATGAATTTCATGGGAGTATCTCGCTAAATGTCTTTTGTGTGAACGGGATTTGTTCGGCTACCCCTCTGGTGTTCAAAAAGGTACTGCGCATATCACAGGATAATGTTCATGATTACTTCGCTATGAACTTACAAAAATGAGTTGGACCATTCACCCCGTAATTTTGCGTTTCACGATTCGCTTCGCGAAGTGCAGCTTGGCCGAAGTGGAAAATTTCCGGGCGACGGTTTTGACTACTCCCATCGTGAACCTCGTGCGTTTTGAATAGTCCACTTCTACGTCAACGATCACCGGCATTCCACCGGCGCTCAAATCAAGCGCGTTTTCAATTACCGACTTCAAGTCTTTGTCTGTCGCAATCTCCAGGTACTCCGCGCCGACAGTGCTGGCGAGACCTTCCCAATCGAGCTTTTCCAGAACAGTACAAGTCTTTCTGTTATACGTGATCTTCTGACTCTGTGAAATCTGCGAGAGCTCCCCGTCGTTGAAGACAAAGTACACAATACCGAGCTTCTCACGGACTGCCGTGACAATTTCCATACACGTCATCATGAATGAGCCGTCGCCGACTATCCCGACGACATGCTTGTCTGGATTCGCGAGTTTTGCTCCGATCGCGGCTGGAACAGCATACCCCATGCAATTGAAGTCCGTCGGCGTGATGACAATATCTGACTTCAGGGAAGTAAACAGTTCGGCGGTGAGATAGGTATGATTGCCGTCGTCGACCGCGATCACCGCGGGGCTGGTCAACTGCGCACGAAGTTCATGGAAGAACCTCGCTGGGTTGACTCGAGTGGTCTTGAGCTCTTCCCACTCTTTGGAGTAGGCCTTCCGGTCCTTTTCGATTCGACCGGCCACATTCCTCCTTGACGTAATCGGTTTCAACTTCGCAAATTCTTGAGAAATTTTTTCAAGGACTTCGCGAGCATCGCCTTCTATTGCGACTCTCGCGGGATAGTTCCTTCCGAGGACGGCAGGATCAATATCGATGTGAATCAGGTTCTCCGGGACTTTCGCGCCGAAACTGCCGGTAGGTATCTCCGCGAATCGCACGCCCACCGCGAGGAGGCAATCACAATTCTTGAAGGCATTCTCAGCGGCAGGTACCGCAGCGCGGCTAAACCCCATACCGACAAACAACTGATGATCCCCGGGAAAAACAGACAGCCCCTGAAGAGTTGTCGCCACCGGCGCCGAGAGCGATTCGGCAAGTCGGATCAACAAATCGGTAGAATACCTTGCCCCCCAGCCCGCGAAGATGCCCGGATGGCGCGCGGCTCTCAATAGCTGCACGGCTTCACTGATTTTCTCGTCGCTAAAGCCGGATCGAGCGGAGGGCTGCACACGGTGCGACTTATAACTCCCGCCATCGCCGGGAAAGAGTTGTATGTCCGCAGGAATCTCAATGAAAACCGGGCCGGGTTTCCCCGAAACTGCAATGTGGTACGCTCCAAGAATCGTGGGGACGATCTCATCATGCGAAGTGATCCGGTACGTCTTCTTGGTAATGGCCGCGAGGACAGCCTGCTGGTCAATATCATGGAGCTGAAAACTCTTTCCTGTATCGGTACGAACACCTCCGGAAATGATCAGCATCGGCACTCCATCGAGAAATGCTTCTCCTATCCCGCTGAGGGCGTTTGTCATTCCCGCGGCGGGCACAATGACAAGAGTACCGATGTCTCCGGATGTCCGGCTTATCCCGTCGGCGATGAACGACGCTCCAGCTTCGTGTGTGACTAGTATCGGTCGGATCTTTCTTGAGCTCGCCAGCTCGTCATATAATTCGGTGTTGTGAACGCCGGGAATACCGAATGTGTATCTGATCGGGAGTTGTTCCAGTGCGTAAACGGCAAGTGCCGCGCCCGTAATCTTCATGACCGCCTCCTTAATTTTTCGCGATAGCTCTTGCGGCCACTCTGCCGGTTAAGATACATGATCCAAGAAATGTACCTTCCAACGAACGTTTCCCGTGGATACCGCCGCCGCCAAATCCGGCGCTCTCTCCGACGGCATACAAACCTGGTATTGGGTCACCTTTCTCGTCGACTACGCGACTCTTCAGGTCAGTCTGGATGCCACCGAGGCTTTTTCGAGACAATATAAATTCTCTAATCGCAATCAGCGGATATGCTTTTGTGTCATCAATTTTCTGGAACTTGCAAAGCCTCAACCTATCTCCCCTATATTTCCTGAAATTGACAATCAGCTTCAGTTGTTCGTCCGCGAATTTGCCTTCTCCTGCTTCGACCTCGGCGTCATATTCTTTAATGTCCTTCATGAATCCTTCGCGATTGATCCTGTACCCGGGCAAGCTCGCGGCATCCATCTTGTCTGCGAGCTCAGACAGTGAATCCGCCGCCAAGAAATCGCGCGATTCCCGGAGAAGCCGCCTGACTAAATTCTTGTTGCCGAAAAGAACCTCTGAGTAAAATTTCAACCTCTGCTTGTTTCTGATTGAAGTCATATAATCTGAGCCTGACACCGCGAGCTCCTTCACCGCGATTTTCCAGTTGAGTACCTGCCAGGAATATTGTGCGGGCGTCCTGCAGATGCTTTCCACGAGATGCCTCGTGTCCGTATAGCTGACGAGCGGAGGTTTTCTGAATCTCCTGCCGTCCGCGTCGAGCCATAACGCCGAGCGCGGAGGAACCAGGCTAAGCCCTTCGTTCGTCTGTTGAGGCACCGGGTGGTATACCCCCGCCGCATAGTGCCAGTGCTGATCGAGATGAGTGAGCCTGCCGCCAAGTTTCGCGACCGCGTCTTGAACCAGTCCATCGGCATATCGATGCGAACCGTTTAAAAGAATCTCGGGCGGCTTGCCGATTTCTTTGTTCCAATATTGTCTCACTTTTGCAAGGTCGCCACCGCATATACCGCCGGAGGCGAGGATCACCGCTTCACCTCGGGCCAAAAATTCCTCACCGGTATCTTCTCGCCTCCCTGAGACGCCCACTATCACCCCCTCGCTTCGATCCAGATCCTCAACTCTGTGAGAGAATACGACCGTCAGGTTCTTGTATGACGGATGAGCTTTAAGGCTTCTCAGCACACTTTCTACAATTGCGAACCCTGTACCCCATGTAATGTGCCATCGAGGCAGAGAATTGCCGCGACGATTCATGCCGCGTTCCGTCCAGTTCACTACCGGCAGAAAACTCACTCCCTTTCTCTTGAGCCACTCGTATATGAATGGGATGGAATTGTCTACGTAAAACTTTGCCCATTCGCGCGGTAGAAAATCGTTCTCTTCAAACTCAGCATAGCTCTGCCAATCTGACCAGGCCAGTTCCGGCGAATCCTTGATCCTCGACCTTCGCTGTTCCGCAGAACCGACAAACATGATCCCCCCAAACGATTTCCTGGCAAGACCGCCGATATTCTTCGGAGTGTCCCTTTCGATTAGCAGCACCTTTTTGTCGTACCCTATAAGATCGTAAGCCGCGGCAAGGCCAGCGAGTCCGCCCCCGACTACTATTATGTCCGATTGATAATTTGCCGGCATGAGTCCTTCCCTCCTATCACCTGCGAATGAAATTAAAGAACGAGTCTGCCATTTTCAAAGAACACTATGGTACGTCGTCCACCCCCGCATGCTGCGGGAATAATCCAGGTCTACAAAAGACTTCAGCGCATTGCGGCGATTGACAAACTTTCGGACAGCCATGCTCTCCTGCTCGACAAGGCAAGGACTCTGCGGTTTCATAATCACATCAGTATCCGATTTCCGATCAAATTGGTTTCAACTTGTAACCGTAACGAGGTTTTGTAAATTCACCGAGCAACTTCGCAAAGCTTCGAACGGTTCCGGTCATGCTCCCTGTCAGGACGCGCACCTTGCATTTCTTCCCTTTATAGAATAGTATTACTCCGCACTTGGGAATTAGGGCAACGACTCACCATTTGTGACTAAGGACCATCCCCAATCTTGCTTGATTCCTGATTGTCAAATTGGATGAAGGCTAATCGCATGCAACTCGCTGAAGATCACCGCACCATATCGTTCCGAGAATTAACCCTCAAAACCGTGGTGGTTCACACTGGGACCTACTTCGTGATGGGACTCCTCGCCATGCAATTTCTGGACTACGCTCAACGATTCGTGCGACCCGAGATGCTTATATTCATGCGTCCGTTAAGTGATCCTCTCGTCGCCGCGGGCCCCCTCCTTCAGCCCGTCAGGGGCTTTATATTCGCGTTGGTTTTCTATCCTATTAGAGATACCCTCTTTATCAAGAAGCACGGATGGGCGGTCATGTGGCTACTACTTGTCGGGCTGGGAATACTTTCCACTTTTGGTCCATCGCCGGGTTCAGTCGAAGGTATTATTTACACTTCAATACCGCTTGAGCTTCAACTCTTCGGTCTTCCAGAAGTCCTTCTGCAATCACTTTTTCTATCCGCCATTCTTTGTTACTGGATCTCACACCCAGGAAACAAACGGCTGGCATGGGCAATGTCGCTATTGTTTGTATCCGCTCTGACGGCCTCCGTACTGGGGATCATGCTGAGGCCCGCATAATCAAACGTCCATCAATCATGTCAGGCGAATGCTGAGTCTGGATCAGGACAGGGCTGGCTCAATTCATAACGCTGATATCGAGCGAATCTGCTGTTACCCTCAACATGGCTTTGACCGGATCAGTCCCATTATTACCAAGTTCATTTCCACATCCGACAATGTATATGACTTGTTGGGAACCGCTGATTGGCGCGACGCTCCCCGCTACGTATCCTGTTCCGCTCGGCTGCGACGCGGATAACGAGTAACTTCCATTTCCGTTTCCGGTATCAAGCGGGGGAAGGCTGAAGTTCGCGAAGTCTCCTTCTCCTCCTCCGAACGAGGTAGGTTTTCGGTAGTACTTCTGCGCGACGGATCCCAAATTTTCGAGATCGCTAATTACCTGATCACGGTTAGTAGCTTCCGCATTACTCTTGAAAAGCGTTATACCGACGGCAATAGCGACGCCGACTATAACGACTCCAAGGACTATCAGCAACAACTGCTGAGTTCCCATAGGTATCTCCGTATTTCAGTGTCGACTCAATTTCCGGGTTCATCCATTACCAACCCGGTTTTCCCTCCTACCAGCCGACGCAAAAACAAATCAGAACTGGTGTCAATTTAGGAAATTGGCAGCCAACTTTCCAAAACGCTCTCCCTATTAAGAATCGGGGTGTGTCCTGAATCACTTTGGATCCATCTATAGAATACCCTATTGCGCGATTGCCTCTTTATCTTTTCTCGTAATGTAAGAGTTGTACCCGAGCATCAGGATCGTCGCCAACACTCCGATGGCGGTGAGGACGAACCATATGGCGGTTGGCTGGCCAAGGACATGGACTCCACCGGCGACTTTGACAAGCAGCCCCTTCGTCGTCGTAGCGTAGAGCCACGCCCCAAATGTTCCCCCGATAAACCACGCAATTGCGATCGGAAGGAACGCGTACCCCTGGAAAAGCGCTTCCTGCCCTTTCGGAGCGTGATCCGCAATGTACTCATAATATCTCGGTGCCTGGGTCATCTCGCCGATCGACCACACCACAAGCGCCGCGACTATCATCCAAATCGTAGGATGAATGGCAATGACAAGCCAGGTCAATGTAGAAACTGCAAAGCCGACGACGATCGCTGTCACCGGCGGCAACTTCCGAGTCATCCTGTTGACGATCACCTGCAATACAATTATCGCCCAGGCATCTACAGATTCAATCAGCTCGAAGGGAGCGCTCTTTGAAATGAAATCGGTGACGTACATCGGTATTATTACGAAGGTCTGCCAGAACATTATCCAATAGAGGGAGAAAATCAGGAGAAACACCATGAACCTCCCGTTGACAAGAACCTTCGCCATGTCGCCGAGCTTTTTGCCGAGACCCGGCTGTTCCATCGCGAGTTGTGCTTCGGGATTCTTGTAAAATATCAGAGTGCCGATAAACATCAGGGCGCATGAGGTGGCGGAGACCATGTAAACCGACTGAATCCCTACACGTTCCCTGAAAAAGTAAGCTATGAGAGGCCCGATCGCGCCGCCGACATTCACTAGCATATAATAGATCGCGTAGCCGAGAGATTTATTCTCCGGAGTCGTCGAGAGAGCGATCGTACCGAGCACAGACGGTTTGATAAAAGATTCGCCGACTGCAGTGAAAATGAGAAGTATTGCGAGAAGCCAAAAGAGTGGGATTAAACTCGAAACGCCGGAAAGCATCGGTGTCCCCACGGAACCGATCAGGAAATACCCAATCATCATGACAAGGAATGCAAACGAAAAAGCCTTTCTAAAACCATACTTGTCGGCAAAAGTCCCCGCGAAGATTGGAAGGAGATAAACGAATCCACCGAATATTGACGATAGCGCGCCGGCATCAATCTCACTGAACTTGAGATGATTGCGGAGAAAAATAATCATCACAACCTGTTGCGCGTAGTATGCAAGGCGCTCAAAGAGCTCCAACGTGTTGGCAACCCAGAAAGAGCGATGGAAATTTCGAAACAGCTGCTTGATGCGCGAGGTCATTTTCTCGATCCTGGAATTAGTTGTCGTAATGTCATGTGAGACCGTTCCATAGGATTGAAGGAGAAAGATAGTAATTATAGTCCAATATAACACAAAACGGTCGCCCCGTGATTTTCAGTAAAAGAAGCCATATTGAATGTGCTGATAAACCGGCAAACCAATTTGACATTTCTCCCTGTAAAAATACCTGATTACCTGTTAAATTGTCGGAAATTCACAAAGGAGCTATTCTACATAGATGCCGCACGTCCCATTCCATTTCTTTTTCATACTCTTCCTCCTGCTCACAGTCGGCGCACAGGTCTTGATGTACATTCTTGCGTCACGATTTTTGGCCGGCAAGAGTGTTGGGAGAAAATTCATAAAGATATATCTACCAATCATATTCGTCGTAATAAACCTGCCGCTCCTGCTCACCCGCACCGATCCTGGATTGTTCTACTACCGCGGTTTCGTAAGAACATTCATCATGATGCCTTTCTTCGCATACCAGACAGTAAGTCTCGGGGTTGTCTTGACGGCAATGGTTGTTTATATCGCCCGAATGTTGTTTCGACGACTGAAGCGATCTGCAAAAAAACTACCCGCCGAAAGATCTCCGATTCCGCCTTCGAAGTCGCGCCGTTCTTTCATAAGGAAAGGCGCAGTCGGTTTGGGGGCTTATGCGTTCATAGGCTCTCTCCACAGCATATATGACAGAGACGAATACAAGATCGACCACGTGACACTGACGCTGAAAAATCTTCCGCCACAACTGGACGGACTTACCATATCGATGATTAGCGATATTCACTCCGGCATGTACATGCTTGAGGATGACATGATCAAATATGCGCAGGCCGTGAACGATCTTAAAGCCGATATGATATTCATCCCAGGCGACTTCATAACGAGCAAGGACAGCGAAGTACTGCCGCTGGCCAAAGCGTTCTCAGGATTGAAATCAAAATTCGGGACTTACGCTTGCCTTGGCAATCATGATTTCTTCGGGAACCCCGCCTACATAACCGAGAAGCTTCGCGAACATGGGATGAAAGTGCTGAGGAACGAAACCGACGAACTCGACATTGACGGGACAAAGTTGATGCTTTCGGGAGTCGACGATGGACGGCACGCTAACTTCCCCAAGGTGTCGCATGAAGCCGATTCGCTCGACACAACAAGGATACTTCTCTGCCACAAACCCTACTATCTGGAGAACGCCGTCGCCGGAGGATTCGACCTTATGCTTAGTGGACATACGCACGGCGGCCAAATCGTCTTTCTCGATCTTTTCGGTGAGAAGATTACTCCCGCCGCGCTTGTTTCGCCTTATGTGTCCGGGAGGTATAAAATGGGCGACACACTTATGTATGTGAGCCGCGGGATTGGAACTGTGGGACTGCCGATCAGGGTCAATTGTCCGCCGGAAATTACACTCTTCACTCTGCGCTCAACTTCGAAAGTTGGATGAAAAACATCTGCTAAATGCGCCTAATATCCAAGCTGTTCGTATTCGTTTCCGCGCTATTCATAGTTCTCTACGGAGTTTTATCCGGCTTCTTTAAGATTGAAGGTACATTCATAGCGAGCTACGTGGCAGGAAAGAATCTCCTCGAAGGAATAAATCCAGTCCTTCTTTATCGGTTCCCACTCTTTCAAAAGCTCATCGGCGCAAGCGGCCTATCCGAAAAAATCATGTATCTCGTGGGAGCAACTCCAACATCAATCGCGGCGGACGCGTTCTTTGCTTTTCCGCCGGTCATGATGGCCCGCATTCTTTTTACTGCGGCAAATATTGTTGCGCTCGTCATGCTCGTTCACGCTACCGCAAAGGTCGCAGAGACCTCAAACAAGACCACCTACCTTGTTTTCTTAAGCACTTCCTTCGCGCTAGCATACAACTTTCAGGCGAGCGAGCCTTTCATAATTCTGACTCTACTGTTCGTGCTCGCGTTCTATGCTTTCTCGCTTGGCAAGTTAGCAGCCTGCGGGGTTTTTATCGGACTCGCATTCCCTTTCAACCCGGTCTTAGGCTTGCCCGTCCTTCTTTTTCTCCTGGCGACCAGATGGAGAACATTCACTTATTTTTTGATGACCACGGTTGTGGTGCTGGTCATCACCTACCTGGTAGTCGGAAATTCTACGTTCGTTTTTTATTACCAGCGTATAGTCACCGCCTATCTCAATGGAAGAGTGCTTAATCCGTTTTCGGACACTTTTCAGACCGCTTGGTCTTTTCTCCGAAGAGTATTCATATACAATGAGACTTTGAATCCCACCCCCCTTCTGAATTCAACACCCGCTTTTCTCCTGGCTAGTTCGTTCTTCAAGGCCGCAATCGTTGTCCCGACAGCCTACTTCTTCTACAAAGGCGTATCAATGAACAAGCCTCGCGAAGCTCTCGTCGCTGCTACTTTTCCAACTTTGTTTTTTCTCCCGACGTTTACACCCGCCGAGCTGGTACTCCTCGCCCCAGCGATCGTGGCCATCGTCCAGGCCGCCACGGAAGAGGGCCGAACAAAATTGGCAGGCGCCTTCCTCGTGCTATACGCACTTGCCTGCATTCCGTTCTATACGTTCGAAGGCGAATACGGAAGCGTGTTGAGTATAATACTGAATTACGAAAGCTTCTTACTCTTAGTCGCTATTTATATAGTTTACCTTATTTTCCAGAGTCGCATAGTTCCAAAGCACCTGCGCTATTTCAGGCTGGTGCTGACCTTTGTTATCGTTTGTGCCGCAACTGCCACACTCTATATCGGAGAGAGATTTGTCGATCGTCCCGCTAACTTGCCGCTGACCCCCGTTTTACCTGCATCTGTACTTAATGAGCCAGCGTTCAGTCCAGGCCTCCACTCAGGTCGATTGACTTACGTAGCTTTAGATTCAGCTACCGAAACCTTTAAGCCTGAAGGTGCCGACCCTGGACAAGCTCCATCCGCGAGTATTTATAGTTACGGTTCAGGTGATATCGGAGATAACTATGCGATGGAGACGACCAGAAACGGAGAAGCGGTTGTATATTTTAGAACTCATTCCGCCGCGGCTTTCTATTCGGGCTACGAACCGAGAATCAGCGCCGACGAGGATTACGGCGCTTACCTAAGACAAGGAAAAATATTCTTGCTCGACCTTGACCCGCGATACATTGCTCGGTTGGATTCGATATCTGTGCTCCCTTACAAAATTGTCGCGTGCTCATTCAACGCGGACAAGAACAATGAAATAGACTTCATCGTCGACTCGCTCAACGACTCATACGCGATAGCCGCTTACAATTTGTTCAACCGGAACGTCTCGACATACGCTGTCCCATTTAGACCATATTGTTTCTGCGCCGTTGGGGACACGGTCTACGCGACGCAAGACGTTGCGGACTCAACCGCATTTTGGCGGTTAGTTGAGAACAAGTCTACCCAATCTCTTTTCGTTATTCATGCAAGCATTTACGACGTGACTTCCATAAACAATGAAATCTACTTGTCATCTGATTATCGGAGGGGAATTGAAAACCCTACCGTTTACAAATATCTCCGGGACTCGGGCACGCCTTCGCGTTGAATGGGCAAGATGTAATTCAAATGATTTCACGGACGGCACGCCAAGTCGCTTCGTGCCACAGGAATGAAACGGGTGTGAGAAGCTCATTCAATCGTATCTCATATTATGTCCCGCAAAACAGCTCAGAAACCTTGATTTTCTTCGTTTCTGCTAATATATTTTTCATAAATGTCACAGAAAACCACTGCTTCCCTTACAGAATTGTTCTCAGCTGCTGACGAAGCCAGAAGGAAATCGGAAGCGAGATTTTCGCATTTCAAGGTCGGGGCGGCAATACAGACAGAATCCGGAAAGATCTACTCAGCGTTCAACATCGAATCGAGCAGTTACGGGTTGTCGATGTGTGCCGAGCGAATCGCGTTGTGGTCCGCTCTCAACGATGGCGAATCGAAATTCACCCGCATCGCGATCGTTTCGGACGCAAAAGATTTCTGTACACCTTGCGGAGCCTGCAGGCAAGTTATGTACGAGCTGGCCGGCGATATTGAAATTCTCTTGACTAACAAGAAGGGAGAAGTGCGGAGCTACAGGCTTTCCTCACTCATCCCGGAAGCATTTACATCAAAGACACTGCTTAATGGAAGAGATTAGTTTACACTACGCGCCGCGCGAGACCGGATGGATAGAGGTAATCTGCGGTTGTATGTTCAGCGGAAAGACGGAAGAGTTGATCAGGCGGCTGCGACGCGCCGAAATCGCAAGGCAGAACGTCGCTATTTTCAAACCTCGAATAGACAAGAGGTACAGCGACGACCATATCGTCTCACACAGCGACGAGAGATTGAAATCAATCGTGGTCGACTCGGCTGCTGAGATCACTTCTCTCTCTGCAGAGGCGCAGGTCGTCGGAATAGACGAAGGTCAATTCTTCGGACCTGAGCTGGTCGACGTTTGCGAGTCTCTCGCGACCGCAGGAAAAAGGGTCATCGTGGCAGGGCTCGATCAGGATTACCGCGCAAAGCCCTTCGAACCCATACCTCAACTCCTTGCTGTCGCCGAATATATAACCAAGACGCTGGCTATTTGCATGGTTTGTGGCAACCCGGCGGACAGGACACAGCGCAAGACTCACCAGGGTGAACGAGTACTCGTCGGAGCGAAGGACATCTATGAAGCCCGCTGCCGGAAGTGTTTCGTCCCCCCTTCTGACTGACAGCACACGGAAGAGCAAGGTCCGGCACCAACAGATTCGATATTATTCTTATCACAGGAGTTAGGCATGAAAAAAGTCATATCCGCTGTCCTCTCGGTACTCGTCCTGACAAGTTCGACTTTGCTTTTTGAATCGTGCGGAAAGAGCCAGCCAAGCGCGCCACCGAACAGCGAGGTTGGACTCGTATTCGACGTTGGTGGGCGGGGAGACAAATCGTTTAACGACCAGGCTTATCGCGGACTCGTGATGGCAAAGGACAGCCTTGGGATCAAGTATCAATACATCGAACCGGGCGGAGGATCTGACAGAGAATCAGCGCTTCGACAGCTCGCCAGCCAAAAGAGCATCGGCATCGTATTCGGCGTCGGCTTCATTTTCACGGACGATATCAACCAGGTAGCCAAGGCGTTCCCGAACAAGAAGTTCGCGTGCATAGACTACACATACGACTCGACCAAGGCAGTTCCAAAGAATGTGATCCCGATTGAATTCCGGGAGAATGAAGGCTCGTTCCTCGTCGGCGCAATCGCGGGTATGATGACAAAGACGAACATAGTCGGTTTCATTGGCGGTATGGAGTCGCCACTCATCCGAAAATTCCAGGTGGGATATCAGGCTGGGGTGAAATACGTGAACCCGAAATGTAAAGTCCTCGTTGCGTACGCGGGCGTTACCGGAGACGCGTTCAAAAATCCGGCAAAAGGAAAAGAGCTCGCGCTGGCCCAATATTCACGGGGCGCAGACATAATATATCACGCCGCCGGCGTGACCGGGCTCGGAGTCTTTGATGCGGCGCGGGAAATGAAGAAGTACGCGATCGGGGTCGACATGGATCAGTGGAACGAAGCCCCGGGCTATGTGCTTACCAGCATGGTCAAGAAGGGCGACGTCGCCGTATACGATATCATAAAGGAATGGAAGGAAGGAAAATTCAACGGCGGTAAACCGAGGGTCTTCGGATTGAAGGACAATGGAGTCGACTTTGTCTACGACAAAGAAAACAAACCCTTGATTCCCGAAAAGGTCTATAAGAAAGTGCAACAGCTACGACAAGAGATCATCGAAAGAAAGATTGAAGTTCCGAACGAGTAAACGCTGACCCAATGCCTTACGCGGTAGAACTTCTTAACATCACGAAGCGATTCGCTCGCACGGTCGCCAACGATGAAGTTACGCTGAAGGTGCAGTCCGGGACCATCCACGCCCTCGTGGGCGAGAACGGCGCGGGTAAAACCACCCTGATGGAGACTTTGTACGGGCTGTACCAGCCCGACGCAGGCATAATTAGGATTCACGAAAAAGAAGTCTCCATAAAATCTCCGCACGATTCGATACGTAATGGGATAGGCATGGTCCATCAGCATTTCATGCTGGTCGGGCCGATGACAGTGCTGGAGAATATCGTCCTCGGGGCCGAGACAACACGTTATTCCCTCCTCGACCTCAAGAAGACCACCGCCGAAATTTCTGAACTTGGCGGAAGGTTCTCTCTCACGGTTCCCCTGAACGAGAAAGTGGAGAATGTCGGCGTCGGAATCCAACAGCGCGTCGAGATTCTTAAGGCTATTTACAGGAAAGCCGATATCCTGGTCCTCGATGAACCGACGGCAGTTCTAACTCCTCAAGAATCAACGCAACTATTCAGGATACTCTCCGAGTTGAAAGACGAAGGAAAGACGATCGTCCTGATAACGCATAAACTCAGCGAAGTGATGGCAATCAGCGATCATGTATCAGTCATGCGTCGAGGAAAGATAGTTGGAGAGGTTGAGACTGCCTCAACAAGCCCCGAAGAGCTTGCCGAGATGATGGTCGGCAGACGCATCCTTCTGCGGGTCGAGAAGAATGACCGAAAAGCGGGCGATCCTGTACTTTCGATAAACAATTTGTCGTACATCGACAAGCGCGGCGTCAACATTTTAAACAACGTCTCCCTGGAAGTGGCGTCGGGCGAAATTCTTGGAATCGCGGGCGTTGAGGGTAACGGCCAGTCTCAGCTGGTAGAGTGCATCACCGGACTATTGAAGCCGACTACTGGCTCTATGAGTGTGGATGGAATACAGATTGCCGGGTTAACTCCAAAGGAAGTCTTCGCGCGGGGATTGGCACACGTCCCCGAAGATCGCATCAAAAGAGGACTCGTCGTAGAAATGGACGTGGCCGAGAACCTCATACTCGGACTCCACATGCAGAAAGAGTTTGGCACGGGACTGGCGATGAACCTTAAGGCGATTGAGGAAAACGCCAGGTTCCTTATCACGAAATACGATATCCGTCCGATGAACCCTGATGCGTTAGCCCGCGGCCTTTCCGGCGGCAATCAGCAAAAAGTGATCATAGCGAGAGAGCTCTCACGCAACGCGCAGGTCATCGTCGCAAGCCAGCCGACCCGCGGTGTGGACATTGGCGGCATCGAGTTTATCCACAGGACACTAGTCGAGGCAAGGGACGCGGGGAAAGCAATTCTCATGATTTCAGCAGATCTCAACGAAATACTCAGTCTCTCCGACCGCATCGCGATCATGTACGGCGGACAGATCGTGAAGATTTTCCCGAATAACAAAGTGAAAGAAAGTGAACTGGGACTCTATATGACAGGTTCAAAGCGGGGTTCCTCGCAGAAGGCATCTGATGGCTGATCAGACAAAAAGAAGGCATTGGCTCGAACACCCCGCCACCCAAAATTTTCTCATACCCATTTTCGCGGTCGTGCTTTCTTTCGCGGTAGGCGCGATTTTCATATTGATCGTTGGACAGAACCCGTTCCAGGTTTACTCGGTGCTCTTTTCGCAGACGCTCGGTACCTCCTACGGCATCGGCCAGCTCCTCTTTAAAACCACCCCTCTCATTTTCGCTGGTCTATCCGTCGCGATCTGCTTCAAGGCAGGCCTGTTCAACATCGGAGCCGAGGGGCAACTTCAGATCGGAGCGTTCATGACGGCGCTCGTCGGAATGTATACGGTGGGCGTCCCTGCGTTTCTTGAAATTCCACTTCTGATCCTGGCGGGGATGATTGGCGGAGGCATTTGGGGTTTCATACCGGGTTATCTTAAAGCGAAAACCGGCGCGCATGAAGTCATCAACACGATCATGCTTAACTTCATTGCCGCCGCGCTTGTCAGCTTCTTCGTTACCAACCTGTTCAACGTGCCTGCAACCGTGCACACTCCTGAAATCGCCCCAACAGGAAAGATACCTCGTTTCGACACAATCTTTTCAAGTTTCTCCGGCTCCCCCGTGAACTTCTCCATTCTGATAGCTATTCTTGCCGCGGTTGCCGTCTGGTACTACGTTGATAAGACAAGGTATGGATATGAGCTCAGAGTGGTTGGACTGAATTCCAAAGCCGCAGAGTACGGTGGGATCAGCGTGGCAAAGAATATCATTCTTAGCATGACCATCGGCGGCGCTATCGCAGGGCTCGTCGGTACAAACTACGTAATGGGTTACAAATACTATTTCGAGGAAGGTTTCTCTACCGGGACCGGCTTCATGGGAATTGCAGTGGCGCTTCTCGGAAACAACAATCCGTTTGGAGTGATACTTGCCGCGCTCCTCTTCGGCATGCTCGAATACGGCGGGCTTGTCATAAACACAATGGTCCCGAAGGAGCTCGTCAGCATTCTCCAGGCCATCGTGATAATATTCGTCATATCATCCAACAAAATTTTCAGAAAGATCTTGGTGAACTTTATCAAGAAGAGGACACTGAGGGTAAATGATTAGCCAGATATTTTCACTCGCGTTCCTCGCGCAAACAATCAGGATAACGGTGCCCTATTCTCTCGCGTCGCTCGGCGGCGTGTACAGTGAGCGCGGTGGAGTCGTGAACATAGCGCTCGAAGGCATCATTCTTAACGGCGCTTTCTGTGCCACGGTCGGAACATATTATACCGGCAGCCCTTGGTTCGGACTGCTGTGCGGAATCGCAGGCGGGCTTCTGGTTGCGGCAATCCACGCCGTGATATCAATTCACGTCAAGGCCGACCAAATAATTTCAGGGATCGCTCTCAACCTTTTCGCCGTCGGCATCACTAAATTTGTTCTTCAAATACTTTTCCAAAGTTCCAGCAATTCTCCCAGGATCGCCGGGCTTCCGTATATAAAACTCGCATTCTTAAAAGACCAACCCGACGTCGAGCATCTTCTTGGAAACCCCCTCGTTCTCCTGACGGTTCTGATAGTCATCGCAAGCCACTTCATAATCTTCAAGACAAGGTTCGGATTAAGACTTCGATCCGTTGGCGAGAATCCCGAGGCAGCTGATACAGTAGGCATCAGCGTCACCCTGTACCGTTATTACGGAGTTCTGATAAGCGGTGTGCTCGCGGGACTCGCTGGAGCATGGCTGGCGTTTGATCAGCATTCTTTCACCGACGGGATGTCCGCAGGACGCGGATATATAGCCTTGGCCGCCATGATTGTCGGAAAGTGGAATCCACTCGGCGCCGCAGCGGCCTGCCTGCTCTTCGGATTCGCGGAAAGTCTCCAGATACAATTGCAGGGCGGCAGCCTACCGACGCAGTTCATACAGATGATCCCTTACCTCGCCACCATAATAGTACTTGCGGGATTCATCGGTAAATCGGCGGCCCCCGGTGCAGACGGTATTCCTTATGAAAAAGAAAAATGATTTACCTCTGAAGATGGAAATCGACAGGCCGCTTGAAGCGCCATTCTCGGAATCGATTGAATTCATTCGGGAGAATTTGACGCGGAAAACCCACGACATCGCAGTTGTACTTGGGAGCGGGCTTGGCGGATTCAGCGCGCACCTCGATGATAAAGAGAGTCTCGCCACCAGCGATATCCCGGGCTATCCCCGCTCGACAGTGGTGGGACACAGCGGACAAATCATGAGCGCCCAGGTGGCACGGAAAAAGGTGCTCGTCTTCAGCGGAAGAGTTCACTACTACGAGTCGGCGTCGACTCTCAACGCGGCAGTCACCGCAATTGTTTCACACGCGCTCGGTATCAAGACCATCGTACTAACTAACGCGGCCGGAATATTAAACGAGGCATTCTATCCGGGCGATCTTATGCTGATCAAAGATCAGCTAAATTTCACGTTCAGGAACATTCTGGCGGATATGCGCTTCCCTCTCCGCAACCTGCAGCCGATTTACAGCGATGCAATGGCCGGAAGAATGTATGAAGCCGCTGAACGGGCCAGCGTCAACCTTAAGGGGGGAACGTATGTCGGACTTACCGGACCTTCTTATGAGACTCCTGCCGAAGTGAGGATGTACCGCAAACTTGGAGGCGACGCCGTGGGTATGTCTACCGTACAGGAGGCGCTTTACGCTCGTGCGACCGACATGGAAGTCGTTGGAATAAGTTGTCTGACCAACTACAGCACGGGTATTACTTCGGAGAAGCTCTCGCACGCCGAAGTTACGGAAATCGGCGCCAGAGTAGACAAGAAATTCTCGGGTCTTCTCACGTCATTCATTGGCGCTCTCTAACTCGCCTCTCTAGAAATAGCCACAAAATCCCGGCTCTGCCTGCTCTTACCGATCAATCGCGGGTAACAACCACTACATTGATTGAGAGGCAGGTGGCGCCAAATAACATCCGCGATTCAGCTAGTGGCTGCAAATACTTCGGTAGGCCTTGTAAACGGAAGCTAGAAGAAGGCGGAAGAGAAAGCTAATCTCTTTAACTATCGGACCTTCCGCCTCAGAAACATGATGGGTGATTTTTTACTTGGGGGCCTTGCTGCGCAGGAACTCGAGAATTTCCCTTGCCTGCTCTTTCGAAACACCGGGGACTATCATTGGAACATGATACTTGTCGAGCAGCGCCTTCGCGACAGGGTCTTTAGATTCCATCACCGTGCTGTTCAGTATCATATTCATTATGAATTCGGGCGAGTAATCTTTAGTTGAATATTCGAGAGGTGGCCCCACAAGTCTCGAATCGAGCTGATGACAGGACATGCACTTTTCCTCGAACTGCGACTTCCCCTTTTCAACAAGCTCCTCGTTAATCGGACCAAGTGTCACTGATTTGATCGGACCTATCCCCTTGTCCTGTTTAGTATCGACAGCAGACTTCTTGTCTCCCGCGGTTTTTGCGGACTTTTGGGCAGCGGAAAGACTTGCCGGACTCGTGTAGACAGCGACTCCTATTGACAGAACAAAAGCAAGAAGCGCGAATCGTTTCATCTGGTTATTCTCCAATTTAATAGTACTTTAAGCAGCGCCATTGACCTCCTCCTCCCTTGACACATATCTGAATCGTTGACCATCGAAGTCCGGAAATCAAATGAACCACTGTGAGTGTAACCGGGAAGTCAGAATCTAGATCGGCTTCCGGCAACATTCCTTTACAAATATAAACATTAATCAAATTCCATTCATGATAAGGAATGCCCCCTTCTCCCCGGCCGAATCAAAGCGGCCGGGATCTCTTTCAAAAATCCCGGCCGTCACTGCAACTAAAAGGTATTTCTATCTTTACGGGTATTGATTACAGCACTATCCACGTCGAAACGTAAAGCGTGTTATTGTTCGCCGCGTCCCTGCCCGAGCCGTCATAATTCGTGCTGCCGCCATTGAACTTGGTGTACATCACATACTGAAGGCCGAGTCTCGTGTTTTGCCACGGGCTGAAATCAAACTCCGCGATTACGCCGCTGCTGTTCGGACTTCCCGTCAGGCTTCCTGTTACTGAAGCGGGAGAGTACAGACCGCCGTCGGCGGAACCGTACGTGTTGAAGTATTGGGCCATCACATCAAGACCGTCGCAGAACATATACGATCCGTCGATCCTGAAGGTACTCAGACTATTCGTGGAATTCGCCGAACCTCCGGCAGCGTAGGTTGCCTTGAGGTCCTGGTTTTCGTGTATCCAGGTCGAATGAAATATCATCTCATTCTTGCCGAGAGCATGCTCAACCTGGAAATCGAAGGCGACATCGGTGTAGTTGTCAGTCGCTCCGCTTATTCCACTCGGGTAGATATTCGCCGACAAGCCATACGTGCCGATCTCCACATAAGTATCGGAGATTTGCTTTTGAAGAGCGACTCTCCAGTAAGGGGTCACTCCGCTTATAGTGAAGTTGGCATTGGCATCCGGCGGAAATGATCCACCCTGCGGAGCCGACTTATAACCGGTCAGGTTGGCGTAAATCAGATTATCGTACATGGCGAAAGCTCCAAGGCCGGCAACGTTGCCTCCAAAGGCGCCATCAATCAGGGTGCTGGCACCTGGAGTTGGCGCGCTGCTCGAAGAAGCATACGGATAACCCCACGCCGGGGTGCTGTTCCAGAGATCCTCGACCGTCGGGTTATTGTTGAGTGTTAATCCGTAAGTGATCGGGTTATCACCAATCAGTCCCTGGTTGGAATAACGGATATCGGTGTTGTCCCAACCGAAGGACGCGCCCTGGTCGTCGTAAGTGATCTGAGTGAAAGCTCCGATGTGAGGAGTAATCTCACCGCCGAGGAAAAGGCTGAGCTGCTGAGGGAATTCCATATTGCCCGTCTTAGTCCCCGGAACCGGCTTGGCCACGTTATTGTAAGAGGCCTGCACCATCGCGGACATCAGGAAGTTCCTGAGAAGTTTCAGCGCACCCTGATCTCCCTTCGCCTTCGCATCTATTGTCTGGCGTCCCACCATCGTGTATCCGTTCAGCTTGAAGTTCCTTCCGAAGGGCGTCAATTCCGGAAAGGAATAGTGACACGAACTGCAAGCCAGCCCGGTTTGGCGGGCATAACTTGGAATGGCGTACGCATTTCCATTTAACACCACGAACGTTAAAGCCCCCACTATGATGAGGGCCATTCTTTTCCCAAAAGTTTGAAACATTGAACTGGTCCTTGTTTTTGTTGAAGCACTTATCATTCGTACTCCTCCTGCTTAGTTTGTCTAGTTATTATCAGCATCAACTTTTGCAGGCATCAGGGAGTCAAAAGCGGGCCAGCTTTTCTGGAATCTCAAAGCAAGGCTGGCAAAATCCGCGTCCCACTCCGATGCCGCTCCATAATCATCAATAGCCATGCCATAGAAAACGACGAAATTTCTCAATAATTCTACTAAATCCTTACGGGAGAGTCAAGAGTTTGGGGCGGACGCGACTATTTGCCCCCGAAGAGCTGCATAGGTTGGCAACAGGAATACACGAAGCAGAGAAGGTCCACGTTAGCTTAACAAGCTTAACTCTCTACGATCATTCACCAAGAAAGATAGCCACCGGCTCGCTGATTCGATTTAGCGAATAAGCAAATTCAAACTCTCATATCCCATCGTTGGCAGCCATCACAGCAGTATTCTTTTGCCAAAAGTCTTCGGTCTCAAAGAACCTACACTATCTTAGACCGATTGCGAGCGCCTTGGTTGATTTTGACGCAGTCGGGTGTTGTTTAATTGGCTCTAAATGATTAAATATTGGTGTGAGGAGTGATATTGTCGGAGAGGAGACTCCGGTAGAACTGAGATAAGCAAAAAAACAGATAGGCGCCTTTATGAAATCTTTGAAGAAGGCAATATCGGCTTATCATCACTACTACTTGGCAAGAAAATAACCTCGTCTCCAATGTCATTTCAGACGACACGGTTAGTTGAGTAAACTTCCTGTCGCCACAGATCCCAATCAAAGATCCGAAGGAAGCGCCTGCAAACGTCAGGTCTCCCTTAATATTTGACAAGCAACTGAAAGCACCACAAAAGGAACTGACGTTGACACTACCTAGTCCTCTATCCAATGGGTTCCGCTTCATCGGAGTTCCGTGCATAGAGAACAATTCGGATCGTCAAAATAGACAATGAACCATCGGACGACCGTTGCGGTGGAAGAACAAACGCTACAGGCCCAACGGTTTCTAATTCTAGTCTGAAACAAATCCTAAGGAAGGGTTATGGAAAAATCAGAAGAACCCAAAATTCCGGAACAGCACGACCCGTCTCGAAGATCTTTCTTGAAAATCGGCACGGGAGTGATCGGGGGATTCGCAACGCTCATACTTGCGGTTCCCTTTCTGGATGCTCTAGTCAGTCAATCTTTAAGAATCAAGATCGGCAAGTTTGTTAACGCAGGTCCGGTCTCCTCGATTTCAAGCGGTAATCCACAAAAAGTGTTTTTCGATGAGCGCGACAGAGATGCTTACATCGAAGAGGTGGAAAGACGCGATGTATGGGCGCTCAAGAACGGTGATAACGAAGTGACAGTGTTTTCACCCATTTGCCCTCACCTTGGTTGCCGATACAACTGGCACCCGGAGCGCGAGGAGTTCATATGTCCGTGTCACGGCAGTGTCTTTGCCAAGGACGGGAAAGTTCTGCACGGTCCGGCCCCGCGCCCGCTGGACACTCTCCCAACGAAAATACAGGACGGCGAATTGTACGTTAAATGGGAACGATTCAAACTGGGCGTTCCTAAGAAGATAGTCGTATAGGAGGAGAACTGCAGATGCTTTCAAATGTACAAGAATGGATTAACGATCGATGGCCTGTAAAAGAGGTATGGAAGGCTGCCACTGAGGAAGAAATACCCGGTGGTGCCAGTTACGCGTACGTCTTTGGAAGTGCCACATTATTTCTTTTTCTACTTCAAATTGTCACTGGTATTTGGCAAATATTTTACTATGTTCCGACGACCGATCACGCTTACCAGTCGCTGTCTTACCTGCGGTTGAACGTTCCCTTCGGTTGGTTGATTCACGGACTTCATTTCTGGGGAGCGACGGCAATGATTGTCCTAGTCGCCGTTCACCTTTCTCGAGTATACATCTGGGGAGGTTACAAGAAGCCTCGCGAGCTTACGTGGCTCTTGGGAGTGCTCCTTCTCCTCTTCACAATGGCAATGAGCTTCACCGGAGCGGCACTTCCATGGGATGAGACAGGATACTGGGCCTCCGAAGTCGGTACCAGTATTGCCGGAACCACCCCATTTCTCGGTAATGTAGCAGTTGACCTACTTCGCGGCGGAGCGCAGATGGGACAGCTGACGCTGTCGCGCTTTTTCATACTTCACGTGGCCATCATCCCCGCGATTCTTCTTGCGTTCATCGCTCTCCACTTGGTAGCTTTCCGAAAGAAAGGAAGCGTCGGTCCGTGGAACGAATCTAAGAGAAAACGTATCGGCGCGTTCTGGCCTGACCAGGTCTTTAAAGACGCTTTCGTATTCACTATAATACTTCTTATCCTGATTGGTCTCGCCGCGTTCTTCGCGCCACCATTCTCCGGCCCAGCCGATGCTATCGACACCACTTTTCAACCGAAGCCGGAATGGAATTTCCTCTTCCTGTATCAGGCTATCAAAGCTTTTCAGGGCCCATGGGAACCAGTCGGCACAATCGGTATCCCGACAGCTCTTTTCGCTTTCTTCTTTTTGCTCCCCTTCGTTGATAAGAACCCCGAACGAAATCCTCGTAAACGTCCCATCGCGATGCTGATTGGATTCATCATTGCCGGTGGAATAACGACACTGACGATTACCGGATATTATAGCCATCCTGGCGCGAAGCAAAACGGCGGATCGGTAGCCACCGCATCGGCTAAACCTGGAAAAGCCGCAACTGTCGAGACCGTCTCGGCCAAACAACCTGAACTCCCTCCGTTATCGCCTGCTCAGAAGTCAGGAGCCACAAAAGGAGCGCAAGTCTTCGCGACGATGGGATGCACTGCCTGCCACACCGTCAATGGCGTGGGCGGACATGTTGGACCGGACCTTTCAGGAGAAGGACTCAAAGCCCATTCCGCTGCCTGGCTGACGACCCAAATTCGCAATCCGAAATCACATGATCCGAAAACGGTCATGCCTCCGTTTACGATGTTGAGCAACGTACAGGTCGGCGAGCTTGTTGATTATTTGACGAGCCTTCGGAGCACGGCTGCTCCGGCCGCAGCTCCCTCCACGTCCGTCGCTTCTCATACTCCTCAGACTCCGCCGCCAAACGTCAGGGTTATCCAGCTTCCCTCTCAAGTTGGCGAGCCGGGGCTCGCAGCGAGTATGGTAGGCAATGTCGGACATGGTAAGAAGCTGTTCGATGCCAACTGCGCGAGCTGTCATGGAATGGCGGGCAAAGGCGGCGTCGCAAACCCCGGTTCCTACCTTGGTACAATTCCGGCGCTTGACCCTGTCCGGCCCGAATTGTTCAGCAAGGATCCGGCAGTATTTGCGGACAATCTAGACCGCTTCATCGAAAACGGCGCGGCGCCTCCGGGACCCAGCCCACAGAAGGCAATGGCTCCCATGAGCATGGTCGGCTATGGTAAGACACAGTCTCTTACTCAGCAGGAGATTTCCAATATCATAGCTTACATCATGAGTCTGAACGGCGTCAACCGAGCCAAGATTCTGCACCCGGGTATAGCCCCGAAGACCTTCTTCTTCCTGGCACTCGGAATATTCATACTCCTCTGGCTAATTCTCGGAACGATGAGGTTGGTCTCCACGCAAGGAAAGACTACAGCATCATCCGAAGCTGAGAAGAAATAAACATTACTGTTCCCCACGCGGAATCACATGCCTGGTTAAAGCCCAGGCATGTGATTGCGGGGAGGAATGTTCCAAACATTTCTCCCTCCCTTTATACGATATCGATAACAACACCCCACCCATGCCATGCATCCGGGAATGCTCTATAGATATGGACTTCCCTTTTAACGGCATCATTTCACGTTATCGTTGAATTACAACTGGGGCCTGGTGTGCCTGACATATCGATCTTGGTACCGCGAAGACAACGACAAGAAATAGGAATGTTTGGAGCACGCCTCCCCGACATGCGAGACCAAGCTTCAATTCTCATTCAAAAGATCAATGTCATGGGGGAATCCCGCATCACTGCGAGTGAAAAGATGGAGCCTAACCATCACATCACGTAAGAATGAAGCTCAGGACCTAATAGCCGTGAGACGGCTGTTCAGCACCCCGCAAAAAAAAGCAGCGACCAGATTCTTCCAGCCGCTGCTATCCTTTTAAACCCAAATACAATTTCCTTACTTCGTGTAGGTGGCCGTGCCGTTCTTCTCTTCCGTCTGGTAGACGTTCATGATATATTCGGCAACCGCTTTTACCTGAGCCTGATTAAGCCCCTGTTTAGGCATCGGCGGGTAACCTTGCAGGACTTGCCGCGGATTCATAATGAAATCTTCCAGCTTGCTCATCTTTCCTTCGTAACCGCCTAGCACCATGTTGTAGGCGGGCCCGACTAATCTGTTATGGAACCTATGACAAGCGCTGCAGGTCTGCGTGAATATCTTCTCACCGCTGATCTTGGCCGTCTGCACTTCGGGGAGCTCTGAAAGCATCTTGTCATAATTATCAGCCATCAGCTGATAATGAGCCTGATTAGATTTGCTGAACGAAACGCCCTTCGCGGTCATCCATACTCCGACCATCACTACCACACCTATGAAGGCAAAGCTGCCGAGGTAAACCTTACGCAGCCTGAGCATCCGATAGAAGAAATGCACGAGTACAAAAGCAATTAGCAACCCGAGGCCTGCGAGACCGAATACAGCACCGTCTTTCGCGGCGGAAGGGACCAGTGTTAGATCGATGAAGATGATCAGAGGCTGCACAATCGCGAAAAGGAGGCCGGCATTCATCGCAAACCGCTTCACGAACGACGAGTAGGCTTCATTGTTCGCGGCGCCCACTCCGCCATCCCAAATATAGAAAAAGAACAGGATAGCGGCACTTTCGATAACTACAGCTGCAGTTATGAAGTGGATAAAACTCCAAATTGTAGTCCACGAGAAAAGCACTGCAAACGTGCCTGCATCCTGCGGCCAGGCCTGGCTGTTAAGCGCAAGATTAGAACCGCCCATAAACACCCACATCCCGATCCAAAGCATCGCCGTACCGAACAGGCCTGCCCGGCGCCTTGTCTGATGGGCCGATATCTCCATCGCGTCCAAGTCGACAAGGCTCGCGTCTCCGATTTCAGATTTCTGGGATGGTGTAAGCTTCTTATACGATTCGACAAATCCTTCAAGCCTGAAGCTGTACCTGTAAGCGATAAGGAACATGAAGCCACTGATGACGAGAATCGCTGAAGCTGTCATGAAATTCGTGACATCTGCGTTCGTGTTATACAGAAGCTCCGCGTAGATAAGAATGATCGTCACGATCGGAAGTCCGGCCAGAGCCGCGACGACACCTTTGCCAGGCAAAGCCACATCGATGAGATTTCTGGCAAAGTGACGGTAGATGTCATTCCCCTTCTTCAACCCTTTACGATTGAAGAAGAGCGAAAGCGTGGAGCCCGTCGCGGCTATTCCGATGTAAGTGACGAACATTGTCGACACGAAAGACAACAAATAGTAAAGGAGTGTAAGGCGTTCACCCGATTCGGGATTCACAAGGTTGTTTAAGAAATGCATCTGGCTAAAGCCTCCATGGTGAGATCATTTTGAAAAGTATATCAACTAGAACCAAGACCGTGACGGCAAGTACGTAAATGTTAATTTTCATGAAAGCAGATTTGTATGCCCGTTTGTCGCCGTAGTGTTTTACTATCGACCACGTCGCGATACTTAGCCATGCTCCGAGACCAATCAGAAGAGCTCCCCCCACCATTCCTTCAACGACTCCCGTCACGGGGAAAAACAGCGAAATCGCCACAAGAGCAAGCATCCATACATACGTGCCGACGGCAAACTTCTTTTCGGACAAATGTCTTCGCATCGTCGGGAAACCAGCCCTCTCATAGTCACTGCTGTATATGTCCATCAACAACCAGAAATGAGGGATCTGCCAGACGAAAAAATACATCGAAACGACGAGTAGCTTGGGATCCGCGAGACTCCCGCCTGCCGCTGCCCAACCCGCCATCACCGGAAGCGAACCGACAAACGAGCCGGGAATAACCGCGTATGCCGTCTTTTTCTTAAGCGGAGTATAAATAGCGTTGTACCACACCATCGCAAGCAATGACAGCACAAGAGCCTCGAGATTTCCCCATACGAAAGTCACGACAGACCCCAAAACAACCAGGCCGATGAGAAGAAAGAGGGCCGATCCGGGGGCGATTGTGCCCGACGGTAACGGGCGTCTCTGCGTGCGGTGCATCAGCGCGTCGCTCTCCCGCTCTTGGTAGTGATTAAGCACAGCGGAACCGCTGGCAACCAGAAAGATCCCGAAAGAAGACGCGACCATCTTGAAGGAAATAGCGCCAGACGCTAGAACAAAACCAAAGAGCGCTGACATGCCGACAAAGAAAGTGATCTTGATCTTCACAAGTTCTGCGACAGCGTTCGTGATTTCCCTGACGTGGTCGAGGCGTCCCGTTGCCGGAAAACTAAGCGCTGCAGAGCCCTCTCTTCCTACCCTCGCCGAGGACAGGTCATGTCGAATTCCGGTCATCCGATTGTCATTAACTTTATTATTTTCCATTACTTCACATCTTTGTTGATTTATCCTTCGACAAGTAACCTAAGAAGCATGTGCTTTGGGGACTGTACTCAGAAATATATCGTCGAATCACCTAGCGCCACTTTGGGTTCGGCTGTGCTGCTGGAGTTTATCCATCTGTCGAATGTGGTATCAGGGAGAACGATCATCTTGGTTTTCATTAGCGCGTGGTCAAGTCCGCAATACTGAGTGCAGACCACGTCAAAGATGCCAAGATGCTCGGGAATCACCACCATATGGCGGACCCTGTCGGGGAGCGCGTCCTGCTTTTCCCTGAAAGCGGGAAGATAAAAACTATGAATTACGTCGAGCGACTTGATCAGGCAATCTATCGGTCTTCCCTTTGGAACGTAAAGGGTATCGGTACGCTTTCCGTTCATATACTCGAAAGAGAAACTCCACTGGCGAGCAAAGACCTTCACGGGCATTGCATTCTTGGGTACGGTCCGTATCTGCAGGTAAGCTTCCCAACCCACGTAGAACATCGCTAGCACGAGCACCGTAGGTACAACTGTCCAAAATATCTCGAGAGGTACGTTTCCCGGTATGCTTGTCGCTCTTGGATTTCTCTTATGGTTGTATTTGAAGACAAATACAACCATAGTGACAATTACTATCAGAAAGAGGATGATGCTCGAGATTACTATGAATCTCATAACATCATCAACAGCCTGTGCGTGGTTCAGTGCGTACGGCAATAATCTCATTTCATGCGCCTCATCGTCTGAAATAAACGTCTGCAAATGTAAGGAGGAAGATCACGCTGAGCACTCCTCCCGCTATCGCGACGAAGATTTTGAAAATTTTATCCTCATACTTGACATGCATGAAGACATTCACCACCAACGACGACTTCACCAACGCTATAATTAACGCTATGACCAGTGTGAAAGCCGCCAGGTTGATTCCTGCGACCACCGCAGTTATCGCGGTAAGCGCCATAAGAGCCAGCCAAATGAGGACATAAATCCCGTAGCTGGTCGGCGCGCCCTTGTGTTCGGTTAAAGTCTGCTGTTCCATCATTCTCTCCGTCAGTTAACCAGGTAAAATAGTGGGAACAAGAATATCCAAATGATGTCGATCAGATGCCAGTAAAGTCCCGCGGCTTCCAGTCTCACCGTGTCTTCCTGTGTTATCTTCCCTTTCACAATAAAGATCAACATTACGGTAAGTAATCCGCACCCAACCAGTACGTGCAATCCGTGGAGGCCGGTCATCAAATAATACATCGCGAAGAAAAGTTCGAAGCCGCGAGGGTGCTTGAACAACATCGGAGATCCCGGGTAGATCCCTTCGTGGATTTCGGTCGACCATTCGGCGTACTTGATCACCAGGAATCCGAGACCGAGCGCTATGGTGGATGAAAGGAACGTGACCGAGAGCCATTTCTTGCCTCTCTCGAGGGCGGTGATCGACAGCGCCATGGTAAGACTGCTTGTGAGTAACACCATAGTGTTGACAGTGCCGAACAATGTATGTGTATACATTGCGGCCTCGTGGAACTCCTTTGTGTAAAAGTATCTGTAAGCGGAGTAAAGAAGGAACATCCCGCTGAAAAGTAGGAGCTCAGTCATGAGGAAAAGCCACATCCCCATTTTTATTCCGTGGACATCCTTCTTCGGGTGTTCGGCGTGTCCGGTATGTTTTGCGGATTCAGGCAAAGAGATTTCGCTCAACGTGTTAACGCCTCCTCATGATAATATGGCTCGTGTATGACAACTGGTTCTTCTTCGAAATTCTCATGTGTCGGCGGAGAGGCCGTCTTCCATTCGAGCGTCGTCCCTCCCCAAGGGTTCGGTCCAACACGCGGACCTTTAATGGAACCGTGGATGAGGTTGACAAACATAACTATCAGGCCCGCAACCAGGATCCACGAACCCACTATCGAAATGTGCTGCATAGTCTCGAACTGCGGTAGGTAAGTAAAATACCTTCGCGGCATCCCTTCATATCCCATGATGAACATCGGGAAATAAAGGAGGTTGAAGCCAATGAACATTACGAGCAAATCCCAGCTCGCAATTTTCTTATCATACATCCTCCCAAACATCTTAGGGAGCCAGTAGTGCAACGCGCCGAAGAATATGAAGACGCCGCCGCCGAATATTATGTAATGGAAATGCGCCACAACAAAATATGTGGCAGTCAGATGGACGTCCGTAGCGAGACTTCCCAGGACAAGCCCGCTGAGTCCGCCTATCGAGAAGAGCACCATGAATGCCATCACAAAAAGGAAGGGAGGTTGCGGGTCAATGGACCCTTTGTACATGGAGGCAACCCAGTTAAAGACCTTAATGCCGCTTGGAATCGCCACGAGGAACGTCAGGAAAGAGAAAATCATGTCCGCCTGCTGCGACATTCCCGCCACAAACATGTGATGACCCCAAACGAGGTAGCCAATGAAGGCTATCGCCAGACTGGACATTGCGATAGCTTTATATCCAAAGATCGTCCTCCGGGTAAATGTGGCGATGATTTCTGAGACTATGCCCATCGGCGGAAGAATCATTATGTACACCGCTGGATGCGAATATATCCAAAACAGATGCTGGTACAAGACCGGATCGCCACCAGCAGCGGCGTTAAAAATACCGACTCCGAAAACGCGTGAAATTACGATGAGCAGAAGCGTAATAGCAAGAACTGGCGTCGCAATAATCTGGACCCAGGAGGTAGCGTACAGCGCCCAAACAAAAAGCGGCATTTTGAACCACGTCATGCCGGGCGCCCTCAAGCGGTGTATAGTTGTAAGAAAGTTGATACCGGTGAGAATCGACGAGAAACCTACGATGAAAACGCCGAAGACTGCTATCGTTACACCTGTGGTCGTCCTAAGGCTGTATGGTACATAGAAGGTCCAGCCGGTGTCCGGAAGGCCGTTTACGAACAGAGCCGTCAAAATCACCGCAGCTCCTATTATGTACAAGTAGAAGGAGAAGAGGTTCAGTCTTGGAAAAGCAACATCCCTCGCGCCGATCTGAAGCGGTAGGAAGAAATTGCCGAGCGTCACGGGGATGCCCGGGATGACGAACAGGAAAATCATTATAACGCCGTGAAGTGTGAAGAGCGCGTTATAAACTTGCGGCGGGAAAAGCTTGCCGCCCGGCGAGATCATTTCCAGACGGAGCAGAATGCCGAGCACGACACCGACGGAAAAGAAGCTGAACAGCATTATCATGTACATAATGCCTATTCGCTTATGATCTGTCGAAAGGAGCCAGGCGGCCAGCCCCTTGTGCTTTCCTGTATTCTCCAGGTAACTCCCCTCTACGACAGGAATGTCCTGCGGGGGTAATGCAATATCAGCCATTTCTCAATTTCCTCCCTTGGCCTTTGCTTTCTTGAGTCGCTTTGTCGTCATAAGGAATATGATGAATGCGAGCATGAATATAGTGGTTCCCCACCCTACGACTGAAAGAGCATCGAAAGAATATCCGGAGCCCGCAGCGTCGTAGCTGAAACAAACCTTCAACACACTTCCGATTATCGGCGCGAATGAATTGTTCGCCGCCTCCATTATCGCCATCTGCACATCGATGGGTGTGAACGTCGTCCCGTAAATGTACCTCGCGATCTTCCCTTCTTTGCTCACGAAGATGAGCGCCGTGGGATGCGTGAACATATCACGGTCATCCCTCATAAAATAAAAACCTACTTCATTTGTCAACTTATGGATTGTCACGCTGTCCCCGGTAAGGAACCTCCATGCGTCGGCAGGGATTGGCCGCCTCGCCATCCTAACGTACTCTTCCTTTTTCTGGCGAGCACGCTTGGGAGTGTCGTTCGGGTCAAAACTTATCGTAGCTATCCTGTAATCTTTGCCGGGCATGTCTTTCATTTTCTCGACTACCTGCTGTATACCGCCGAACACCCTGTCGCATATGCCGGGACAAGTATAATATCCGAGATCGATAATCAACGGTTTCCCGTCCGAAATTTGAGCAAGCGTTATCGGGTTGCCCTGCTCGTCCTTAAAAGTGAGATTCATATCAATTGTCTTCCCGAGCTGCTGGACAATTCCGACGTTCGGATGCCCGACATCTTCGGCAAACAGGCTCTTCGCCGGATTTACAATGAAACCGATCGCCGCAAGTATCAAAACTGTTTTTAGAATCTTTGTCATCTTCGTCCTCTCAAAAAGGATTCCTACTTTCTTACTTTTCTTACTATGTATGTCATCGCTCATCGTTTCGTCAAAAGAATCATCACCATACGAGAATCAGCTCTTCCCCACAACGCGTGATGTGCCGATGAGAAGCCTAGTCATCTCCAGCCGCAGAATTGCCCGACTGAGCGACCATTTTAGCGAGCGTCTCAACATCGGCTTTTGTTTCCTTGGGAAATCCTTTGAATGACCTGATGTAGCTTATGATGGCGAGTCTATCTTTAATTGATATAGAGCTGAAAGGGGGCATCGGACTTCCGGGGATTCCATCGGTCAACGTTTTGAACATCCCTGATGCCATGCGTCCGTTTATCCATCCTTTAGCGGAATGGAAGTTGCGGGGCTTCGGCTTGAGAGCCGCGGCAGCTGGGCCATCCCCTTCACCGTTCGCGCCGTGGCAGGCGACGCAGTCATTCATAAAGAGGCCTTTCCCTTTAGCGATCATCGAAGCAGGAGGGGAAATTAGGCTCGCGAATTGGGCATCGGATGCTGGGAGGGCCGTAGTCTTTGGCGCTTCTTTGTCTTCCTTCGCCTCTTCAACATTCTTGGCTGGTGCCGATACCTTTTTTCGGTGAGTCCCCTGAGTTGGTTCCGAAATTTCGCTCGTTCCAACCGAAGCTTGACTCGAATTGGCTGCTACGACGGGGTGATTACCAGCGGCGACGGCAGGTTGGATCGCCGAAACCTGATTCTTCTGTCTCGCATTATAGAGAAAAACCATCGCCGCAACAATTCCGGCGAAGTACAAATAGTATAGTGGACGCCACCATCTCCATTTCAAGAAATAAGGGGCGTGCTCTTCCTGCTTTCCGCTTTGTAGATTTGGTTCCATCAGCTGCTTACCTGATTTTTAGATACAATATGCTCAATCGCTGCCGCGCTTCTCATCAACAGTGGATCGCGGCCTTGTACTTACTTTATATAGAAATGCTCTTCAGTCGCATTCGACATCGAGCAATTGAGGATCATCAGGCAACCAAGATGCTGATAGAAAATCGCCGCTCCCGCTGATCTCGGGATGGCATACAGCCCTGGGTGGTTCGAGCCGCCTGCAACCTGCCGTCCGCAAAGACGAACACGTCGCGTGTACAGTCGGACTCGTTAATAGATTGCCGACCAAGTGGAGTATGATTCTGGCATGAATGCAAGTCGTGGCAACGCACTAACACGCACCTCGGCATACCATCTTCACTCTTTTCCCGGTCGAGATACAGACTGCAATGCAAAATGAATCGTTAATCGTCAGCAAAAGAATCAACAATTTTTCTTGTACTTAGTTATCACTGGAACTGCAACAACAAGTCAGTCCCTGAATTTTTCCATTGTTCTCGATGCCGGGTCTCGAAATCGTCCGATCAAGACTGCTGAAACCGCTTGTTGTAAATTAAGCGCGGCGGGAAACCACCTCTCTGTAGTCTCCTTCGAAACCTCGACATTAATATAATTTCATACGTCATCCATTTCAATGCAGGAAAATCTAAAAAGTTCCTCAGAAACTGGATGTCGGGTGTTTTTTTACTTAAGTCTTAGGATTGTTTGATCTTTTTCGACGATTTGCCCCTCGTGCACAAGCAATTCGGCAACTTCAGAGTCTGCCGCTGTCCGTATCTCATTCTCCATCTTCATCGCTTCGAGAATAATGAGTTTTGCCCCCTTCTTAACTTTTTCCCCCTCAGCTACAAGGACTTTCACCACGAGCCCCGGCATCGGCGCCTTGATCTCCGAGTGACTGTGTCGCGCCGAGTCCGTTGACTCAAGGCTCCTCAGGAGAAGATCACGGTCGCTCAACACTTCCATCCGTACGATTCCGTTAGATGTAATCACTTCGATCCCCTCGCCATTACCTGAGTAAATTATCTCCTCGACCCCCTCCCCCAGCTTAACAAGAAGTCTGTTCTTCTCTTCCCGAATCAGTTCATATTGGAATTCCCTTCCATCGACGAGGATATTCTTTCCGTCTGTCTTGAAGTTGATGGTCTTTCC
>JAJYRM010000153.1 GCA_021794075.1 Bacteroidota bacterium | reverse complement strand
CACATCGTGCATTACCGCAAGGTATCGCAGTTCTATTGGACAATCTTGGAAAATGTCTAATCACATCCTCGCTACCGGCACTTCATGACCTGAGCTTCTGGAGAAACGAAAACCACAATCAAAAAGGAGAGGTTCAGATGAACAAGATCTATCGCATTTTAGCAGCGCTACTATTAGTAGTGCTGTTACGGTCGGTCCAAGCGTTTGCGCAAGGAGGCCCCCCGATGGTAAGCATTACGAACGTCAGTCCCGGAAGTGGTACCATCCTTCAGCCCGCACAACCTACCATTACATATAGCATGACAAAGGGTGGCTCCACGGTGTATTTCTACGTTGATGGCTCAGAAGTGGGATCAGCAGCAGCTGCTGCGGGAAGCAATCAATGGACGACCCCTCCACTCTACGGCGGCTCCCACACTCTGGAAATTCTTGCGCTTGGCAACTATGCAACGTCAACCTATATTGTGAATTATTGGGATTGGACCCAGAATGTGAAATATGACCTCTACTGGAATAATCCCACTTCGGGCTCTGCCACGGGAGTTCTGCTGCCTTGGTTCCAAACTACATCCTCCGCGTACTCCGACCTAGCGGCCGATTACGACAGTAGTCAGATTGATTTCTACCAACAGGAAGGATGGGTGCTTCTAGCGAAGGACTTCGGCAGTTCCTCACCTGTGAATGGCCCGCCTTATTTTTTATTGTACAACAAGTATAGGGGAATAGTGCGGGTCTTTGTCTATGATGTTCACTCTTCCTATAGCTACGGTCAAATGCAGCTAAGTGTGGTCCCCGGTGCTACATCCACTCCGTTGCTCACATTTAACTCTGGAATCCCCCACTTCATTAACGACTACGATTCTGGTGGCGATCTCTCCTCCGTCTGGGAAGTCTTCCCGATAGCGACTGGAAGATGGTCTTACTGCGACTTCACGGTTGCCGGATATGACCCGTCCATTGCGACTAAAGATTTGCAGTTACAATTCCATATGTTCGGGGTCGACACAGCCGGAGTTACTTTGAACGGTGGCCAAACCATCAACCAGGTGCTTACTGCGCAGGAGGCGGACGGGATCCAAACATCGTCGTCTGATGGCACTTCGGCATTTAGCAACGCCATGGTTAATTTGAAGAACGCGGGAAGCGCAGTGAAGGCGCTTCCTAGTGATACCGCCCTTGTCCCAAGTAGCGAATGGTACAAATCTCCCCTAGTCTCAATTGCACAGGGTGCGTTGGATGTCGCCTCTTGGATTCCTCTTGTCTCGGACATTGCGGGCTTTGCCAGAGGTATCCTCGGTGTTTTCACTGGTGGCGGAGGTGGAAATCAAATGTCTGCGCCTACGCCTCTTGATTTCAATGGCAGCATTTCGATGAGTGGCACATGGACCCAAACCAAGGATTTCGGGGTTATCGATATACCGATCCCAGGTTCAGTTGCGCAGGCAAATCCAGACGGAACCGGCGACTATGGCAATCCCATTGGAGTATTCAACCTCACGGCTGAGCCCACCGTGGATTACTGCTACAAAGTAACAAGCGAAGTCGCGACGGCAGATCCCAGTGTTTATCAATTGTATGGGGACCTCTATTTGAGGGCCGAGCCTCCAAATGTCGTTTATAATCCACATGATGGTCTCCAGCTTGCAAGCGCAACCGCAGCCGTCGTGGACACAATCTATGGGATGCAAACGCCTTACACCCCGTTAGGGTCGCTGTCAAATTCGACTTTCGAATCTTTAACATCCCAGTATATAGGAGCGAGTCTAGGATCATATGTAACTCCTCTTCCTTCTTTCACAGATAAACCTCTGAGGGACTCGAACTTCGTATTGGCACTGCAACTCAAATTTACATATTTAAACTCGTCCACAAACACAGTAGATACTTCGTATTTCTTAAAGACCTATCCAGTCGATATGCAATTCGACTCATCTATTGTAACAGCGGGAGAAAATTGGCCACAGGATCAGCCTATCATTAACGCTGCACCGGTGACGTATTCGCTTGGTAGTTATCCTAACCCGTTTAATCCTACAGCGACAATTCCTTTCTCGATTGCAACGGATAGCCGTGTCTCTTTACGCGTATATGATCTTCTAGGGCAACGAGTAGCCACCTTAGTCCGTGGCTTGCGTCGCGCTGGCACATACTCGACAAGCTTCGATGGCTCGAATTTTGCGAGCGGAGTCTACTTAGTGCGTCTCATCGCGTACCCGGTTGATGGTGGTAGCACAGTGATCAAGACGCACAAGATTTTGCTCCTTAAATAGGGATGATTTAGAAATTTTGGTTGCGAACTTCTCCACGATAGATAGTTGCAAGCCTGATCCCGTGCCGCTTACAGCGGCACGGGATTTCTATTTTTGGGGGTCTCGTGAATCCTCGGCCACGGTTCTTTAGTTCTATTTTACTTAAAGTTTCGAGCAAATTTACTCAGTCATATGAGTAAAATATGAAAAGAAAATTCAAACGCGTGGCTTGCCGCCTGCTTGTTGAGAGGATCCATGAGCCGCGTCGCTTTCTTCAAATCGTCTCAGGGCCGCGACAATCCGGCAAAACAACACTTGTTCGTCAGGCAGTCGAAGAAGCCGGCCTTCCTTTTTATTATGCGTCCGCGGAAGAGCCCGCACTACGTGGTTCAGGATGGATTGAGCAACATTGGGAAGCCGCTCGCACTCAGACCAACGGCAGCAAGCGAGCAGATGCCGTCCTCATGCTCGATGAAATACAGAAGATTTCCGGCTGGTCTGAGACTGTCAAGCGGCTCTGGGACGAAGATACCGCGAGCGGGGTAAACCTGAAGGTCGTTCTTCTCGGATCGTCTCCCTTGCTTGTGCAGCGAGGATTAACGGAAAGCCTGACGGGGCGTTTCGAGACCATTAGCGTTACCCGCTGGTCGTTTAAAGAAATGAGAGAGGCATTTGGGTGGCCGGCGGAGCAATACATTTAACTCCGGCGGATATCCGGGGGCGGCACCGCTCATAGCGGTACAACTATTGACGTTTTCTATTGGAGAGAAGGGGCAAAGGAAGTCGATTTCATACTTCAGAGAGGGAAGTCGCTGGCTGCGATAGAGGTGAATAGCGGCCACAAACGCGAGAGCCTTTCAGGGATTCAATCGTTCTCATATCTGTTTCATCCGAAGCGAGTGCTGCTTATTGGGAAGGGAGGGATACCTATAGATCGATTCATGGAATCCGATTAAAGTGAATGGTTAGGGTGAAAACTTTTGGGGCTCAAGGCGGTACTTTGGTTGATCTCTGTCTGATTTCTGCTGCGCCGAATTTTGACGCCCTGTTCAGTAACCGGCCACACTTTTTTCCTTCAAATGCTTGATTAAGAGTCAGTTCGCTTCTAAATTGGTTAGAATTTTTGGAGGTAATATGGCGGAAAAAAAATGGTACAACGTATTCGTATCAGTTGAAGACGAAGATAAAAAAGTTGAAGAGGCTGTGGAGCCAACTCAAGCACAACAACCTTCGCGCGTGGAGATCGGTGAGCCGCAGCTCGAACAGCCTGTAGCGCGCGTAGGTGAAGAGCTTCCGAGCTTCGAAGCGATATATCAGGCTTTCGGAATCAAGGAGCCCGTAAACGCTTTTTCCGTGTACCGTGCCGAAGAGCTCTTGAAAAGCTCACATCTCAAAGGCGCCTCGAGTGAAATAAAGAGGAGCGCCCTTATGGTCGCGCTCGAAGCGCTGCGTATACCGGCGGAAGACGTCATTCAGGACGCGGTCAAGCGCGACAAGGCTCTGACTCAGTTCGAGAAGATCGAAGAGAGACGTTTGCGCGAGATGGAACAAAAGAAGAGCGAAGAGAACAAACGCCTCCAGGAAGAGATGGAAAGGATTTTCAACGAGATACGCGAGAAGATGGAAGATAACAATAATTCCGTCAAAGAGGCTCGCGACAAATTCCAGGCATGGCAGGAGGAGAAGGAGAAGGAAGAACAGCGCCTGTCGAGTGTCCTGCAATATTTCGTTCCTCAGGATGTCGCTGACCAATCCCACAGCCCCAGACGGAGAAGGACCCCCTCAACTCCATCAGAGAGCTGATCTCAGGATTTGAATTTGCGATTGCTCGGCAGGTATGGACGTGCGGTCCCACTAAAAAACTCTGATATATGGCGCGTGTAAAAATCCAACCCGGTGGCAAGGTGCTGATTGCGATGATTGTCCTTGGTGCCTTGCTCTTTCTTTTTTTTGAGTTTAAGCCTACCGCCAAGGAATCTCAGAGCCGTACTTCAATGCGAGAACCTTCCACGGTGACTTCCGCCCGGATGCCTCAGGAAAATAACGAGGTCATTGCTGGTCCCAAAGAGGTTGCTAAAACAACGCCTAAAATGGCAGCGCCTGCGGAGGGATCTGTACAGGAAGCGAAGCTGAACTCTCCGATACGTATATATTTCGCATTCAATAAGTTTCACATAAATAAAAACGTCTACTGTATTTTCGACAGGATCCAATACCTCGTAAGAGAGCGCGGGGCGGGAGGCATTCATATACTCGTTGAAGGGAACGCCGATTCGATAGGAGCGCCATGGTACAACTTGAGGCTTTCGAAACAGAGGGCCAAGCGCGTCGCCGATTCACTCTCGGTTCGTCTCGACGTGCCGCTCGGCGAAATATCTCTCGTGGCAAACGGATCCAGTAAGCCAATAGCGTCAAACAGCACTGCAGCCGGCAGGGCTGACAACCGACGCACAGACGTGATTATCTATCGCTGAATAATCTCTTGGGCGTTGTTATGGACGCCTCGGCAGCACGCAATCATTTCTCCTAAATCCATTCAAATATTTATCAAGAGTCGATAGGGCTGACTCGCATGTCCTCCTTTACCCAGTCGCCGTTTCCGAAGTCTGCACGTCCTACTTTCGCTATTCTAAGGAGTTAGATGTAGCTAGTAATCGTTGTTTGTGTTATCGTACTAATGACAGCCTCTTCCTCTTGCCCGCGAGATGAATGCTCGATCCTGGCCGATGACCGAACGTACAGCTTGTTACAGGTGCTGCAAAATCGGAGCTGCTTCCTCGACATGAGCCATGGTTTCAAACCGCATACACGAAGCGAAGTTGCGAAGCCACTCATCGAATGGTAGGGCTTTGAAAGGCTCCTTCCGAGGGACTATCCGGAAGCGGGTTCGCGGGGAGACGACTTCCGGAACTTTGAACCGAGACTTTCTCACTGGCTATTAAATTCGTTGAAAGTCGGATTTGAGGCGTTGCATCTGGAACATGGAAGCCAGAACTTATACGGGCCTTACACGATACCATGGATTACAGATACGAACATAATGGTGGCCACAGGCTACAATGAGCCTGAACGGTCCAGTCAACGAATCTCTTCCACGTGTCGGTGATGTATCATCCGCAACAGAAGTTCTATGGCAAGTTGATACTGTATCATTCCCGGAGCCGCAATTGCGCGCGCATCCAGGGGCTTAATAAAAGACAGTTTTCGTTCCTCTTCACCGTGCATTATGACTTTACCAAGAATCTCAAATTCAATTAATCCTCACAAAGAGAGTGAACAAGTCGGCATAGCAGCGTTATTCATGTGAATGATTCGCTTTCTCTGCAGCCGATTTCGCGGAGAAAGTAAACCAAATCTTAAGGATGGTTGTGACATGAAAGACAAGACTGAAGAATCAAGGCGGCTCGAAGAACTTAGGAAACTAAGTGAAGAGGCCAAGGCCGGCGGTGGCGCGAAGCGGGTGGAGGAGCAACACAAGAAGGGAAAACTGACGGCGCGCGAGCGGCTTGAGATACTTCTCGACGAGGGGTCATTTACAGAACTCGACATGTTCGTCAAGCATAGATCCCATGACTTTGGCCTTGAGAAGCAACGATTTCCCGGCGACGGTGTCGTGACAGGTTACGGGAAGATCGATGGAAGGCTGGTATTCGTGTACAGCCAGGACTTCACTGTGTTTGGGGGCTCGCTTTCGGAAGCTCACGCAGAGAAGATTTGCAAAATCATGGATATGGCGATGAAGATGGGGGCGCCCGTTATCGGACTTAACGATTCCGGCGGCGCGAGAATCCAGGAGGGGGTCGTCTCGCTCGGCGGATATGCCGATATTTTTCTAAAAAATACACTCGCGAGCGGCGTGGTGCCGCAAATCTCAGCCGTCATGGGACCGTCGGCCGGCGGTGCAGTCTATTCGCCCGCGATCACCGATTTCATCTTCATGGTGAAGAACACAAGCTACATGTTCGTTACCGGCCCGAACGTCGTCAAGACCGTCACTCACGAAGATGTTTCGTTCGAGGAACTTGGCGGCGCGGTGACGCACGCGACAAAGAGCGGCGTGGCCCATTTCGCCAGCGAAAGTGAAGCGGAGTGCCTCGTGGGAATCAGGAACCTTCTCTCTTATATGCCGCAAAATTATCGCGAGGACCCCCCTCGCCTGAAGACGAACGATAGGCCGGACAGGGTGGAGGAAGCTCTCAACACACTGATCCCCGACAGCCCGACAAGACCTTACGACATGAAAGATGTCATCAGACTTATCGTGGATGACGGAAGATTTACGGAAGTTCACGAGCTATACGCTCAAAACATAATCGTCGGGTTCGGAAGACTTGATGGTCGGTCGGTTGGAGTTATCGCCAATCAGCCAGCCGTGCTCGCCGGTGTTCTTGACATAGATGCCTCAACAAAGGCGGCAAGGTTCGTCCGCTTCTGTGACGCGTTCAACGTACCGCTCCTCGTTTTCGAGGACGTGCCCGGGTTCCTTCCAGGTACCGATCAGGAGTGGCGAGGGATTATCAAAAACGGCGCGAAGCTCCTGTACGCTTTCAGCGAGGCGACGGTCCCCAAGATCACCGTCATAACGAGAAAGGCATACGGTGGTGCCTACGATGTAATGAACTCAAAGCATATCAGGGGCGACATGAACTTCGCCTGGCCTACCGCAGAGATCGCCGTTATGGGACCAAGGGGCGCGGTCGAGATAATTTTCAAGAGGGAAATAGAGAAGGCTTCCGACCGCGACGAGATGGAAGCGAAACTTATTTCGGATTACACGTCAAAATTTGCCAACCCGTACATAGCGGCCGAGAGAGGCTACATTGACGAAGTGATTGAACCCGCCAAGACGCGGGCGAAGCTCATCCGCTCGTTCGAGATGCTCGAGTCGAAAGTCGACACGAACCCGAAGAAGAAGCACGGCAACATTCCTCTTTAAGAGCTATGACAATCGGGCGCCGGGTTTGCGGGATTGCAGCCAGGGCATCTGCTGATAGATCTCCACGAGGGAGCGGCGCATGATTTGTCTCTCAATATTGCCGGCGCCGATATCATCCACACATCCATTCTGAGCTGATGTGAACTCTAGTAAATACTCCCAGTAGCTCCAGATGTGCTAGCTTTCGACCTTATGCAGGGGATTGAGAGGTGATGGATGTTTATTCCAAAGGGGTCGATCCCGTTTGGGATCTGATTAGAGCCTATTGCGCGCTCGAAACCCCGCACTGCAGAACTTCGTGTGAGCATCGGGAATCCTTGAATGTGCTTTGTGAAGAGTTCACCCCCGTTTGCGAGCCGAGGAAAGAATAGTGTGAGCAGGTTACTCCAGTCCGCGAACTTCCCAGAGTCCAATGTGAGGTCCGAAATTCGCGATATGCGACGGTTGGACGTCATTGCGGGTGGGTGAAAGTTCAATGCGGGGAGGTGAAATCGCGATGTGCGACGGTTGGACGTCATTGCGGGTGGGTGAAAGTTCAATGCGGGGAGGTGAAATCGCGATGCGCGACGGTGGGAGGTCATTGCGGGTGGGTGAAAGTTCAATGTGGGGAGGTGAAATCGCGATGTGCGACGGTGAGAGGTCATTGCGGGTGGGTGAAAGTTCAATGCGGGG
>JAJYRM010000152.1 GCA_021794075.1 Bacteroidota bacterium | reverse complement strand
TCCTCCAAACAGACATTCATACCTACTAGATCACGCGATACGCGTTGAACTTCAGATATTCGGTCTCCGGCATGGACGGCAGGATGGGATGATCTGGCGACGCGCCCGCACGATGAAGAAGCTGTAGAGTCCTGCCGGATCTCCCGGCTGCCGAAGCTATGACTTCTTCAAAAGTGTCCCGGAATATGTGGTGCGAGCATGAGGCAGTCAAAAGAATTCCTTTATGTCTCAGTATACCGAAGAGCTGTTCGTGGAGCTTCCGGTACGCCGCCTTGGCGGCAGGAACGCTCTTTCGGTTCCTGGTAAAACTCGGTGGATCGCAGACCACGACGTCGTACTTTTCACCTGCTGCCGAAGCGCGCTTGAGATAATCATCCACATCGGACGTTTCCGCTTCGATATTCGGTAACTGATTCAGCTCGGCGTTCGACCTGACCGACGCGATTGCCTGTTCGGACGCGTCCACCGCGCGAACGGAGGCGGCTCCTGAACGAGCAAGGTTCAAAGCGAACCCACCTTCGTTCGAATAAAGGTCGAGCACTTTCGCTCCTTCAGCGAATCGCCTGGAGAATATCCTATTCAGCCGCTGGTCAAAGTAAAAGCCAGTCTTCTGTCCGAGGTACGGGTTAATTCTGAAGGCAACTCCATCTTCGTCGTAGTCCACGCTTTTTTCTTCGCCGTGCACGACAGCCTTCGTTTGTTGAAGTCCCTCCAGTAACCTGGTCTGACTCTCGTTTCTTTCATAAATGGCGTCCGGGGAAAATATCTCCTTGATTGCCTCGATCACCATTTCTTTTCTCATCTCAATGCCTGCTGAAAAGATCTGGACGCTGAAGAGTGTGTCGAACCTGTCGATGATCAGCCCAGGCAGGAAATCACTTTCACCGTACGCGAGCCGGTAGAAGTTTGAAGGGAAGAGGCGACGGCGAAGCTCCAGCGCGGAACTCAGCCGCTCGACATAGAATTTCTTATCAGGTTCTATGAATTTCTGTGAGAAGAGTCTAACCGATATGAGGGTTCCTGGATTGTAGAAACCAAAACCAAGGAGGTCGTTCCTCGCGCTTCTAACTTCCACGACTTCTCCCACGCGTGGCGTTCCTTCAATCTTTCCGATCTCGTTGCTGAACACCCAGAGGTGTCCCGCGACGATCCGTTTCTCTTCCTTATTCTTAAGGCGAATTATGGATATGGTCATTTCAGTTTCGAAATAGCCGCGGAGATGCGGTCTGCCGCTTCGGTTAGTTCTTTCTCAGAGTAGGCATAGGATAGCCGAATATTCTCGTCGGCCCCGAAGGCTCCGCCGGGGACCAGGGCGACTTGCGCCTCGGCAAGAATGAACTGAGCCACGTCCGATGACCCTTTCAACGGCGTCCCGTTGTATTTCTTACCGAGAAGTCCCTTAATCGAAGGAAAGAAGTAGAATGCTCCGCCGGGCTTTTCCACGGTCATGCCGTCAATCTGCGACAGCTTTTTCAGCATGACATCTCGCCTCTTTTCAAAGGCGACTCGCATCTTCTCGACATCGGTCTGCGGGCCTCGAAGAGCTTCCAGCGCTGCTGCCTGCGAGATAGAAGAGGCGTTTGATGTCACCTGGCTCTGCAGTTTTGCCGCGCGCTTGATGATTTCCTCCGTGGCCGCGATGAAACCAATTCGCCAGCCGGTCATGGAATACGCCTTCGAGACGCCGCTGGATGTGATAACCCGGTCCTTGATCTCGGGGATAGAGCCTATCGAAAAATGCTTGTTTCCATCGTAGATGATCTTCTCGTATATCTCGTCGGAAATAATGAAGAAGTCCTTTTCCGCGGCAAGCTTCGCGATGCTCCTTAACGATGCCTCGTGGATAACCGCGCCGGTCGGATTCGACGGCGTGTTTATGATGATCGCCTTCGTCCTCGGAGTCAAGAGAGGTTCGACATCCGATGCGTCGAAAGTAAACCCCTTTTCTTCCTTCGTCTTCATAATCACCGGTATCCCGTCGGCGAGCTTCACTATCTCCGGGAAACTCACCCAGTACGGGGAGGGGACGATCACTTCGTCACCGGGATTCAGGATCGCCTGAAGTGCGTTGTAGAGCGAATGCTTGCCGCCGTTGGAAACGAGAATGTTCGAAGCCTTCACGTCGATGTTGTTATCTCGCCGGAATTTTTCCGCGATGGCTTCTCGCAGCTCAGGTATCCCTTCGTTCTGTGTGTACTTTGTGAAATTGTCCTGGATCGCTTTTATGGCGGCCTGTTTCACGTTCTCAGGCGTGGGGAAGTCGGGTTCTCCGGCGCTGAGACTGATTACGTTTTTCCCCTCGGCGCGAAGCTTCTTCGCTAGAGTGGTCATGGCAATCGTCTGAGACTCTTCTATCTTATCAACTTTTTGAGAGAGAGATTTCATTAATGGTACTTCCTTCTGCTAATGGTTCTTTAAGTTCTGAATTTCTTGAGTAATTCTTGCTTCACATGCGGCGGCACGAATTCGCCGACATCGCCTCCGAATCTCGCGATCTCGCGAACTATTGTGCTGTTCAGGTAAGTGTACTTTTCGTGCGGCATGAGGAATATAGTGTCGATATCGGCGCGGAGTTTTCGGTTGGTGAGGGCCATCTGGAATTCATACTCGAAATCCGATACAGCGCGGAGTCCTCTTACGATCGCGCGGGCGTTCCTTTTCTTCGCATAGTCGACCAGCAGGCCGTTGAACTGGTCCACCTCGATGTTTTCTATACCCTTCACGGATTCGCTTATCATTTCGACGCGTTCAGCGCCGGTAAAGAGCGGAGCCTTGAGCGAGTTTACGGCGACGCATACGATGACTTTATCGAACAGCTCGGCGGCTCTTCTCGCAACATCCACGTGCCCGTTCGTGACGGGATCGAATGTTCCGGGATAAATCGCGATTCTTCCCGAAGATACAGGTTTTGACATTTCTACTCCGGTTTAATGAAGGATAATATCGTTTCGCCGAACATCTTTTGCCTGACCAGATTGGAAGGCGGCGGCACGTAGTTCTTCGTATGTTCGACGCAAATGATCCCGTCAGGCTCAACGATCTTGCGACGGAGCATCTCTTCGATTATCTCATGCGTCCGGCTGTTGAAGGCATAGGGGGGATCAACATATGCAATATCGAAAGTTTGGTCGGCAGCTTCAACATATTTCTCCGCTCTCATCAAACGAATCCGGCATCTGTCTTTCACGCCGAGCGCCTCCGCGTTTCTCTCGATGACGGAAGCAATGTGTCTGTCCGACTCAACGAACACAACCATCCCTGCTCCTCGACTGATCGTCTCAAAACCGACACTCCCTGTGCCTGCGTACAAATCGAGGGCATTTATCCCTTGAAGATCGATCATGTTTGCAAGTATATCGAACATCGTTTCGCGTAATCTGTCCGTCGCGGGTCTAAGCTTTGGAGATTCGACGGACAGGAGTTTCCTGCTTCTTAAGACTCCTCCGGTGATTCGCATGCGTTATTTCAATGCCGCGCCGATCGCGTGCGAGTAAAGATGAGGATGTTCTTTAAGCTCTTTGTATTCTGACGCGACGCTCGACAGCTTCATGCTGCCGGACGGAGCCAGGAGTTCGTATCGCTCATCGACGTTTTTCCGGAGAAGATCTACAAGAAACGAGTCCGCCGCGCTGCCGGTAAGAAATATCCTGGCGGGATCGATCTTACTTTTGAATTCCAGTTCCTCGGCCGCCTTCGTTATGAAGTAGAATGGCTCTCCGGAGTACGCGATATATTTGTATATCATTCTTTCGCCGTCGGCGCAGAAGCTCGCTTCGACTTGACCTTCCTTGACTGTGATCAGGATGTAATTCCCGGCATTCTTGTTGAGCTTGTTTATCGCCAGCTCGCTGCAGGAGTGGTCGAGGTCAACGAACCGCAGATCGAGCCCGCATCGGGTACAGCTGTCTCTCAGCGTGAAGAGGAGTTCCTTTTCCATCGCGGCGTAAAAGACTTCCCTATAGGGATCGACGTTGGACTTCGTAAACTCGTATGCCGGAATGTATGATTTTGCGGAAAACTTGTTGTGAAAATCTATTTCGGCCCTGAGGAAGCTCGCGATGTCGTCCGATCCGAGATTGGCGTCGATGTCGATGGTGTCACGGGCAATCATCCGCGTGTCGATTGCCACGGACGCGACTCGTCCCATTATTGACTCCTCATTCATGAGAAGGGAAAGGGTCTTCACGAGTTCGTCCGACTGGATCGTTCCGATTTTCCGCTCAGCAACCTTTGACAGGAAATACTCTTCCTCACGGTGTTCCACTTCAGCGATGCGGATGAAATCAGATCCAAGCTCTATCCCAAGTACTATTTTGTACTGTTTCATTCAGTCGACTCTCACGTGTTCTTTAATTTTAGCGAATGTTTTTTCGCCGATCCCTTTTACGTTTCTAAGTCCCTCGGTCCGATTAAACTTCCCGTGCACGCTCCGGTAATCGATGATCCTTTGAGCGATCACCTTTCCGACGCCTGGAATTGTCGTCAGTTCGGTCAGGTCCGCCTTATTAATATTTACCGGCGAAGTAACTCGTTTAACGACTCCACCCTTCGTGTTCGCCGAAGAATCGTCTTCGGCGGCCAGTATGGAATCAATTCGTGATGAAGCCTCGGCGAAGAAGGAGTCAGATTCGGAGAAGTCATGGCGGGCGGTCGCCTTTTCAAGATGCAAAAGCTTCACCGACCCTCCTATTATCAGACCCAGGGCGAGGAAGAGTAAGATCGCGCTCTCGCTCCTCGTTAGTCCTAAATGTTCCTGAATCTTCCTCGTGATTTTACGCAGCATTAACCGTTTCCCGTGTGCTGAAATATTAGGAAAGTCATATCAATAATCAACCGGAAGGTCCTTGTTTAACCGGCAGCGCTTCGAACGTACGGCGAGCAGTCAGCGTAATGTTGCGGAACGACTGATCCGAATTGAGTCGTTTCCCGCGATGCCGAAAAGAGCTTACTAAAGTTATGACTCCGAAAAAGTTATTATCGCCTCTTTTAAAATCTCGAAGTGCCCCTCATGGCTTGTCCGAAGCGCCATCTCGCGACGGCGGCTTAAGGCCAGTCGACTTCGCGAGTTCTTTAAGCAGCTCTTTATCTTTGCCGCTGAGTTTCGTCGGCGTGTAAATGTTGATGGCAACGAGTTGATCTCCTTTGCCGTACCCATTCAGGTGAGGTAGACCCTTCTCTCTCATTCGCAGGATCTTTCCGGATTGTATGCCCGGTTCAATCTTAAGCTTGGCTCTGCCATTCAAGGTTGGGACCTCTATCTCGCTACCGAGTGCGGCTTCGGGGAAACTGAGGTCGAGCTCAAAGATTATGTCATCGCCGTCGCGCTTGAAGTGCGGATGCTGGGCTTCTTCTATAACGACGATAAGATCACCGTTCGGGCCGCCTCTTCTACCGGCGCTACCTTCGCCACGCAAGGTCAGGTAATTACCGTCGCCCACGCCGGCGGGTATCTTCACTTTTATCGTGGCTTCACCGTTGACACGTCCGGCGCCGCCGCAGGTGGGGCAGGGATCTTTGATGATCTTTCCGGACCCGCCGCAAGTGGTGCATTGGACGATGTTAACGAATTGACCGAACATTGTCCGTGTCGCCCGCCGTAGCTCGCCTGTGCCGCCGCATGTTGGGCAATTCGAAGCTCCGGAACCGGACTTTGCGCCGCTTCCGTTGCAAGTCTGGCATTTTTCCTGCCTTTTAATCTTGACCTTCTTTTCGACTCCGGTTCCGATCTCTTCGAGGGTCAGCTTGACTGAAATCTTGAGGTCGCCGCCGCGCTCGCCGCCGGATGTTCCGGTACGCGACCGGGTTCTCGCCGATCCTCCGAAAAAGTCGTCGAATATCGAGCCTCCGAAACCGCCTCCGAATATGTCGTTGAAGACGCTGAAGATATCATTAGGGTTGGTGTTCGCCCAGTCGTGGAAATCGGCTCCCTGCCTGACGCCTTCATGGCCGAAGCGGTCGTAGCGGGAACGTTTGTCCTGATCGCTGAGCACTTCGTAAGCTTCGGTGGCTTCTTTGAATTTCTCTTCCGCCTCCTTGTTGCCTGGATTCCTGTCGGGGTGATACTGCATCGCGAGCTTGCGGTACGCCTTCTTCACCTCGTCGACCGACGAAGTCTTCTGAATACCTAGTATTTCGTAATAGTCTCTCTTGGACATTTAAATCCTTGTCGTTGTTCAGTTCTTGGATTCGGAACCGGCAGCATCATCGCCCGCGGATTCCGCAGGCTGCTCCGCGGCAACGATCACCTTGGCGTGTTTGATTACCTTACCGTGGAGGGTATACCCGCGTTCAACTTCTTCTATGATCGTATGCGGGGGGACGCCAGGCTTCTGCATCTGCATCAGAACGTCATGGTACATGACGTCGAATTCTTTTCCGAGCGACTCAATCGGCTTCACCCCTTTTTCGTCAAACGCTTTTTGGAGTTTCTGGTAGATCATCTCCACGCCCTTGTAGAACGAGTCGAAATCCGTGCTCTTCTTGCCGTTCGCCAGGGCTCTCTCGAAATCGTCGAGGATAGGTAGGAGGTCTTTTATGATCTTCTCATGTGAATACTTGACGAACTCGGTCTTCTCGGCCTCGGTCCGCTTCCTGAAGTTTTCGAATTCAGCCGCGAGCCTGAGAAGCTGGTCCTTATAAGTGTTCATTTGGCTCGTGGATTCTTCAAGCTGGGTGTGCAGCTTTTCGATATCGCTCTCTATCTGGCCTGCTTCCTGACCAGGTTCCGCAGCCGCTTCGGCGGAATTCGCCGTGGGCTCGGTTTCCTCTTCTTCGTTTCGCTTCTGCTCGTTCATTCCGGAAAATTCTTCCTCGTTCTTGTTGTTACGATCCGTTTCTTGTTCTGACATGTATCTTATTACGATGTTAGTTTGTTCGAAATGACCTTGGCTACAAAATCCACAAGCGGGATCAGCCGCGAATACTGCATCCTTCTAGGGCCGACGACGCCAACCGTGCCGCTCACTCCGCCGACGTCGTATCTGGCGGTGATCAGGCTGTACTCCTTTAGCTTAGCGTCCTCGTTCTCGGCGCCGATCCTGACGGTTATCTGTTCGGCTCGCTCGCCCTTCTCGAGTAGATGCAGTATAACGTTCTCATCTCCGAGAATCTCGAGAATACCTTTAAGGTTCTCCGGAAGTTCAAACTCCGGATGCGTCAGCAATTCCTGCGGCATTCCGATGTGAACTTTGTCGGTCTCCGGCATCGGCGCGAATATCCTGTCGCTCATGCTGGTGAACGCACCTATCAACTCCTCATCCGAAAAGTCGCCGACCCTTTCCAAGATGGTGCCTCTGATTTCAGACAGCCTCAAGCCTGATAACTTCTCATTCAGAAGCGAATTAATTTTCGCCAGTTTCTTTTGCTCGACTTCGCTCTCGACTTCGAGAACTATAGTCTTAATCAGTCCGGTTTGGACGGAAATCACGACGAGTATTTTTTTCGAATTAAGCGACATCAGCTCGATCTTGGTGAGCACAGCATCGCCGAGATACGGCGCCGAAACCAGGCTGAGTTGTTTCGAAACCTTGCCGAGGAGTTTTGAAGCTTCGCTCAGCAGTTCGCCGAAATCCATCGAGCTATTGAGTCCGTCGTTGATCCTTGTAATCTCTTCCTCCGGAAGACTTTCGAGCGAGATGAGCGAATCGAGGTAGAACCTGTAACCTTTATCGGTCGGGACCCTTCCTGCGGAAGTATGCGGGTGGTTGAGGAAACCGAAATCTTCGAGCTGTGCCATGACATGACGTATCGTCGCCGGGCTTAGCCCCGGGCCGTGTTTGGATGAGAGGAATTTGGAAGCGACAGGATTGGCTGTTAGGATGAAATAATGCACAACCTCCCGCAGAACTTCCTTTTCTCTCTGTGTGAGTTCTCTTGTCATGAAGATCGGA
>JAJYRM010000151.1 GCA_021794075.1 Bacteroidota bacterium | reverse complement strand
CTCCCGGGAGCAAACGTCATGATTGAAGGTACAAGCCTGGGTGCCGCGACAAACTTAAGCGGCAGGTACGTTATCCCCAGCGTTCCTCCGGGTTACTACACATTTCGCGTGACTTACATAGGGTACAGGACCCTGAGAGTGAAGATGCAGATTACGAACGGAGAATCGCTTACGCGCGACTTCAAACTCGAAGCGGTTGCGGTTAAAGGGAAAACCGTCATCGTCACGGCCCAAGCCAGCGGTCAGAACGCGGCAATCAACCAGGAGCTGTCATCGAACAGGATAATGAACGCGGTATCTGCCGCCAGGATCAGGCAGCTGCCTGACGCGAATGCCGCGGAGTCTGTAGGAAGGCTTCCGGGAGTTTACCTCGTGAGGCAGGGTGGGGAAGGAACCGAGCTCGCCGTTCGTGGCTTAGCGCCTCAGTACAACGAGATCATGATAGACGGCGTGCAGATGGCTCCAACCAGTTCCAGTAATCGGAGCGTCAATCTATCAATGATCTCATCGAGCTCTCTAAGCGGGATTGAGCTCTACAAGACGGCCACTCCCGATATGGACGCGGCATTCCTCGGTGGCGTCGTGAACTTCCGGCTTCGCGAGGCGAAACAGAATCGTGAGGGAGGGCCTGAGGTCGCGCTCAACGCGCAGGGAAGTTATGACAATCTTCAGAATTCGTACAATAATTATAAGCTGAGTGGAACAGTTGGAGACAGGTTCTTCGGGAAGAGATTCGGAATCCTCGCGCAAGTCATTACTCAGCGGATCGACCTTACTTCGGACCAGTTCGGCGGAAGCTACAGCATGCTGACAAAGAACCTCGGCGTGCCTAACCCCATCTCACTTGATAATTTTGCCCTAACTTACGCCCCTAGCGAACAGCAGCTGGTTGACGGTACAGTTGTCATGGATTACAGGCTTCCGCACGGCAAGATCGACTTCATGAATTTCTTAAGCCGGGGGCTGACGAAGACCGTAGATCGGACTCAGAGTTACAGTATTCCGCCGGTAGGAAGCAACGAAATTACTTACGGCGCCTCATATTCCCCCAATAGGTTGGACGTTGCCACAAACCTGCTTGAGTTCAGGCAGGATTTCAACCTGGTGAATGTCGATCTAAAACTTTCCCATTCGTATTCGGATTACAAGAACACCGGAAGTTGGAGTGCGGGGCTCACTCAAAGCTCTGTCGGGTTTCCGGTCGACGCAAACAGTGTGGATCCGGCCGTGGTCGCTCGGGACGCGATCGCACTTGTGCAACCCGCCAATATGGACTTCCACGGCATCAGCACATCAAACAGTTTCAATAAATCAAATGAATACTCCGTTTCATTGGACCTGGATAGAAATTTCACCCTATCGGATCTCATCTCGGGTCAGCTGAAATTCGGCGGGATGTACAGGACAACGAGCCGGTATTATGGATACAATTACGGTAACGGCGTCCTGGATGCCAGTCCTTCTTTCGGGCCGGGAAGCGCGATCCAGCAGGTGCTCAACAAATTCCCCTGGATGACAAAGTCTCCGTATAATTTCACCAACAACGCCCCTCTTAATTTCACCGCCTACGAGGATCCGTCATTCAATTATGGAAATTTTCTCGGTGGAAATTACCCGATGGGAACGCCCACCAATGTAAGCTTGGTGTCGCAGACCGTGAGTACGGTCGTCAATTACATGCTTTCTCGAGGATATGTGTTGGCTGGAGCGTACAGTCCCGATCCATATCAGAGCGGCGCCAGCAATTACAGGGGAAATGAACACAGGAGCGCGGGGTATGTGATGGCAACGGTTAACATCGGGCCGCAGCTGACATTCATACCAGGTGTGCGCTACCAGGGGCTTGAGACCGCGTATACCGCAGCTCGTTATTACGACGCGAGCGTGCCCAATCCTTACCCAAGGCCGTTGCAGCATACCGACACCACATTTATAGAATATCATGGCTTCTGGTTGCCCGACGCGATATTGACATACAGGCCTTTCTCATGGTTCCAGGCGAAGGCATCATATACAAACACGCTGGCGTATCCAACTTTCAGCGAAATCATTCCGAGAATCGACGTGTTCGTGGGATCGACCTCCGTTATATGGAATAATTACGCCCTGAAGCCGGCGCACTCTCAGAATTATGACATGGCATTCTCAGTCTACAACAATGCCATGGGACTCTTATCGGTGGACGGCTTCCTTAAGCGGATCGACAACTTCATCTTCGCGCGAACGAGTCATATATCGAATCCCGCGTTGTATCCGGGCGTGCCCGCAATCGCGAAAGCATACCAGATCACGACGGACATTAACGATCCGCACCGCGTTGATCTCTGGGGAACAGAAGTAGACTGGCAGACACATTTCTGGTACCTCCCGTCCGTGCTGAGCGGTCTCGTGTTGAACGTAAACTATACCCATATCTTCTCCGGAGCTAAATATCCGTACACCATTACTCGCCCCGGCGTGTATCCGACCTTTCAACCCTCTTACGTCGACACGTTTTACACAGACCGGCTGCTGGATCAGCCGGACGATATCGTCAACCTCTCTGTGGGTTACGATTACCAGGGATTTTCAGCAGTCGCTTCCATGATTTACCAGTCAAACGTTTTCAATGCTACAAATTTCTGGCCGGAACTTCGTTCATTCAAAAAGAGCTATCTCCGATGGGACGCGGTAATCAAACAGGACTTACCATGGTACAACATTCAGGCTTACCTGGATCTGAATGACCTAAACGGCGCGAGTGACATTTACGTGGTTCAGGCTAATGGGTTTCCAACCTCTCAGTCTTTGTATGGGATGACGGCAGATTTTGGATTACGGTGGAGCCTCTGACGAAAATGAACTATTTGTGGGTTTCTAAAAAGTGGGCGATTGGAGGTGGTAATAGGCAAAATCGGATGGGATGGTCATTTGTGGCGAGGAGTCGCCAAGAGACCCCCGGGATTATTATTTCCGGGTGTATCACAACTGTAACATCAAACTAGAGGAGAGAAAAATGAAATCTGTACAAGTCGCCTTGCTGATAGCAGCGATAACGATGCTGTCCGTGGTACCAAGGAGATCTTTCGCGCAGGCCGCATCGGACACCGTGTACGTCCCGCCGCTTAACTCGCAGGGGCAACCGGATCTGTTCGATGTAATTGCCGGCGACACTACGGCCACAGGCCAACGGAAAGATCCAAATCGTGTTTACGTGTTGTATGAGGATGGCCCCGCGGACACGGTGTACTTTCTCAACAATACCATAACGATGAACCAATTCTATAACCTTAACATAGTCGGAAAGGTAAATCCGGTGACGGGTCATCCACCTGTGATAGAGCCGATAGTCAACGCCGACAACACAACTCCGGACCCGTTCATTGCCTGCGATACCGGCAATGTGTCTCTTGAAGGTTTGTATCTGCTGGGAGAACGTCCGGATAGTGTCGCCATAACGAGCACTCTAATCAGTTCATCCGGAAATTACACTACGATTCGCCTGGACCATTGCGTAGTCGATAATTTCTACGGAGGAAACACAAACCTCACGTATCATGAGGGTATGTATGACAATCTGTACATAACGAATTGCGAATTCAGGAATGTGCAAAGCTACATGTGGCCCAAAGGTGCCCTTTACTGGGAGCTCACAAAAGGTCCGGTCGATACTCTCTGGTACGAAAACAATACTTTCTTCTGCGTTAACGGCAGCTATTTCGGGTCCAACTGGGACGCTAAGTACATTCGCTTCGACCACAACACATGTTTTCTTGGCAGCGGCCCGCCGATGAAAGTTCAGCAGGCAGTCAACGAAGATATCGAGAACAATATTTTCTACGGCCTGATAGCGCATGCCGGCGACATGACTCAGGACACGACAAATCAATTCGGGGGCAAGATCGACTACCCGAACATAGTGGTCCTGGATACACTAGGCGCACTGACACAACCTCCATTCAATTTGACCGAGGCGGACAGGCATGTGAATGTGTTGAACAATGCGTACTGCTGGCCTTCTGCGCTCGTTAATTTCTGGACTTCATACAACGATACAACTCACGACCCGCTCACTCCTCCGGTATTCATGGATTCCACAACGCAATATCTCTTTGCGCATGAGCCGGGCGGATCGCATCTGGTGGCGGCGAACAACGACAGCACAAATCCGGGATTCTCATCGACTCTCACGTCTCCGGCTCTTGCTGCCTTGGTTAAATACGAAGAGTTGATCTGGTCAAACAACGACGCCAGCGATTACTTCTGGTCGCAGCTCCCGACATCTCCGACCGATCTCTTCGCGGGGGTCCCGAAAAATTGGGCGCAGACTCAGGGATATCCGGTTCCTGAGAATCTTACCTACTCGGATAAGGCTCTTTTGACGGCCGGAACTGACGGGAAACCGCTCGGTGATCTAAACTGGTACCCTTCCGCTACACCTGTGTACCAGATTCACAGCGATGTGCCGACCAGGTTTGCCCTGAGCCAGAACTATCCGAACCCATTCAACCCGACGACTGAGATCAAGGTAACTCTCAATCGGCCCGGCACGATGAGCCTTAAGGTGTACAACGTCCTCGGCGAACAAGTCGATGTCGTAAGTCAAGGCTATAAGCCGGCTGGTTCATACACATTCAATGTGAACATGGATCGATTCGCGAGTGGCGTTTACTTCTACACATTGCGCGAGGGTTCGTCGGCAATTACCAGGAAAATGCTCCTTCTTAAGTAATTTTATAATAGTTGCCGGGATGGCCCAAATTCATTTGTGACCATCCCGCCAACTTATCTAAATTTCAAAGCGATCAACCAAGATTGAATAGAACCACATAAGATGGGAGCATGAATGAGAACGTCTAAACTGCACGGTGTCGTAATACTCTTAATTATAGTCCTTGCGACCTCGTGTGTCGCGGTCGCAGGGAGTGCGATGGCCTCTGGCTTTCCCATTAGCGCGGGAGAACTTTGGTCTGAAAGGGCGGACAGCGCGCAGGCGACGCTCGACAGCGATTTCTGGTTTCCTCTCCAACAAATCTACTTCTCCACTTCCGCTCGCAACCAGACGAGGAATTACTGGTGGCAGGCGCACGCCATGGATGCTTTGGTTATGGGATACCGCCGGACTGGTAACTCATTCTATTCATCCCGGATGAGTTCGCTGTACCAGGGTATATATAGCTCAGGCGGGTTCACTGACAGCTACTACGACGACATGGAGTGGATGGCGCTCGCGTTTCTTAGAGCGTATGAGGTCACGCATAAGACTTATTACCGGTACGAAGCGAATTCTCTGTGGCAGACTATACAAGGCGGGTGGAGCGATTTCCCGGGTGGAGGAGGCTTTCAGTGGAGTACCAAGGTGATGTATAAGAATGTACCTGCGAACGCGCCAGCATGTATATTGGCCTGTAAACTCTATGAGGACCTTGGTGATACAACCGACCTCTCGTGGGCGGAAAAAATCCACGCCTGGGTCGCGAAAAATCTCGTCAATCCCCAAACGGGAATAATACTGGATGGCATTTCCTACCAGGACTCGGTCGGAACACCCAACTACGGCTCCTATTCATATAATTACGGCACTTATCTCGGGGCATCTCTCTCCCTTTTCCAGATTACTGGTGACTCGACTTACTTGCGCGAGGCAGAGGAAGAGGCGAATGTTGCCGACACATTATTTGCCACATCTGACGGCGTCCTAAAGTCCGAAGGGACAGGCGACGGCGGATTGTTTAATGGAATTTACGTCTATTATCTCGCTAAGTTGATCCGGCAGCTTTCCGTAAAAGATACATTGGGAGCTCGTTACGACAGCTTCCTGTTCGATAACGCGGACACGCTTTGGGAACATGGACGCCAACCGGGGGCCTATCTCTTTAACGACGACTGGGAGCAGCCTCCGTCCGGCTCTGTCAGTCTATCCGTGGATCTAAGCGGAGTCACACTTCTGGAGTCCGTCGCGTACGTGCTTGGCGATACAGCCGTTACAGCCGTATTGCAAGCGCCCACTTCTGTCCCACAAAAGTTTTCTTTGTCTCAGAATTATCCTAATCCATTCAACCCTTCGACAGAAATTAAGGTGGCCCTGGACCGGCCCGGCTCAATGAGCCTCGATATCTACAACGTCCTCGGTCAACTTGTCAAAGTAGTCGCGGAAGGGTACAGGCCGGCAGGCGAATACACCTTTGACGTCAGCATGAATAGCTTTGCGAGCGGAGCGTACTTTTATACACTTAGGGAAGGTACCGAAGAGATTACAAGAAAAATGCTTCTCCTGAAGTAGTGGTGCCTCCCCACCACACGATCGGTGCCGCCAATAACGATCGGCGGCACCGACGTCTTTTGCAATCAAGGACGATGAGTGGCGTCCTCTTCCGTGCAAGAAGATCCGGAATTTCTTGGAAGCGCGATCTTGCCAATGCGCTGCACGACAGCTAACATTTAGTAAGAAGTTAAGTTATAAAGGAGAACCAGTTAAATGATCAAGCGAATCGGAATTATTATCGGCCTTGTGGCATTCACCTGTAGCCTGGCCTTCGCCAGCCTTCCCGGCCCGCACGGCAAGAGGGTACTTCTTCCAAACGGCTGGTGGCTTTCGCCTGCCGGCACATCTATCAGGCTCGGGGAGCTTCCTCTGAATGCGGCTTTGTCTCCCGACCAAAAATATCTTGCCGTCGAGGAGTCGGGTTTTTCGAACCCAGGTGTTCAGCTCATAAATCTCAAAGAGCGTAAAGTTGTGCAGCGCATCGTGCTTAAAGACAGCTGGCTCGGCATCCAGTTTCACGGAACGAAGCTGTATGTCTCAGGCGGAAACGCTAACTGCGTCTATACCTTTGACCTATCGCACGGCAAACTCGTACCGATGGAGACCATTCGCTTTGCAAAGCCCAGAATGATTGACCATCGAGCCGACGGGCCTTACGATTGGGCGGCTGGCTTGGCTGTCAACAGTAAGTATCTCGCGGTCGTCTTCAGAGGCGATAGCACGCTTCGGTATTATAACCTCGATTCGAAGAAGATTACGGTTTTGAAACTGGACGGCATGCCTTACTATTGCAAGTTCCTTGACAACGGCACTCTCCTGGTCTCAATTTGGAGTTCCAAGAAGGTTGAAGCTTTCAAAGGGACTCGACTGCTCTACGAGCTTCCGACCGGACCTCATCCGACCGACATCACAGTGCGCGGCCAGTATGCTTTCGTCGCAAACGCAAATGCCAACAGCGTGACCGAATTGAATCTTCAAGATCGCACCGTGGTCGCGACAATCTCTACGGCGATTTATCCGGATGCTCCGGAGGGTTCCACCACAAACTCGGTCTGCGTATCGCCGAACGGAAAATTCTTGCTGGCCGCGAACGCGGACAACAACATGCTCACGGTCGTAAATATTTCAAACATCGATAAACCTATCCCGATCGGTTTTATACCGGTCGAATGGTATCCCACGACGGTCAAAGAACTGAGCAACGGGACGGTTCTTGTGCTTAATGGAAAGGGAAGCAGGTCTTTCCCGAATCCGGACTACCCCTTGAACAGCCACGGACCTGAATACATCGGCAATCTCCTCAAGGGGACGCTGTCTTTCATCGATTTTCCGGACGCGAAGGAGTTGGATAAATACACTAAGGAAGTTTACGCCGACGTACCGTACCGTCCTCAGCAGCTGAAACATGCGGCGTACAACGGAGATAATCCGATTCCTGACAAAGTCGGCGGAAAATCTCCGATCAAATATGTCTTCTATTTCATAAAGGAGAACAGGACCTACGACCAGGTGTTCGGCGACATTAAGCGAGGGAACGGCGATCCGAATCTGACTCTCTTCGGAGAAAAGATAACCCCAAATCTGCACAAAATCGTTCGTCACTTCGTGCTCCTGGACAACCTTTACTGCAACGCGGAGGTAAGCGCGGACGGCCATAACTGGTCTGACGGCGCATATGCCACCGACTATGTTGTGAAGAGCTGGCCGTC
>JAJYRM010000028.1:38222-39626 GCA_021794075.1 Bacteroidota bacterium | reverse complement strand
ATCGATAAAAAACCTGGTGACATATTGAAGTACATAAAGTCGACGCTTGTTTCGAGACTCGGAATTGTTGGGCTCGATCAAGCAACCGAGATCAATACATGTATCGATTTTATGATCCTACAGAGTCTTTCCGACGGTTTCTATCAGAATTACCCGTTGAAACTTCATTCCTTGGTAATCGGACCTCCGGCGAACGGGAAAAAACTATTAGTGGAAATTGCAGAAATCCTAAATCCGGTGTTCAATCATGCGAGTGGGATAAATGGCAAGTTAACTGCAGCCGGCCTCGTCGGAAAAACCGTTGTCAAAGACGGGGTTAGTACGTCCTCACCTGGATTAATCCCTCTCGCATCTGGAGGAGCACTAGCGATAGAAGATTTTCATGGTATAAAAAACAATCGGGGAGGTATACTTTCGGCCCTGGCAGAAACAATGGAGGATGGAACGGTAAATGATTCAACGTCAGCGAAGACGAAGCACAAAGCTGAAACGTCAATTCATCTGGACATGAACCGCCTCAGCCAAATAGATCCTACTGCAAAAGTTTCCAAGAGTGATGATGTGAATATTTTCACAAACGTGATTTCCCGGTTTGACTTTGTGATGGATATTCCGCAAAGCCGAAAGAAGACCATTGAAGTTGCCATGAAGATGTTGAAGGGCGAGAAGACCGTGACAGGAAGCGGGGTAAGGGTGGAAGACGATAAATGGAAGCGGGAGTTGAAAGTGCTGGTTGCCCACCTCCGTACGTATTGGCATACAATTACGATTACCAAGGAAATGTCCGATTACATGACCAGGAAGTTTAAAAAAATAATAGACGCCAATAAGCTTAAGTATAAGGAATTCGCGGAGTTCTATATGCTAGAGGCCAACGCTGTGCGAATGGCGCACTCGATTATAAAGATGTGCGTTGCTTCAGCGAGGGCGCGACGCGTTTATCAGGTTGAAAGGGTGGATGTGGATCGGGCGTTCGACTTCATCGTTGAGAAGTTGAAATTCCTGCAAACATATGAGAAGTACCTGGATGTGCCGGACTACTCTTCGGACAAAGTCGATACAGACAAGGAGATTCGACAAAAGGCTATACGGAAGGAGTTTGGCGAAAAAACGACAAGTGTGGATAAGATTTTGGAGTACCTTCAGAAAAATTCGACGACCTTGAATGTCCCAGACATCACAAAAAAGACGGTTTATGATGATCTTAGAGAAATCAAGGCAAGAAGGGTAAAAAAAGGGATATGGCAGGTTCCCAAACTTTCGCCCAAATAGGATGTGAAGATGTGAAGATGTGAAAATGTGAGGACTAGATGGGAGTGCCGAGGTTCGTAATATCCGCCAAATCGCGTTGTTTTAGCCGCTTTATGCCGTTACTAATTTGATTCTTAATTTTTGTAATTTATT
>JAJYRM010000028.1:0-38212 GCA_021794075.1 Bacteroidota bacterium | reverse complement strand
AATTCGAAATCGGCCTAAATGAGCTATTTTCGCAGAAAAATTAAAAATTAAGAATAAATAGACAACTAATAAGTAGATAAGATAAAAGAAATATATAAGAGGGTATTTTGCGATTTTGCGTGATTTTTAATTTTTTGTGGGAATTTAGGCTAATTTCGACGATTACGAATTAAGAATCGAGTTTTACTTGAATCGCCAAAGTACGGCGAATAAATTTGATCGAGACATGAACCCATCAAACGTACTATCATATCAGATAACTATATCGGAAACCCTACGCAGCCTAGAGCGGCCTGTACGGCCTGATGGGCGGGCGTCTAGTGGGTTTCTACAAGATTGACTTCGGAGTTGCTAGGATTAAGAAGCTACTCCTCCCAAGAACGTTCAGTAAAACGTTCAGTGGATTTTCGAACGGATTAACGGAGTGAAGTAAAACGTTGGGGATTTAGTGGAGCTGAAGGGGATCGAACCCTCGACCTCGTGAATGCCATTCACGCGCTCTCCCAGCTGAGCTACAGCCCCGGATTTATCAAAGAATCCCGCCGATCGGGACGTGATAATATAGATTCTTCTGCGCTTAGGTGCAAGGATGCCTCCGGTTCCCTTAGGTGCCTGGTTACTCAAGTTTTCTGCGGAAAAGAAGACGGATGTCAATGAACTTCCGATCATGGTAAACATCCATGGGACACACGTTTGTAAGTAAAGTGGTCGGGGTTTAACTTGAAACACCTTGAATAAATCGCAACTTGATGGGCGTGGATGTAAGAAATAACGGCGTGGTTATCTCCGAGGATCTTCTGAGACTATTTGAAGGTATCGGAGAGGGTATGATTGTTACCAACCGCTTTGGGGAAATAGTTGGGATGAACAGGGCTGCGGAGGAAATATTTGGCGTCGACAGAGAGCTGAATCTCCGCAAGAACTCCGCGGCTCTCCTAAGCGGGGTGTGTGACCCGAACACGAAGCGGCCCGTTGCGTCGCCGAACCTTCCATTTAACCAGACCATTACTACCGAAAGGCCTATCGACTCGAAGGAATTCCTGCTAAGAAGGCCGGACGGCAAAGAGTACTACATTCAAATATCTACCTCGCCGTTCTTCGGAGAAGACAACGTTCTTGCCGGCACGCTCGGCATACTTATCGACGTGACGAACCGACGACGACTGGAGGAGACGCTCACTCAGAGAAACCTTCAGCTAAGCGCGATCAATCGCATCGCCACGCTCCTGAACCGGACGATCGACTTCAGGGAGGTACTGGAGTTTTCTGTAAAGCAAACGATGGATATTTTTACCGGAGACGCAGGAGCCATACTTCTTCCGGACAAAGTTGGCCGCAGAATATTTGTGGCGGCTAGCGCGAACCTTAGCGAGGATTTCCTTTCAGAGGTCCACGGTTCGGAAATAACATCAAACGTGTTCGGGAAAGTTTTAAAGTCGGATGCCGTGCAGTCCATAGGCCGGAACGAAAACCAGGCATTGATGCCGCGCTCGATGCGGAGATCACCTTTTGCCTCGCTTGTCGTTTTTCCCTTGAAGGCTAAAGGAAAAGCTGTCGGGGTGGGCGCATTATTCAGCGAATCGGATCGCGTGCTTGAGGACGCGCAGCGCGAGATAATAGAAGGGATAGGCACGGTGATCGGGGCCGCCATCGAGAACTCGAGACTTCACGAGGAAACTATCCAGAAGACCAGGCTGCTCGAAAGCAAGAACCGCGAGTTGCAGCAGTTCACTTACGCCATCACCCATGATCTGAAATCTCCGATACTCGTCATCGAAGGATTCGCGAGAGAACTCAAGAGAAGCGGTCGGCTTGAAGTCGAACAGGACGTTCTTATCGACGCTATCATGACGTCTTCCGCGCGTCTGCACTCGCTCGTAAACGACCTCCTGGACCTCGCTAGAGTCGGAAGCGTCGAGGCCGTACCGGAAGAGACAGACATGACGCCTCTCATCGAACGCGTTTTGACCGACATGTCGATCAGACTAGCCGAGAAGAAGGTCAAAGTCTCTCTTGAAGGGACATTCCCGACGCTTTACGTTGTAGCGCGATATGTTGAACGAATTTTCGTGAATCTCGTCGACAATGCCATCAAATACATGGGTGATCAGCCAAGTCCGCAGCTGACGATAGGAGTCCACGACAAAATCGATCATTATCTCTTCTACGTCCGGGACAACGGGATCGGCATTTCGCAGGAATTCCACGACAGAATTTTCGCGATCTTCCAGAGAGTGAAGACGAGCGACACCGAAAAAGTTGAGGGGAGCGGTTTGGGCCTGTCTTTTGTTAAGAAGATCGTCGAACTTAGCGGTGGAACCGTCTGGGTCGAATCGGCAGGCAAAGGCAAAGGCTCGACATTTTACTTCACGCTCCCGAGGCAATGAGAAAGGGAGAAAATCCCTTTCCATTTTGAAGTGATGCGATTGTTCCCGTCACCAATCATCAATCCGAAGCATTATGCTCAATCTGAAAAAGAGTAAATCCACCGAGCCGGTAGAGCTGGAAAATCATTATGCCAGATTTCAGGAATCTTTCTTCGCCGCTCTATCGGATATAATATTTGCAGAGAAGCTCGACTCTGCCGACGCGCTGATCGTGTCAGCCGCCGGGAAAGCGTTTGACTGCGACGCGTTTCTGTTCAATCGTTCTGGAGAAACAGCGGCATTGACCAGATATTCCGTAGCCAATCCGGAACAGACCGCGAGTCTCATCAGAAAAGCGGGGATTAGGTTGTCACCCAACAAGATCCCTCTCACCGACGGCCGGAAGAGAGCGTTCGAAGCGGCGTTTGCCGAGTACGATGACATCTTTCAACTTCTCGGGGATATGACTACATCGGCGGCGTTGAGGAAGTTGCAGCGGGAACTTGGAGTTGAACTCGTTGCGACGTCTTCGCTGAAGACCGACTCCGCGGAGAAGGCGCTCTTGCTCCTTCTGCATCAAAAACCCCCGACACTCCGAGAGGGCCTAAGCCGTTTTGTATTCCTACTGAAAGCGGATTCTCAACTCTCGGCGATCAAAGGCAGGCTTAAATCGCTGGAGACTGGATTTGATGAACAGCTGGTTAAGCTGAAAGGGGAACTAACCGAGAAAGAGAGTTCGCATCTCAATCTTTTCAACGAAATGGCGTTTCCAGCCGCGGTGCTGGATGAGCATGGGATCATTGTGGAAGTTAACACTGCTCTCAGGCGTCTTGCCGAACCTGACTTGAAGCCTGAAGGGCAATCGTTCTCTTCGCTCGTAGATGAAAAGGCGAGACAGGAATTCGTCGAGCTTTTTGTGGGGGTCGCCGCCGGAGAAAGTCGCTCGACATCCGTTGTTATTTCAGGGAGACACTTCAAGACATATGTCGTGACCAGAAAAAATCCTGACGGCGGCCGCGGCCGATCGGCAGTGTACCTCGTGGATGATACTTCCGATATCGAACTCAGAGGTGAACTTGGACGGACCATTGACGCCCTCCGTTCCGACAACGAGTCTTTGCAGAAAGCCGTGCACGAAGCGAAGTCCTTTTCGGAGGATCTGGTAAGAAATGCCGCTGTGCCGGCCATGATGGTTTCGGAGGGTCGCGTCGCTTTCTTCAGTCGCTCTCTACAGGAAACACTTGAAACAAGTGAAGGCGAATTGTTCGGGGAATTCCTCTCGTCGAATGGGCTCGCCGCGCCGGGGCTGGGAGAGGGCGTTTCCGAACTGGTTGACAAGAGAGGGAGGGCGTTTTCTGTGGCCCACTGGGATATCCACGGGAAGGGCTTCTACCTCTTCCGGGAAGTTTCGGAATTCAAGAAAATTGAGGAAGAGCTTAGGAAGTCGACGTTGGAGTCGGGGAGACTCTTCAACAGTTTCCTCCCGACAGCCGCCGTGAACGGAGGAAAACTTTCCCGGTGGAACGACATGTTCGAAAGCCTCTTCAAGGAATTTCTTTCTTCGGACAGGAGCTTCGACGGGTTCCTCAGATATCTAGGCGAATCTCCAGAGGGCTTCAAATCTGAACTCCGTTCCGGCGCGATCGTGATGCGCATGTGCCGCGCCACGGACAGAAAATACTTGAATGTCAGTGCTTCGGTCATGGAAGACACGACATTCCTTTTCCTGGAGGACATCACCGAACAGGAGTTGCTGAAGCAGCAGCTCCGTGGGGCGCAGGGTCTGTTGAGCAATTTATTGGAATCATTTGCCGATGATCCGGTCTTCATCCTGGAGATGGGAATTGTCCGTGCCGCCAACGTCGCGGCGAGGAACAAGCTGGCGATAAGGCTCGATGAGAGCGTCGACCCCGCGAAGGTGCTTGCTGGCGTTGGAATAGCTCGCCCGGATGACACCGGCGAGCTGAACGGCCGCTTTTATAAGGTCGAGAACATCCCGGTAGGGAATTCTCATGTGTACCGGTTCAGGCCGGTCAACCAGGAAATCAGCCAGCGCGCGGAGATAGAGAAATTGAAGCGGCGGAATGTTATCGTGAGGGACCTTCCCACCGCCGATAAATTCGAAGGGATACTTAAAGGCGTAAGCGACTTCCTTGCGGCGGACGCGTTTGCAGGCGCGAAAGTAATAGGAACGGGTACGCTGCAAACTTCCCGCGGAACCGCCGACGTCTTCTTAATGACTACAGCTTCGGGAAGAATAGAGCCGTCTCTGTCTCTCAGCCTCACAGAGAGCGATGCGATCGCGGCCAGGCACGGAGGGTCTTTATCCGGAATAGAGATACCGGATTCCACTTTCATGAATGTCCTTTCGTCGGGAGATTCGAGGCTCCTTCTGCAAAGCACGGCGGTCGGGGACGTCCTCGGATTCGCTTCCATCGCTTTCCCTTCATCCGGCATTCAGGCCAATTACCTCGATGAGCTCGCTCCGGTCCTGAAAGCGGCATCTTCGGTGGCCGCGGGGCTTCACGCCAGGATTTCCGCGGAGCGGAGATTCGAGGAGAGCGGAAAAGTGACGCGTGCCATGGTGGGGTTGACCGGGATGGGAGAGGGTTCGTTCGAAGAATACTCCAGAAGAGTGACTGACCTCCTCCGCCAGGTCTTTGCGGCTGAGTCGGTAGGAGTTTACTCCATCGAGGGTACCGCGATGTCGCTTGTAATTTCCAACGGGAATCTCCCGAAAGATTTGTCCGTCCCTGCGACGAAGTTCGGTTCACTATTGCCAGCGAATCAGCTTGAGTCGGCAGAAATGAGGGGGGGCGAAGGAATTTACTACGCGGTCAAGTCGAGGCGGCAGGGTCTTGCTCTCTTGTTTAGATTCATAGGAGTTTCGCCGTCAATTTCAGAGTTGAACGCGGTAACATCGGTGTCGCTGGACATGCTCGAAGGTAGGAAAGGTTCCCAGGAACAAACTAGAATTTCTGTGCAGCTCGTGGAGAACTCGAAGGTCATGAGCGAGTTCATGACGAGACTCTCGACGGCTGGAACTCCTGAGGCCGTCGTCAAGGTACTCGCGGAATCTTTGTCGACGAAGATGAAGGAGTCATCCGTGGCCCTTACCCCTGAGAACCGCGGGGCAGAGAGAATCCCTCCGATGGAACTAATCGATAATTAAGGCCCGGGTTCGGGAATCTACGAGATCGATTTCGCGAACATCGGGCTCGGCGTGATGTCCGTGAAGTGCTCAAGCGATCGTTTATCGCGCACCATGGTTGAATTGTCGGTCGACAAGATCAAAAGTATATTCACGATGAAACTCCCGGCGCTTCAGGCCGAGACCGCCCTCTTGAACTCCAAACTGGAGCGGGCGAAGGAAGAACAGGCGATTCTCAGGGAATCGATCGAAAGGGTACCTGTTTCACTGAGGAACGCGAGGATAGCCATCGACAACGTTCTCTCGCGCCTCTCTTTCGTTCAGGGGGAAGAGAAAATACTTCAGGAGATCCGTCTTCATCTGGCCGCCGCGGCAAAAGAGATGTCGATGGACCTCGATGGTTCTTCAAAGAGCCAGGATGAACTCTTCGAGGCGGTCAGGAGCGCCCTAATGAACCAGTCTGACAGCGGCGCGGGGAATATGCCGATCAGGATAAAGGGCTTCGAGACTTCGTCGCTCGCCGAGATCAGAACCGATCAGGCGACATTCGACATTCTCCGTGACCTTCTTTCAAACGTGGTACTCGTTTCCGGATTGAAGGAGTGCGACGTGCTTATGACCACATCTACGCCTGGTCCTGGCGATGCCGCGGAGGGGAAAGGTAAACGTGTGGGGCTCAGGATCACGGGAGCCGATGGCGAGGCGGTAGATGAGGATAAGATAGAAGGAAGCGCGAGCATAAGAGCGCTTGTAGGAAAAATCGAAAAGCTTGGCTATACGGTGGAAGCTGATGTCCATCTCAACATGATGACTTTGGAAATCATCGAATCGAAGCCGGTGGAGGGGGCGGAAACCGGCGTACTCACGGCGCTTCTCGTGGAGGATGACAAGAAACTGGTCGAGGAGGAGTCGCAGAACCTTCTGCGAGTGTTTTCGCGACTTAAAGTCGCCGGCGATGCTGTCGAAGCTGCGAAGCTCTTCGACGCGGAAAGGTTCGCAGTTGCCTTCATCGACCTGAGTTTGCCATCGATAAACGGAAGAGAGCTTTGCAGCCAGCTCAAAAAGGCTCAGCCACAATGCACGACGGTGCTCCTTACCAACCGGGAAGGCGAGGAAAAATCCGAGGGAGTGGACCACATTACGCTTCGACCTCTCGAAGTTGATTCGATCAACAAATTCAAGCCGAAGTAATACCGGCGGCGGGGATTTTGCCGGAACAATGGAAGGACAATTCGGATGCCTACTGGTATATCGCTTTGCATGATAGTCAGGAATGAAGCTCAATATCTTGATGCTTGCCTGAAAAGCGTGAACGGAGTAGCCGACGAGGTGATTGTCGTCGATACAGGTTCAACGGACTCGACTGTCGAAATCGCGAGCAGTCATGGGGCTAAAATTGTGACTCACGCTTGGGACAACGACTTTTCCTCGGCGAGGAATGTCGCTCTGGAGTCGGCGGTCGGAGACTGGATTCTCGTCCTCGATGCGGATGAGGAACTTAGTGAAAAATCAAGAGAAAAGATTCGAGGTCTTGTCAAGGCTTCACGCGCTGACGGAGTTGAGATTATTGTTCGGAGCGAGATGCCGGAGACGGACGTGCTGAAGTACGAAGACATGGGGATAGTAAGGCTGTTCAGAAACCGCAGTGCGTACAGGTACCAAATGCCGGTCCACGAGCAAATCAGGGGAAGCATAGAGAAGAGCGGTGGAAAGATCGAGCGATCCGACCTCGTAATTCTGCATCATGGCTATTCAAGGAAACTCGTTCAGGGGGCTGTGGACAGGGGCGCGAGGAATCTTGAGATTTTGCGAAGAGCGCTGTCTCGTTCAGAAAACGATCCGTACCTTCATTACCAAACCGGCGTGACCTTGATGAGCATGGGAAGGAAGGAAGAAGCGTACGCGGAAATGAAGAAGGTGCTCGGCCTTGACTACGTCGGAATGGGGAGCGCTATACTCGAAAGGCTGTTCATGAAAATGTCACAGCTGGCGCTGGAAAGCAATGAGAACGATAACGCGATCAGTTACGCAAACCGGTGTCTCGATTACAATCCCACAAACGGTATAGCAATGTACGTGGCAGCGGTCGGCCTCCTTTCGATGAACGAAATTACTGAAGGTTACCAAATGCTTCTCCGGATCCGAGAAAATGGAGGGGGGAATCTGCGCTTGGATATTCAGCTTGAACACCTCATCAAGGCCTGTAAAGAGCTACTCCGCATCTGAAACCGTCTCGATAGTGTCGCTTTGATGTTTGATTCATGTGAAAAACTTCTAAAGTTCCAGAGGTGACATCCGATACTATTGTTAAGGCACGCTCGTGAGCCGGAAAAAGCCTTCAAGGCTTCAGCTCGCGGGAGCGGCGGCGAGAGGAGAGCCGCCGGACCGCCTTGAATTGATAACTCCTCTAACCGGAGGTCCTGCACACATCCGGTCGGACGTAAGTCCGATGGAAAAGGGCCTGCGGATTCCAACGAGCGGCATGGACGTCGCTCAAAACAATAACATGGAGGTATAGCACCATGTCCGATTTCACATCGGGGTTCCGCATTGCGACAAACATCGGCGCGCAGAACGCCTACAATGCGTTGGACAACATCAACCAGCAGCTCAACCAGGCTGAACTGCAGTTGGCTACCGGCAAGCGTATCAACAGCGTCGGCGTTGATCCGGCCGGATACACCATCGGCACGAAGCTGAATGCAAGGGCTGCGGGATTGAGCCAGGCATTGACGAACGTTGGCGACGCGCAAAGCGTTCTCTCTACCGCTGAAGGCGGTCTTCAGGCCATCAACAACATTCTGGTAAACGTCAAGACGCTCGTGACGGAGGCGGGTAACGCGGGTCTGGGTTCTTCGGAACTTGGCGCCATAGTCACCCAGGTCAACGACTACATGAGTGAAATTGACCAAACCATCTCGCAGACCAAGTTCAACGGTCAGCAGCTTCTCAACAACGTGTTCACCGGCAAGACATTCCAGGTCGGTGCCGATACTGGTGATACTTTGTCGGTCTCGTTGTCAACTTCGGTTGATTCGTCCGCTCTCGGTCTCACAGGACTGACCACGGCGAACATCGCGAACGCTCTAAGCAGCGTCGACAGTGCCATCAATACGGTCACTTCGCAATTGCAGTATGTCGGGTCTCTCGAGTCCCGGCTCAGCTTCAAGCAGCAGGTTCTGCAGACGTCAATCACCAACACGCAGGCGGCGGCGAGCCAGATAATGGACGCCAACATCGCTCAGGTTCAAGTCCAGGCGACTCAGCTCCAGATACTGGAACAAACCGCTACAGTGCAGTTGGCTCAGGCGAACGCACAACCGGGCGGCATTCTGAAACTGTTCCCGTAATCGGCTTGCGGAAGCCCGTCCAAGGGTAAACCTTGGACGGGTCTCCCTTTTATTTCCGCACAACTGATTACATGAACTGAATGCGAAGTCAAGGTGAGGCAATGGAGACTATATCCTACAAACCCAAGACGGCTTTCAAGCATTATAAGCAGAATGAAATAATGAGCTTGAGCCCGGTGCAACTTATACTCAAGGTTTATGATTTTGTTATTGTTAATTCAAAGGCCAGGAATTACGACAACGTCAGCGCTGGCCTGACTCAATTGATAGCCGCGCTCAATTTCGATTACCGCGAGGTATCGCTCGGCTTTTTCAAACTTTATAGATATTGCCAGAATCAGGCCCAAAAAGGGAATTTCGATGAGGTCGCGAAGGTAGTCGGCCAACTCCGTTCCGCATGGGCACAGGCTTTCAAATTGTCGTGAGAAACGGGAGGTAGTCGTGTCTTCTTCGATATCGAGCCTTTCTTCCGCTCCCACTTTGAGCACGAATTCTTCGACCTCCTCGGTCGTTGACCAGCTCGTCCAGGCTTACGTCCAGTCCATTAGCACACCCGTCTACAATATGCAGGCGGAAGTCGCTTCCATTAATTCGACAATCTCGATCTACCAGACTCTGAAAAGCACCCTTTCCAACCTGCAGACACAGGCCAACAATTTGTCTCAGGTCGGGACGCTATCTCCGCTTGCCGTGCAGACCGCGACTTCTTCCGACAGCTCAGTCGTGACTGCTACGGCGCAGCCAACGGCTACAGCTGGGACACACTCGGTATTTGTTTCCCAGCTTGCGAAGAGCGACACGCTCGTATCGAACGAACTTACACAATCGGGGACAAGTATCTCGACAGCGACCGGAGCGGGGGCTTTCACGTTTTCTATAACCGTCGATGGAAAAGCGACGAACGTTAATGTCAACGTTGCGGCGGGAGACACAAACTCGACGGTGTTGACCAACATAGCGAATGCGGTCAATTCAGCCGGCGCTGGAGTTACCGCATCGGTCGTCAACGATACATCCACGACGTCCAGGCTTGTATTTCAGAGCACAAATACCGGCTCAACGAATGCCATAAGCGTCGCCGATGTAACAGGCACGTTGCTGCAAAATGTCGGGTGGACGAGTAGCGTAATAAGTTCGCGCACCGCATCTACGTCTACAAGCGCTGGGTACGTCAATAGCTCGACAAGTACCCTCGACGCGAATTTCACGCTTGACGGTATACCTATCGTCAGTAGTTCGAACACAGTCTCGAATGTCTTGACCGGCGTAACGCTCAATCTGGCAGGATCGCAGCAGTCGACGGCAAATCCTGTCACGCTAACTGTCGGTCCCGATACGAGCGCTATCCAAACGACGCTGAATACATTCATAAGCAAGTATAACAGCGTCATATCGACTCTGAATACGGACGTTACCGATACGACATCGACCGATTCCTCTGGTAACCAGACCGTCACGAGAGGTCCGCTTGCAGGAGACGTCAGCATAATGAATCTCCAGATGTCGCTGGAGAATATTGTGATGGGACAGGTTAGCTCGGCCGTCAGCGGCGGTCCTAACACGCTTAGCGCGATCGGGATCACGTTGAACAACGACGGTACGCTTTCCATAAGCGATCAGTCGAAACTCAACAGCGCCCTGACGTCCAATCCTAGCGCTGTCGTAGCTCTTTTTAATTCATCCTCTGGCGTCGCGACTCAGCTTAATACAGCGCTTCAACAGTTTACTAATCCTGGTGGTGTCATGGATCAGAAGATCAACGGCGCCCAGGATCAGGTGACTTCGATGAACAACATGATAACTTCGATGCAGCAGAGTATTAATCTTCAGGCAAATGCCATGCAGCAACAATATTCCGCGTACGAGTCGACGCTGATTCAACTAGGCCAGACCCAAAGTAACCTGAATAATATTTGGAGTGGCATGGCATCGAGTGGAATGGCTGTCTGATGCTGTCGACTTTCTTGTGCAAATTATTTCTATCAAAAAGAGTTTCTAGATGAACCAGGAGCAAGAGGCTTTAAGGATAATTCGAGAATTGGCCGAGAATGCCTCCAAGATCAAAGGTAGAATAGCCGAGGGTGACTTGCAGGATGCGTCGCGGTTGATTGGCGAGCGGGTCGCTCTCATTGAATCCCTGCGTGAGCTTCGAGACGCTAAAGTTTCGCTGGCAAGTTCCGATAGAATGAGTGAAATGGAAGTTTTGATGAAAAACATCGAAAATGACGTGTCTGAAGCGAATTCGAACATTCGCTCCAGGATGACGTCGTTGACAAAGGAACTAGCTACGATCACGGGCGCAAAAAAAATCGCCACCTATGCCGCTATGCGCCGCTCTGCCCATGTGAATTTGACAAAGAATGAGCAGGATAAGATTCGAGGAGGCCGACATGGCTATTAATCCAATTGACCAAAGTCTCAGCTCTGTAAATGTGAAAGAAGTCAAGAACAAATTGAGCGCGACAGAGAAAACATCTCAAGGGGAAGGGAGTTCGACCGGCAACATAAGCGACAAGGTTCAGCTTTCGTCCGAAGCGATGAAACTTCATGATGCTCAGATGCAAGGCAAGCTGACGGATGTACGCGGGAAAATCAACAGCGGGTTTTACAATTCGGAGGATGTACTTAATTCCGTCGCCAGTTCACTTGTGAAGGTCATCCGCGGCAAATAGGCGTCACTTCCTTCTTCAGAAATTAGTTTAATACACGCGAGTCCCTTCCTGCGTCAGCAGGCTAAGTGTGTTTCCATTGATCTAAGCGTCCTGTTCCGGTCCTCCTTGGCTCATTCAATGAATAGCTCCTCCAGAAGAATGCTCTCCCGCCGCTATCATCGGCATTTAATTAAGCCCCATCAACACTTGATTTTGCCCCTCTCGGTTAATAAAATGATTCGATTGAGTAGGAGCTAATGAGGAGTTCGATAGGTGTCGTCATGATAATTTGCAGCCTGATGATGATTCAGTTTGGCTGCGCACCCGATGCACCTCATGACAATCCTCTGGATCCAGGATCCCCAAACTATCGGAATGCTGGAAACCTTAACGGAAAGGTGCTCTCTCTGAGTTTTCCTTATTCAGGCATCCCCAATGCGCTCGTCACCGTAGAACAGAACGGATCTGCGGAATTGACGGCATCTGACGGTAGCTTCAGTTTCGCGGACGCGCCAGCGGGGAGTCTGACTTTGGTGATAACTAAACCCTCCTTTATGGCCGACACATTGAGTATCACACTCCCGGTTGGCGCGACTTACGATACTACTGTTCACCTCGACGCGCTTCCCGTTATCACAAATCCAGAGGTTGTCACGACGAAGATAGACCAATGGTGGCCTGGTCCTGTTTACTATGCGACAGTTACAGCTAACGTGGCAGATCCCGACGGGATTGGTGACATAGTAGACTCGACAGTTCATGTGCAGGTTGATTCACTTTCGTTCAACATGAGCTATTCCGGAGGGACCGGGACTTTTCAGGCGACAATAAACGCGACGCAGCTCCCGGGCCAGGACTTGCAGTGGTTGGTCGGCAAAGAATTCTTCGTCTATGCTAGTGATAGAGAAAATGGATTGACGAGCCAGGGACCTTTTTACGTCTCCAGAATAATTGAATCGGAGCCTGCGCCGACGTCTCCGGGGAACAGCGATACCACTTCTGCGTCTCCGACGTTTGAATGGAATCCACCGTCCGCTTCGTTCAGCTATACCTACTCTCTTCAGCTGTTTCTGATTAGCGCAGGCACGCCTTCTCAAGTGGGAAACTCGATCATACTGGGGCCGAACGACGTTTCTTACACCTATCCCGATTCGCTGAAGCCTGGACAATATTTTTGGACTATCGGAATTACAGACAGTTACGGCAACAGTTCCCGTTCTAAAGAAGCGTCCTTCATAGTTCCTTAGAAAGTTGACATGATTGAACAACCGAGAGATAATTTTACCGTCCTTTACGAAATAGCGCAGCGGATCAACTCGATCCTCGATGAGAATGAGCTATTGGAAAAGGTACTGGAGAACGCGATGTCCCATCTCGATGCGGAAAGGGGATACATCGTGATGGTGGATGATTCTGATGAGCGTGGCTTCAGTGTTGTAGTATATAGGAACTTCAGCAGCCCGACGGACGCGAATGAATCTGCCGCGTCTTCTTCGGTTATCAACAACGTCCTGAAGTCGGGAGATCCGGTTTTAACTTTTGATGCTCTCAGCGACGAACGTTTCGAGGCGTCCAGAAGCATTGTCGCCCAAAAAATACTTTCCATAATCTGCGTCCCCCTCAGGCTCCAGGAAGAGACTATCGGCGCGATCTATCTCGACAGCACCAAGTCCAGAGGTAAGTTCAATACCGACACGATGAAGTTCCTTGCCGTCTTCGGCAACCTGGCTGCTGTCGCCGTGGAGAACGCCAAGCGTTACGACAGACTCAAGAGTGAGAACGCCCGACTTCAGAACGAAATCAGCAGCACAAACCTTTTCCAGGGGATAATAGGCAAGAGCAAACAATGGAAGGCGGCGCTCGATCTTGTCCAGCGAGTTATCGATACTGATGTATCCGTTCTGATAACTGGCGAGAGCGGAACCGGAAAGGAGCTAATAGCCCGCGCGATCCATAACCAGGGAAAGCGGAGGGATTATCCCTTCATGGCCATCAACTGCTCTGCCATACCGGAGCAGCTTTTGGAGAGTGAGCTTTTCGGATATAAGAAGGGAGCCTTCACCGGAGCGAATGCCGACAAGAAAGGGCTGATAGAGTATGCCGAAGGAGGTACGCTCTTTCTCGATGAGGTCGGCGACCTTCCGTCTCCTCTGCAAGCCAAACTCCTGAGAGTTCTGCAGGATAAGGAAATCCGAAGGCTGGGCGACATCGAAATGAGGAAGGTAGACGTCCGGATAATTTCCGCCACCAACAAGAATCTCCATGAAGAAATCAAGGCGGGAAGATTCAGAGAAGATCTTTATTTCAGGCTGAACATTGTTGGGATTACCCTTCCGCCGCTCAGGGACAGGAGCGACGACATACCGGTTCTGGCGAGTCACTTCATGAAGAAGGCGGTCGATACTCACGGCCGAAACGTGAAGCGCATTTCGTCAGGCGCGATGTCGAAGCTTCTGAGTCACCCTTGGTACGGCAATGTTCGCGAGTTGCAGAATGTCATCGAGCGTGCGGTCGTTCTTTCGCGCTCGGAGGAGCTTTCGGAAGACGATCTTGGGCTCGAGCAGTATTCGGAAGAGGGATTGATTAGAACCGGCTTGACGCTGGAGGAGTTTGAGAGACAACTTGTCGAGAGGACGCTTGATGAGACCGGTGGCAACCGGACCCGCACGGCCGAGAAGCTCGGTGTGTCGCTTCGCTGGCTTCAATACAGGTTAAAGGAATGGGGAGTCCCGAAGGATTCTTCTAATGGCTCAAGATAACTTCACCATACTGGAGCTGATCAGCCAGAGCCCGACTACCAGTGTCTATAAGGCTCATCAGAATATCCTCGACAGGACGGTCCTTCTAAAAGTACTTCACAGGCATCTCCTCAGAGACAAAGAGTTGGTGGCCCGCTTTTCAAGAGAAGCAAAGGCATGTGCGATACTCAAGTCGGAAAACATTGTGCAGGTTTATGACCTGACAGAGGTTGAAGGGGCTCCGGCTATTGTTATGGAGTACGTCGAGGGGAAATCTCTTGAAGACCTGCTTCAGAACAAGGAGGTCCGCTCCGAGGAACTCCTAAAGCGAGTCGCGGCAGCCGTATTGAAGGCCCTTTCATATGCTCATGACCGTGGCGTTGTCCATCGAGACATCAAGCCTGGAAATATACTTGTCTCCGAAAACGGAACAATAAAGGTGACGGACTTCGGTCTTGCCGCTGTCTCTGATGCTCCTTCTCTTACGATGGAAGGAAGTCTGATAGGCACTCCTGCCTATATGTCGCCGGAGCAGGCGAGAGGGGAAACAGTTGACCAAAGGACGGACCTCTTTTCGCTTGGTGTCACACTTGTCGAAGTCTTGACGGGGGAGAAAATTCTCGTTGGGAGATCTTACGCGGAATGCATTAGCAAGATCCAGGCTTTTGATACCGCGTCGATAAATCACATTGCGCCGCAATGTTCGCCTCACATTTTTGAATTTTTGAAACGTCTACTTGCTCCTGACAAGCATAACCGCTTTGCCTCGGCGAAGGAAGCTCTTGCTTATTTTGAGGGAGAACAAAAAGAGCTTCCCCGGGCCGCAGATGCGCAAGCTGAATCCGTGAAAAGTAGAAAGCGAATCGTGGTTCCGATTGCCATCGCCATTATCGTGATAGTTTGGCTCTTGTTCGCCGTAAGGCAGCCGGCAAAGAAAGCGAGCACAGCCGTTTCTGACTCGATGACGTCAAGCAACGACACGCCGGCCGCTGTCCGACCGAGTGCCAAGCATACTCCAGAAGAACCCACCGTGAAATCTCCATCGAAGCCTGCTCAGAAAGTTCACGAGCGGGTGATGAGTAAGAAAGAAATCTCGTCGCCTGCTTCGGATACCGCAGAAGTCGCCGTCCGGACGGACATCAACACCGCGGACTTGAGTCCCGATTCCGGTTACGTGGCGATTCATTGCACTCCATGGGCAAAGATATTCATCGATAATGAATATGCCGGCACGACGCCGATATCCGGTTCAATCAAAATCCCTGTGGGGAATCACACAGTAACATTTAATAATCCTAATTTCGCGCCGATTGTCAGGCAGGTTGACATCAGGAAGAATAATCTTTCCGACGTAGACGCGAATTTTCTCAAGGACTCGGGATATTTGTTGGTGAGTGTCGAACCGTGGGGAAACGTTTATGTCGACGACCAATTCCGCGAGACGACCCCTTCCGCGCAGCCGATCATAGTTACTGCCGGCACTCGGCGGATACGAATCCACAATCCGGCATTTCAGGATATAGTAAAGACTCTCAACGTGAAAGCTGGAGATACGCTAAGGTTGAATTTCAGTTTTTTCGCGGATAAGGGAGATAAATAGCGGCACGCCCATTGTAGAATATATAGGAAATGGCACTGGATCGGTTTACAAAGACATATTTCACCAAGATTCTTACAGCGGCCTTCGCGCTCATGTTAGTGGCGCAAGTCTCTGCTTTTGCTCAAGTTAGCGGTGTACCGGACATGCCATATCCGCGAGTCGGCATGTGTTCGGCGCGAATCGAGAATACCGTTTATTTCATAGGTGGTGCGCAGGGTTTGCAGGGTAGAAACATAGAGAACATTAGAGGCACCTCGACGGTTCAGGCATTCAATTTTGGGTCGAACAGTTGGGAAACGAATATTGCACCTCTTTTGACTCCGAGGGTCTTCGCCTGTGCCGTCGCATTGGACGATTCAATCTACGTAATGGGCGGAGTGGACAGCCTGGGAAATGTTTTGAATACGGTTGAGGTTTACGACCCAGCTTCGAACAAATGGCACTACACCGCAAGCATGAAATATGAGAGAAAGGGAGCCGCTGCCACCACTTTCGATGGCAGAATCCTGGTGTTTGGCGGGGGTGATTCCGCGAACATACTCCACAAAGAGGTGGAAACGTATAATCCTGACGACGAAAAGTGGACGGTGCTTCCCAATTCAATGTTGTTTGGCAGAGCTTTTCATCAGGTTGCGAGGGTTGGTAATTCAATATACATTTTCGGCGGTGTTGGAGGGAGCATCGGACCCGTTGGATTTATCGAGAGATACGTGCCGCTCGTTGGAGTCGTGAGCCTTGGGCTGACATGGAGAGATCCGAGAGCTTTTTTCGGAACGGTGGTCGAGCAAGATTCGGTGTATGTGATCTCTGGTTATGGCTCCAACATGTATCCAGGCGGATGCTTCCCCGATATACGGACGTTCGAGTTCCCAAGTCCTGATAGTATTGTGGAGAAACCGACAACAGCCGTTCTCGACAGACCGAGGCGCGGTTTTGTTGCCGCCAGGGGAAATGACGGATCTATTTATCTCTTCGGCGGAGTGTCGCCAAACTACAAGAACGGTCAGGTCCCCGTCGCTTCGGTCTATCAGGTGCCGCAGTTCGTGACTCCGGTAATTGAGAACCCATTGCCCAACGTTCCCAAGGGATACTCGCTCGATCAGAACTATCCTAATCCATTCAATCCGACAACGACGATACACTTTGATGTTCCGTCACCTGGAAGCAGAGTAAGCCTGGATGTATACAACATGCTTGGGCAAAAAGTAAAGAACCTTGTTAACGGTATCTTGCGTGCGGGGAGCTACAATGCCGTTTTCAATGGTGCGAATCTGCCAAGCGGGGCTTATATTTACAGGTTGGAAACCGAAAAAGGAAGTCTCTACAGGAAAATGGTCCTGATCAAGTAATGTCAAATGGCAACATCTCCTCCCGCTCAACCGATCCTCCCTTATCGCGGGAAGCCATCAAAGCCTCGGCGCGGATTACGCGCGGTTGCGCGCTGAAGGGGTCTCTCCTCGCGTTCTTGCTGGCGCTGGTAATACTCCCTTGCCTCTATTCAGTATCCTTCGCGCAGGCTTCAACATCAACAGATTCAACCATCGTCGAAATAAAAAAGCTGTTTGACAACGGCTCGTATATTTCTGCCGAGCTCCAGGCAAGACGAGTACTCGAAGACAGACGTGTCAGCGACTCGACAAGAGTGCAACTTGAGAAATATCTTGGCTTCACCCTCGTCGCAGAGGGGCGGAATGAGTCGGCGATAGAGCATTTCGTGAAAGCGCTGCGCCTGGACTCAACACTTTCGCTCGATCCTGTTCTGACATCGCCGAAGATAATGAGCGTGTTCGAGACGGCTAAGCGTGAGTTTCGTGCTCAAGCGGCGACCGCACGACCTGCAAAGCCGTTTGCGAAGGGGGAAGAAAAAGCTTATCTCCGGGGAGAACCGACTTTCAGGGCAATGATTTTTCCGGGGTGGGATCAGCTTCATCAGGGGAGGAGTACCAAGGGATATATTCTGCTTGGTGCCGGAGTCGCCTCAGCAATCTCGGCGATAGCTTCCGACATTCTCCGCCGGAATGCCCGGACCAGTTATCTCAATGCCTCGACGCCGGCGCTTGCTGAGAGCAGGTACAAGACTTACAACCTGTATTATAAGACGGAGTTTTACTCGGTTTCCGCTTTTGTAATTATTTATCTGTACTCGGAGTTCGATTCGTTCTTACACCTCCCTCCACATTTCGCTCCCGAATTTTCACCTGCGACACGCTCTGTAGGTCTCACCTTCCGCGTCGATTTCTAATTCCTTTTCTCTTCTGAGATCACTGGGTATGTGTGTGTCCTTTTCCGCACGCCCTGCACTTCAGATGCAATGTTTGCGCATGCCCTCATTGTCAGTGTCAAGAATATCCGGTTTTAAAGCTCAGATGGCCAGCAAATTTGCGGCATGCACTTTGAATTTATTGCTATAAAAACTGGAGGAATTTATGGTCAGAAAATTATATACCCTCTCCTTCCTCGCTATGGCGGGAGTGATGCTGACGTTCTCGTCTGCCTTCGCGCAGATGTTTAGCGGCAGCTTCTCTCTCGATGCTTCGCTTGAAGCAGGGAAGGTCTCTCTCTCCTGGGAAAAACCCGATAACTTCACGGTGGCCTACTACCTGGTCTATCGGGGAGAGATGAGCATCACCGATACGAGCATGAATATTTCTTATACCAAAATCGATTCGACTACAGCAACGCAGTACAATGACACAACCGTTGCCTCCACAGGGATGGCGCTTGTTTATCAGGTCAGGGCGTTCAACGGCACAGGTCAAATGAAAGTAAGTAATTACGCGAAAGTGTTTGCGGGCCTTCAATACTACAACCGCGATCACGTTACGATCACTTCTACTCCTCCCCTTAACGGGACTGTGGATTCGCTTTATACTTATCAGGTCACGGCGGTTTCGTCCGATTCCACTTCAGTCCTCACTTACAAGCTGGGTGAAGACCATCCACAGCTGATGGCGATCGACTCGACCGGGCTTATCACCTGGATACCGCAGGCGAGAGGCTGGTATGATGTGGATGTCGTCGTCATTTCGAGCAACGGCGGCCGCGCGTATCAGCAATTCGCGATCAGGGTCGCAGCCCTTAACGGCACCATCGCCGGAACTGTTACCGACACGCTCGGTAACCCGATACGAAATGTCCTTGTTACCCTTTATCAGAGGGACATGGACTGGCACTTCGATTATCATGCCACGACAGATTCAAACGGTGATTACTCAATACATCACGTCGACGCCGGTAAGTACTACGTGCACGCTATACCGATGAACCCCAAGTATTTGCCGCAGTGGTACAATGGCGCGTCGGATATGGAGAACGCGACACCGGTTGTGGTAACCGATACGACTCCTCAAATCGCGGACTTCAAACTGCAGGATCGATTCGCCTCACTACCCAAATTCAGCGTCACCGGTAGCGTCACCGACACAAACGGCACCGCGATCAAGGGCGCGCTGGTTGTATTCGCGAGAGCCGGATTTGTTTTTAACGGCGCGAAAGAGGATCAGAACGAGTGGCAGAACGGCGATAACTTCAAAGACGTCTTCCAGCACATGTACACTGAGCGATACAACGTCAGGACCTTCAACCTGGACGGTGACTCGCCGTACATTTACAAGACGTATACCGACAGTAATGGCGTATACTCGGAAGATTCGCTTCCGCAGGGCTTCTACGTCGCTTTCGCGAAGGCTGCCGGTTATCAGAGAATATTCTTCAACAACGAGTCCAACTTGTTATCCGCGGACGTTATCGCACTCAACAGCGACACGACTGGAATCAACTTCGCTCTTCCGGAGATTCCGCCGGTAGTGCTCGGCTCGATCAGCGGGAGTGTCATGGATACGACGAACAATATCGGCGTCCCGGCTAGAATCATCGCTTTCCGCGATGTGTGGGATTATCGTGACACGTTGAGGATGCACGTTGCCGGTACTTACTTTGCCGATGCCGACAGCACTGGCGCCTATACGCTGTCCAGCCTTCCTCCGGGCTATTATAAGATCCTTGCAATTCCGCTCGGAAGCTATGTCCCATCGTTCTACAGCCTCACCGGCCCGACTGTGAGATGGAAAGACGCGTCAGCCGTGCAGGTCAACGGAACATCGACGAGCGGCGTGAACATATATGTCAAGCAGATGGCGGCGTCAACCTCCGGATACACCGCGATCAACGGAAATGTCACGAACTCCTCGAACTCCGAAGGCGTGAGCGGAGCGCTTGTTTACGCGTTCGACGCTAATGGGAATCTCGCCGGCTACGGCATAACCCATGGCGACGGTTCGTATACGATTCCCGGACTCGCTCCCGGAACGTACTCGGTGACAACAGATGTTGTCGGATTTACTTCCGGTGGTTCTCAGACCAGCTCGCCGACCTATTCATCGACCGGCACCGCCGTCACATCCACATCTAACCTGACGGTCACCCCCGAAGTCCCAACGGCGATCCAACAGACGTCCGTGCAGCCGGTAAACTACACGCTCGATCAGAACTATCCGAACCCGTTCAACCCGACGACGCAGATCGCGTTCAGCATACCCGCGTCGATGCACGTGACGGTTACGATCTACAACATCCTCGGACAGAGAATCGCGACGATCGTTAACGCGACGATGGGCGCGGGCTCGCACGTAGTAACCTGGAACGCACGCAACGGCAACGGCGTAATGATGCCGACCGGAGTGTACTTCTACAGGCTATCGACACCGAATTTCTCGGCAGTAAAGAAGATGCTTTTATTGAAGTAAGGTCGTCCCTATCGACCCTTCTACCCAGAGGGCGGGCGGTTAACTCCGTCCGCCTTCTTTTTTGCCCGGACGAATCGTTGAACACGGAAGACATGGAAGGAACACGGATTTACACTGATAAGGATTGAATGGAATGTTGTCCGTGATCATCCGTGCTTTTTCCGTGTTATCAGTGTGCCATTCCTTTTGTTGCACACGGAAAGCACAGAAAGAACACAGATTCCCACGGATAGTGATCGAATAGAATCTTATCTGCGATGACTATGTTTTATCTTGTGTCATCAGGTGTACCATCTTTATTGGGCCACTAACACGATTTGTGCACACGCTTGACTTTTATTCGGCCCCCCGATATCTTCTACCGTAAATTGGAGAGTAGGGTATGCGAAAACTTTCCGATTCTCAAAACGGATCTATTCCGGTATGAAGCCATATGCAGTCGCTGCTCTGAATCAGGGTGCGGCACTTGGTTCACACCGGGGATAGACGGAAGTTTACAGGATGATCGGCGGGCTAATTGCGGCTCGCAACGTCCCAGGGGGCCTGAACAGCTCGGGGTGCATTTTTTTTGCCTGCCCCCCCTCTTCTATGCGCATTTCGGGTTCGCTTTTCACGTGGACCTTATGGGGCTGGATTTACGCTGCTCAGGAGTTCTCAGCCCGCGACAATCGGAATTTTATGTCCCGCCTATCCGCATCTTGGTCAGAGTGCATTCAAGAAAACGGTCGGAGGAAATAATGCCAACGATCACGCGGTATATCTTGAGACGACTATTCGCGGCATGGCTGCTCGCGCAGTTTCTGTTTCCTGCAAGGGGGTCCGGACAGACGACCTCGAAATACCTCGCGAGAGGTACTATTGAACTCGGCGGTATCATCTCGTACCAACATACGTCGCTCATCACCCAGGGAACCGAGTTCCCCGAACAGAGATATACGGTTTTCTCGTTTCTCCCTTATGCAGGATATTTCGTAACGGACAACCTGGAAATAGGGCTTAACCCATTGGGCGTACAAACGTATTCGGATTCGCAGGACAAGATCACGACGTATAATATCCTGTTAGCCCCGTCTTACAACTTCGACGCTGGAGGGAGTCTGTATCCGTTTGCGGAGGCGCAGCTCGGTTACAGCAGGGAACTACTTGGTGGATCTCTTGCCGGGCTCAACGTATCAAAGCGCGACGGCTTCAGCTGGGGCGGGCGCGCGGGCGTCAAATGGGAGGCTGTACGGCACTGTCTTGTTAACGCTGCGGTGCAGTATCAGGAAATAACATTGAAGCCGTCCGGCCAATCCGAGAGAAGCGGCTCGGATATCTTCTTGCTGTCAGCCGGTTTGACTTTCTGGTTCTAATCGATTCCACAAGGATTTCGAGTTAAGATGGGAATCCCGTGACGCTAATGAAATTGAGGTGCTGATGAGAAAGAGATACATCTTGTTAATCATGCCTATCCTTTTGTCGGCATCGTTCAGCTGCGACCTTCTAACCGGGCCGCGCGGCGATGTACAGCCGGGAAGAAGGGACTATGTATGGAAGGTTGATACGCTGCGTCTGCAAATCGGGAGTCTCAATGCAATTTGGGGATCATCTCCATCGAATGTGTGGCTGGGCGGATACGATGATATGTTCCACTACGACGGCAACAAATTTACACAGGTGTCGGTCCCATTCATCGGAATCAATACGATTTGTGGTTTCGATTCGAATGATGTATGGGCCGGAAGCGGTGGCAATGGGAACGAGATCTGGAGATTCGACGGACACACCTGGAGCAAGATTTTCATGTACAACTCCGGAAGTGTTTATACCGACATACTCAGCATCTATGGCGGGGCGCCCAACGACGTGTACGCAGTAGGAGTAATTTTCTTGGATCCGAACGATAACTTGTCTCAGCGGGGATTTATCCTGCATTACGACGGCAGACAGTGGAAAGAAGTCTATCGTGCCGGCTACTATTCCCAATTCTACTACGTGAGGCCCGAAGGAAGCACAGCTTACATCGCAGGGGTGCAGTATGGCTACTTAAAACACGACACATGGCTTTTTTATGAATTCAAAGGTGGGCTCTTGAAGCAAATATACTCGGACACTCTCGATTTACCGATTTTCTCCGACATCGGCAATGAAGTGTATTTCATAATTTCGCACGACGTCTGCCGGTACGTCTCCGGAAATTTCATCAAGGTCTTCTCGATAAATGCCGAACAATATGGCTACAACGTTTGGGGACGCAGCGAGGAGGACGTGTTCGTTTACATGAATGACGGGATAGCCCACTGGAACGGGACGGACCTCCGGTACCTGTTTCACTACCCGAACGGTTCTGTGCAATATTACGGGGACTGCGCGCCGGCGTTATTCGAGAATGATGTATTCTTCACCGCGCATGACAGGACGACCAACATGGAGCTGGTATACCACGGAAGGCTCCCTGATGAAAAAGGGAGTGCAACAAAATGAGAGGCGGGCAATGCCATTGCAAAAGAGAAAAAGTCGTTAAGAGGTATTGAATGAGAAACAAATACTTGCTTGGCATAATGTTTATTCTTTTGTCGGCATCGTTCAGCTGCGACCTTCTAACCGGGCCGCGCGGCGATGTACAGCCGGGAAGAAGGGACTATGTCTGGACGGTAGATGCGCTTCCTCCGTCCATTTTCCTGACTGAGTGTATATGGGGATATTCGGCATCGGATGTCTGGCTTGGGGCGTACGGCGCAAACAGCCTGTTCCACTATGACGGAAACAAGTGGGAAGTGTGGAATGGCGCACCTTCCAATCACTCCGAAGTAGATGCCATTTACGGATTCGGTCCGAACGATGCATGGCTGGTAACGTATAATAACGAGATTTGGCATTTCGATGGGAATAAATGGTCGAGAAGCTTTGTCTATGCGCCGACTAACTCACCCTACGTGTTCATACAGTCAATCTCCGGAAATAGTCCATCGGACGTCTACGCCGTGGGAACGATAGGTGCTAATGATTCGCTGGGAGGTTTTATCCTGCATAACGACGGCAGCGGCTGGAAAGAAGCATACAGAGCTAATTTCTTTTCTGCCTTCGTAAGGACGAAAGTGGAAAACGGGACCGTATATGTACTGAGCGCAGACACCCCGGTTAACGAACCGAATCCCGTGGTGTCATTCTACGCATTTCGAGGAGGCATCCTCAAAAAGATATATTCGGGGTTTATCTACAATACCGGCTTGAGCGATGTTGGAGGGAAGGTGTATTTCATGATTTCAGGAGATATATGCAGGTATATTCTCGGCAATTTTCAGAAAGTCTTTTCAATTGCCGGTTCGAATTTCGCTTACAATGTCTACGGCAGGAGTGAGAAAGATGTGTTTGTGAGCATGTATGACGGTCTGGCTCATTGGAACGGGACCGATGTGCAGTACGTCTCCAAGTTCCCGAACACGCCGTACGTGGGTTCCGTTGCCGTTTTCCCGAACGATGTCTTCGCCGTTTCCCATGATATGTCGACAGGGAAGAATATGGTACACCATGGGAAACTAATAGGGGAGGACTACACCGCTAAGACAAAGACGATTAAATAACGGAGAGGCGATGCGCGAACATCGCCCCTCGCTTGATGAACGGCTCCGTCAGCCTGGCTAGCTGCGCGACAATGATATGTTTCATTGTGCCGGGGTCGTTCTCTTAACACCAAAAGTTAGCGCTTTGCTGACTAAGGAGAAATGCTATGAAAGCGAAATTGTTTCTTCTTGCCGCGTCTCTTTTTGCGGCATCTTTCAGTTTGACAGCCCAGACTGTCCATGAGACGAAACCGCTCTATCCTGTGGCGTATCCAGTCGGACAAAACACACATAATATTTGGAATACCAGGACGAGCAAAAAGATCAGTACTTCCACCGACTTTGGATCTTCTATTTATGGGCTGGGGAGGATTTTCCCCTCCAGCGTAACATCCTTGTCCGACACGACTGTCGACAGTACCGCAGTTGTCTCGAGAAGCTGTTTCGAGTTCACATGGACGCAGTCGGTTATACCTGCGAACGCGAGCAACATCAAGGTAACGGTCAACTACAGCACGAGCGGCGCAGGATATACGTTCAAGCTGACACAGATCAGCAGCGTCACTACCTACGATGCACAGACGCTCTGGAATGCTGCCGGCAACGGCAACAAGACCGACGGCGCCATCTCGTACGGAGGACCGGCCAGCTTCGTGTCGTCTGCGATTGCAAATGCGATAAAGAACAATCTTTCAACCGGCAAACTCGACCTCGGTGCCCTGTCGGAGAATGAATCCGCCAATAATTCGAATGCCACGGTGAACGTAAATTTGACGGTCGAGTATGACCGCCCCGCGCAAACCGTTACCTATTGGGCGCAGAACGACCTCGACGGCGGAAGCGGCGGACAGATCGGCGTAGGGGTAAATGCATCGCCGGCACCTTATTCCAGCCCAAAGCAGTTCACCGCAGTCGAAAAGAGCACTGTTAATCTCGCTGCTTATGACAACCAGTCGGTCAACGGGAATACATGGTGCTTCAACGATAATGAAGCGCCAGCAAACCAAAGCTACTGGGACTTAAAAGTTGGCGGGGTGTCTAGGGGGAAAGTTGCATCTACTCAGTCATATAGTTTTACTCCGAAAGTTGAAGATAACAACGGGGCCTACACCGCCTACCTCCATAAGTATTGTTCAATAACCCGGAACGACCAGACGGAGTTCGATGGAACGCAATCGGCCGGTACCGTGGCGAGTACCGTGGAGGGGAACAGCGTATCAATTTCTGCTCCATCCACAAAGACCATCGGCGGGAACAATTATGTCTTCGCAGGATGGTGGGATGGCGTCGGGGCAAATCCCCGTACGATCACGCCGGCAGGCAGTCAAACCATGACAGCGCTTTACAAGGTCATTCACAAGTCCTCTGATGGTTCAGCCTTCAGCAGTACCGCAGAAAGAAAATACGTCAGAACCTCCGACAGCAGGCAACACATGGTCTATTCCAGTATGGGGCATGTATGGTACGAAACGAGCACGGATAACGGGACAACGTGGCAGCTGATGAACGGCGGAAGACCGGTAGACAACGGGGGCGGCGCCTCACCGTCGATCGATCTGAGTCCCAATCAATCCGCCTACCCCGCGGTGATCATCGCTTTTCAGGAGGGAAGCAATATTCATGTCAGGGTCTATTTCTACGATGGACACAGCTATGTTAACGGCCCGGAAGAATGGATTCCGAGCGGTGAATCTGCCGGTTCATCGATAAGTCCGAACATAGCCTGGTGCCGTGACTGGACTTTTATCGTAGTATGGAAGAAAGCCGCCGGGATAGCTTACATGCTTGGGATTGAAGCCGGGTTGAGCTGTACCGGACACGCTGCTGCCTCCCAGGGGATGATTGCGGGAACGAACTCTTATTCGAGCAACCCTGCCATCTCCACCGATGCGCTGGACCCTACTCCGTATTTCGACGTCGCGTGGGAACAGTTGATTCCGCAGCAGTCAGGTCCACCGCTCATCTCGATCCTGACATGCACTTTAATCCACTCCGGAGGTTATAACTGCAGTTCAGGATACTGGGGAACTATCGATCAATATCCGCAGAGCAGTCCGCGCTATCTCACGGTCTCGAGCGGCTCCATGAAGTGGAATTCTCATGTCTCCATCATTACCGTCCCGAACGACTCATGGATATCCTGGGTTGCCGACTACACGGGAACCGGCAGCGATCCGACTCAAGTGAAGACCGTGCTTCGCAGGCCCTGGACATCCCAGAGCTTCTACACTTATGGGTTCTGCTGCCGATCTGCGTCCATCAACAAGCTAGACGACAATTCGGCCTTCTATTTGGGATTCAGCGAAGTCATACCGCCTCCGATTGTCCCTTCAACTGTCATTACCGACTATGCCATCGGGAGCAGGAACTTGTCGTATTACGGAGTTCTCAGTTCTCATGCTCCGGATGTGCAACTGTGCAACGGCGCCGGCAACGGCAGTGTATATGCAACTGCGTTTTATACGTCTTCGGCTCCATACTACTTTCAAGCGACCAACAGTATGGCCGGTGCCGGACTCGCAAGGACGTCCCCGGTTTCGATGAACAACATGCGGGGCGTTGCGATCGAGAACCAAGGAGCTGGAATATTCTATTCATTCGGGAATCTTGGTGTTGACGGAGTGCCGGTGAGCTTTGCGAAGTTGGGAGAAGATTCGGCACGGAGCGGCTGCGACAGTACCGGGCCGAACAACCGGACGGACAGCAGTGCCGGACGCAACGGCATTACGGTTGACAGTGTAAACAAGGTGTTGCTGTCGCAACCGTTTATTATGAAGAGTGAATCTGAGATACTATTCAGCGATTACATTGCGATCGGAGATTCCTCGGCGGCTGACAGGCTCTTGACGGGCAAAGATTATGTCTCGTTCACAATCAGCGTTGTTGATGCCATTACAGGCCAGTCCATTGGAACCATAAAGCAAGTGAATTTCGATCATAGGGGCCTGCGTTCGCAAAAGCAGTTAAACTATCGTCTCAAGCCAGGCGAAATCAAAGACAGGTCTGCGAGGGTGAAGATGGTATTGGAGACTAACATTGATAAGCCGCAGCTTTCGATTGTGGACGACTACTCAAGTGCAGGAGATGTTGGTCTCGGTAATCCGGAAACTCAAAGCATATCGCTTCAGAACGTCGAACTCATTACCGAGTACTCTCTCGGTCAGAATTACCCGAACCCATTCAATCCTACCACAACCATCAGCTACACCATACCGAAAGACGGCATGGTGACACTGAAGGTGTTCGATGTGCTGGGAAGGGAAGTGGAAACACTTGTGAATGAAGAGCAGAAGATTGGAAGGTACGAAGTTCAGTTCAACGGCTCGCGGCTGTCAAGCGGAGTATATTTCTACCAGCTTAAATCAGGCAGCTACCTTTCCGTTAAGAAGATGCTTATGGTCAAGTAATATTACTCCCTTTCGAACTGAGGGCGGGCGGTTAACTCCGTCCGCCTTCTTTTTTTTTAGGGGTACCATTTGCACAGTGAAGATACGAGAAATAAGGAATGCGTTTCTACATGCATTTGCTCGGCTTTTGCCCGGCAGGCAGGCACCGCTTGGCTTTCAATATTTCACAGAGTTCCACAGAGTAGCACAGAGCTACACAGAGAAACATTTCTCCTCTCCGTGTCACTCTCTTTTCTTCCTCTTGGTATCTTCGTGTGATTTTTCAGCTCTTGAGCGGCGGCAGACGCTGTTCAGCTTTGAACGTTTTACGGCCCGGAGGACCATTCCGAAAATACATGACGGTTAGAACATTATTCTAGGATCGATGATGGTCGAAATTCTGAGAGAGCGTAATATTCCCTTTCCCTTGTTTTCAAAAGCCGCTCCCCGTAATTTCATTTCAGTGATTATCAACAGTAACTGGAGCTAGTTTTGGAGAAACGCGCCAATTTCATTTCTCTGGCAGTCTTAATGCCCCTCTTCTTTACATTTCTTGTGCTCACGTCTGATGCCGCCTTTGGACAGGTCTCACCGGCCGATACGAATGGACAGACGACCTCATCGGCTGCAACCATTACGGTGAAGATCATCCGCGACACTACGCGTCTCAAGAATGATTCGCTGTCAATCGACACAGCCGGTGCCGCAATTGACTCGCTCGCCAGATTGTCCGATACTACCGGGGCCAAAAGCGATACGGTTGCCGCGAAGAAGGACACGCTTCAGATACTAACCAGCGCCGCTGGCTACAATACGATTCCCGGGTTCCGGGTTCAGATCCTGACAACGCAGGACTTGCCGGAAGCAATCTCCATGAAAGCGAAAGCCGATTCACTCCTGCCGAGTTACAACATTTACATCGTCTATGATTCACCATATTACAAGGTGCGTGTCGGCGATTTCCGTGCGAGATACGAAGCCAACCAGGCTGTCAATTATATAGCGAGCCACGGCTTTCCTAACGCCTGGTCCGTACCCGACAACGTCTTCAGGAATCCACTACCTCCGAGCAATTGACCGCCACTAAACTTCATCCCGGTCGTTTGAAAGGTTTCACCCTCTTACTTGCCGCGACACTCTTTTCCGGCAATTTGGCATTCGCTCCTCCAAATCCAAGGCTCGCGCATTCTTACAGGGTCGACAACAACGGCTGGATATTCGTTCACCTTCAGGGATCACCTGCCGACGTAGGTTACCAGGATGGATACCTCCTCGCGCCGGAGATCGATGACGGTATCCACATGCTGAAATTTTATCTTGGCCGCACGACGCGCGAGAGCTGGACGTTTTACCGCGAAGCGGCGAAGCGAATGTTCTGGCCGAAGCTGACCGAAGAATACAGGCACGAGATAGAAGGTATCGCCGAGGGGCTCCGCGCGCGCGGTTACAAGTACGACGCGATCGACATAACCGCCCTCAACGGCTGGATGGAGATAGCCTATTACTATCGTCCCCAGCTCATAAGGGAGCTCAGGGAACGGAGAGCGAGAGGGAAGGCTCCAGGAAATTGCAGCGCTTTCATCGCAACCGGCAGCTACACTTCCGACGGGAAGATAGTCATGGCACATAACTGCTGGACGGATTATATCATCGGAGAACGGTGGAACATCATCGAAAACATCGTCCCTGAGAAAGGGAACAGCATACTCATGGACGCGTTCCCAGGCTTCATCGACAGCGGCGACGACTTCGCTGAGAACAGCGCCGGAATGCTCATCACGGAGACAACCATAACCGGGTTCAGAGGATTCAATCCAGACGGCGCGCCCGAATTCATGCGCGCCCGCGAAGCTGAGCAGTATTCCGACAACATCGGTGACTTCGTACGGATCATGACGAAGGACAACAACGGTGCATACGCGAACGACTGGCTCATCGGCGACACGAAGACAAACGAAATTGCCCGCCTGGAACTCGGCCTGAAGTATTTCAAAGTCTGGCGGAAGAAAGATGGCTATTTTGTCGGGTCGAATTTCCCGAGCGATCCGAAGATTATCAGAAGAGAGACCGTCTTCAATCCGTATGACAAGTACAGCTCGATGAACGACAGGAAACTTCGCCTTGAGACTCTGATGCGAGAGTATAAGGGGAAGATAGACGTTAATATTGCCGAGAAAATTTTAGGCGACGATTATGACCAGGTTCGCGGCAGGTACGCGCACGATAGTTATGTTATTTGCGGACACAACGACGAAGACCCGCTCGGTGTCCGCCAGTGGGGATGGGGGCCTTTCAACCCGGCAGGCGCCGTGCAGGGAAAAGTGACCACATCGGATCTGGCAAACAAGATGGAGCTCTGGGCACATATGGGACATCCGGACGGTACGAACTTCATCGCGTCCGAGTATTTCCGGCGCCATCCCGGATACAAGTGGGAAGGCGTCTTTCTTCATAACATGCTTTCCTATCCGTGGACGCTTTTCCGGGCGACCCGATAGCCATTGTGAACAGTGATGTGGTGCCTTGCGCGACCCGTGGAAGTTCAAAGAAGAAGAACCCCTACACCACAAGCTACGTATTTGTGAGCGGTTACCATCCTGGTTGAAAATCCACCACTTGATGGCTAATTTTCAACCACCGGAATTGAACTGTCTTCCTCATGTCGCCGGCAAGAATCTGAACATGTCTGTGAATCCCGTCTGACTGAGTAACGCCTTTTGTAATAGAAACTATTTGGAGTTATGCATTGAAAGAGCAATTGAGACCGGCAAATACGACAACCGGTGCTTCCAACTCTCTGCGCACACAATGGCTCCGTAATTCAATTACGGCCCTCTTCTTTGCCGTACTATTCGCAGGATGCAACCGCGGTCTCGCGCCAACCCAACCGTCATCTTCCGTTCAAATGGGATTTGGAGGAACGGTAAGATTCGTCTCCGCGTGGCCGCCGTCGGATAGCGTATTCGACGTGCGTGTCGTAGCATTCTCAAATTACCCACCGTCAAATATTTTGACAGAGGTGAGCTCCGGTCAGGCAAAAGTGTATCCGGCATTAGGAGCGAACAAGGTACCGCTGTTTGCAGATTCCCTATCATACACTTTCTATTTAGACTCAGCGGCGACTTTCAGATATGTCGCCGTTGTGATTCAAAACGGGTCGAATTACTTGCAGGACTGGAAAGTCGTCGGCGCGTACGGCTACTCGCACGGCGCCGGGCAGCCCGATTCTGTTGTAGTCACCCCGGATTCATTTGTAAATGGAATAAACATAGATGTCGATTTCAAGAACACGCCTCCTAATCCTCTCGGCAGCGTCGCTTCTCCTTCTGTACGGCATTAGCTTCCCGCAATCCAGGGTTGCAGGTGTAGTGCTGTCAGCCGAGGACTCGAGCGCAATCGCCGGCGCGACAGTCATGCTGCAATCTCGCGCTCAAGGGAAACAGATGAGAACCGGTACGCTGTCGGGGATCGATGGAAGTTTCGGATTTCAGAAAATGCCTCCAGGCAATTACCGGCTCTCTGTCTCGATGATTGGATATAAGAAAGCGATCCGAACGGTATCCGCCGGGAATTCCGGGGCGGAGGCGTTGAGGATCTACCTGATAACTTCTCCGATTCGAACGTACCAGGTGGTGGTGACCGCGAGCAAGAGGAGACAACTTCTGACCAATGTCCCGGTGAGCATGAGCCTGATCAGCTCGGCATCTCTTCAGAGGAGAGATGTAGTTTCGCTAAGCGACGCGCTCAGGTACGTGCCGGGGGTAAACTTTGTGCAGGACCAGTTAAACATACGCGGCTCGAGCGGTTACGCCCGTGGAATTGGAAGCCGAGTCCTTCTCCTCATCGACGGAATACCGCTTCTGACGGGCGACACCGGCCAGGCCGTCTGGGAATCGATTCCTGTGTCAGACATCGAGCGCGTGGAAGTGATGAAGGGCGCCGGCTCCGCGTTATACGGATCGAGCGCGCTCGGCGGCGTCATAGACGTGATAACAAAGAACAACGTCGATGTTAATTCTACGAGCGTAAGAATGTACGGCGGGTTCTACCAGCAGCCGACTTACGCGAGCTGGCGGTGGTCGTCGCATCCGAGATACTTCCAGGGCGCTTCGATTACCCACTCGCAGCCGATAGGACTCGGGGATTTTGGCGTCACGGCTTCGCTCAGTTACAAGAGAGACGACGGCTACATACAGAACGACTTCTTCAGGCGAATGAACCTCTTTGCGGAAACGGCCGGTACCATCGGTTCGAACCAGAGTCTGAAAATCTTGGGAAACCTTTTTGACCAGTACTCCGGCAATTTTCTTTACTGGGAAGACATCAACCACGCGTTCCAACCGTCGGCGAACTCGCTCGGTCAGTGGGTGAAGTCGACGCGCGCAAACCTCGCGGGCATTTATACCAACGTCGTGTCGGACAATTTTCTCTACATCCTGCGCGGGAGTTATTACTACAACTATTGGTACGATAATTTCGGAAGCACGCCGACCGGCATCGGCGATACGTCGAATTCGAGCACGGGATATCTTGAATACCAGGGTACATGGAACGCGTCGCCGTCTACTGTCCTGACGTTCGGCGCGGATGGGGAGCTTGATTTCATCAATTCGAATTCTTTCACGAACAAGCAGAGCAACTCGGGCGCAGTCTATCTCCAGGCCGAGCAAAGGATCGACAGCCTCCGCGCGACAGTGGGCGGGAGATACGATTACGAGAAGATAGAAGGTAAGGCTTCCTTCAACCAGCTCAATCCGAAAATCGGCCTTGTGTACGACATCGGAAGCGGGACGGCGCTTCGCGCTTCGATAGGCACGGGCTTTCGCGCGCCAAGCGTGGGTGAGACGTACGCGTCGATACAATCGGGCGGGGTCGCGATTGTTCCGAATCCCAACCTTCTGCCGGAGCGGAGTCTTTCGGAAGAGATCGGAGGTATCGTGCCGCTATCTTTTTACGGATTGATTAACGCCGCGATTTTCCAGAGCGATTACTGGAACATGATCGAGCCGGAGTTCAATAATTCGGGGCAGATTACTTTTCAGAACGTCACGCGCGCGAGAATCCAGGGGTACGAGATCGACGCGTCGAGCGACGTCGGGACAGACTTTCTCACGATGAAAGCGAGCTATACTTACATTTATCCTCTCGACATTACGAATCACGATATTCTGAAATACAGGTCGCGAGAGCTTTTTTACCTTTCAGCGGAATTCCAAAAATCGATTTACCGCGCGTCCGTGGACTTCAGGTACATCAGCAAGTTCGAAAATTACGACAGGCAGCTGGTGCAACTGGGAATCGTAAGGAACGGAAACGAAAGAGTGCCGGCTTACATTACGGATGTACGAGGCGGAGTTGATCTCTCTTCCATTGGTGTACCGCTGGATGTGGACTTGGTTATCAATAATCTGTTTAATTATTACTACGTCGAGATGATAGGGAACATGGCGCCGCTGAGGAATTTCATGCTGGTCGTGTCGACAAGTTTCTGAGCTGGGGACCTCGCTTTCTTTTATCGTAAGGATCGCGAAGGAAAGGCACCAAGAGCCGGTCCAATTTCTCCGCTTATTTTATGAACGCAACGCACATCTTCGTCTTTGTTGTCTCGTGGTTAACACTTTGTCCAGCCGCTTGGGGGACTCAGACCCTGTCAGTCACGAGCCTTCTGGCGATTTTCTCAAATGCCAGAACCATCACGCAGACGATCAAGAGAAATTCGATCAATACAGATGCGGGAGCGGGCATGAACTTTCCAGCCGTCCATATAATCATTGCCGGGATAACAATCTGAAGGATATAAACAAGAAGAGGCGCGTTTAACGACGGCAGCATCGTTCCGCGCGGTTCGGCTTCGAGGTGGATGAGCCTTTCATACAGGTCATGAGATATCTCAACGCGTCGTGCATTTAACATTGCGTCTTCACCGGCACTGGCGTAATAGAGATAGCGCGCGCACGCCGCACATTTTGCAATATGGGATTGCATATCCGGAGGAAGATTGCCGGGAGTGACCGGCTTCCTCGACTCCGCCATGTTATCCGAGCGGTTTCTGAAGTCTTCGCAATTCATAGATTGTTCTCGTCCTTTCTTAGCATCTCTCCGAGCTTCTGCCGTCCTCTATGCAGCGAGGTGGATACGGTGCCGACAGGCATTTTCAATATATCTGATATTTCCTCGTAAGAAAGTTCTTCAAGGTAGAAAAGCGTGATGACCGCCGATTCGCCCGGCGGCAGTAACGATATGTAATGTTGGATAATATCCGTTCGCTCTCGGGCAAAGAGCGATCTTTCCTGTCTTGAATTGCGCTCGATTTTCCCGTCGGGCGGATCGACATCAATGGCGTCAAGGCTTACCGCAAGTATGTTTTTCTTCTTTCTGCGGGTCAGGCAGACGTTTGTCGCGATACGCCAGATCCACGTCCCAAGACCCGAATCTCCTCTGAATTTATCGATCGAGCGAAGCACTCTCATGAATACGTCTTGGGTTGCCTCTTCGGCCTCTTCCCGGTTGCCCAACATCCTGAGTGCGAGGTTGAACACGCGCTCTGAGTAGAGGTTTACGATATCCTTGAATGTCCCGCCTGCTTCAGATTCTTCCGAGGCCATCCCGACTTTTCTGACATTAGTGTTTCATGGTGCGTACACAAGGTTAGACTTCCTTCAAGCTAATTTTCTTTCATTGAAAGAAAAAACTGTTTGGAGTCGTCTAAAGGATTGAAATAGGGAGGTACCGAGTGGAACCTGAGGCTAGCAACGTTTCAACGATCATTGTAATAACTCTAATCGTGGTTTGGGGATTCTGGGAATATCACGAGCGCGATATTCGGCACAAGAAGGCCATTCACGATCTGAGGAATGGGACTGAGCCGCATTACGGAACTCAGCCGAACTGGACGAAGGTTGCAACTGCAGCCGCTACTGCAGTTGCTCTCCTTGTCGTCGATGTAGCCGGCATTTCTTTCTTTAGGAGGCTATTGCCTCTGCGCGAGGGTTTCCTTTTCGTTTTCATTGCGGAGCTGATATTGTTTTCGGCCCTTCTTTTAATGATGGCGTTGAGAGACGCTGGAAAACTAAGGAAAGGATGAGTCATGTTTGTTACCATACTCATTGTCGCAGTCGTTATATCCGCGTTCTTCGATCGGCAGCAGAGGCGTCACAATTTGGAATTGCAGGTCGAATTTGAAAAGCTTGGAAGAGTAATGCCCAAAGAGCGGCCGAAGCTTCCGATGCTCGAGTCGATCGCAAATGTCCTTGTCGGGTTGATCCTTTTTGAGATCGGCGCGCTTAGTCTGTGGGCGTTCCTGTCGGTGCTGGGGAACGCCGGACAAATTGTCATGAGGTTTCATCCTGCGGGCGAGATCGATCTCGTGGCCGGTCTGCTTGCCGCGGGCGTCGCATTGATGATATTAGGTTTGAAATCCGTGAGTGCGAATCTTGCGTTCAGGAAGGCTTCGGCGCCCAGGTAACAGGTCGCCCCTTCCGCGGCTCGCGAATTTTTCCACCTCCGGATACCTAAAGAGAGGCCCCGCCTATGCCGCTGATGGCCGCCTGAGAGCCACATCACTCAATCGACCTCTCGTGAAGCGCGGGATCTAGATCGACATTCTCCAGCACTCGGCATTATCCATACAATCCATCGATCCGCCAACCCATCAATCTACTAATCAGACGTTCCCCGCCAGCGTGATCAGCACTTCGGCGAGCGGGCATCATTCCCCGCAGGGTCTTTCAAACATTTATCCATTATTCCATTCTTCCATCTTTCCGTCATTGCTGTCGGGCCGCACCTATTTTGTCTCGAATTTCCTTCAGCTGCTTCTCCATCCTGTCGAGCTGCTCGCTCCTGTCCTGGATTTGCTGCTCGAGCTGTCTAAGCTCCTTCTCCTTCTTGGTGTACTCGTCCTGCGCCTGGCCGGCGAAGTAGCTGCTGAAAAGCCAGTTGTGACGCAGCGCTTCCATGTTGCCGGCGAACTTCTGAAGTCCGATCTGCGCCTCCTTCACCGCGGATAGCGTCGTCGACACCACCGCCATTGCCGTGTCATACACGGCGCGGTTATGGATAAGCGAGGCGACGAGTCCCTGACCGGTGTCGAGCTGTGCCACCATCAGCTTGATATTTGTAGATGTCGTGTCAAAGTTCTGCACGGCAACATTGACGTTCGAAAGAACGGAATCGGCTTTGCCAACGACGCCGTTGAGCGACACCCCGAGTCCGGAAATAATATCTGCCATGTCCGAAAACTTCTGAGATACTTTCTTGAGACTAGAATCGGCTTCGTATGTCGCATGCTGAAGGGCGTAGTACACGCTCGGATCGGTCACGAGCTTACCGAGAGTTCCGTGCCCACCTCTGACGTCCGCCAGAATTCCTGAAAATTGGGTAACCATATCCTTAACGCTCGCGATGGTCTCTCTCGTCTCGACGATTATTTGGGAAATGTTCGGCTCCTCTATCGAATTCAGGGTGTCGAGCGCGTTAACAGATGGGGAAGCGTCGGTGCCCGGCGTGAGAACCACGAACTTGTTCCCGACAAGTCCTTCAGTCTCGAGCATCGCTTTGGAATCTTTTTTGATGAACTTTCTTGAGTCCGAGAAGATCCTAAGATCGACAAGCGCAACGCTGTTCCATATCCGAATATCCGAGACGGTGCCGACATCTATCCCGAGCAGTCGTACTGCGGCGCCTTTCTTGAGTCCTTCGACTGAATTGAAGCGCGCCAGAATATCGGTCGACTTGGTGAATATTCCCTGGCGCTCTCCGATGAGAAATATCCCCGCGACAAGTATCAGTACGCCTACCGCGACGAACAGCCCCAGCAATGCCGCATAAGTTTTCTTCATGACTTGAGGTCCCGGAAAAGTTGATTACTTATTCTTATGTCAAAACTATTTTTCATCAAATCGGCTTCCTGAAGAATCCCTTGATCTCTTCATCCTCAATTTGAACAAGCTCGTTGATCGATCCTGCGTATTTCAGTATCCCATCTTTCAAAACACCGGCCCTGTCGCTCACAATTCCCGCGCACAGGATGTCGTGCGTGACGACGATACCAGTTACTTTGAAACGGCCGTGCATCTCTCTTATCAGTTCGCTGATCTCGGCCGAAGTGATCGGGTCGAGGCCGGTAGTCGGTTCGTCGTAGAGAAGTATCTGTGGTTCAATGACTAGCGCCCTCGCGAGTGCAGCCCGTTTCCTCATGCCTCCGGAGAGTTCGGACGGCATCTTGTCGATGAAGTCCGCGAGGCCGACGAGTGAGAGGTAATGCGCGGCCTTTTCCGATGCTTCGCTGTGTCTGGTCTTGTGATGTCTCGTTAGGTTGAAAATCAAATTGTCCCGGACGCTCATGGAATCGTAAAGCGCGCCCCCCTGGAAAAGGAAGCCGATCATCATCCTGATCTTCCTAAGAGTCTTGCGATCGTTCACATCGACTTCCATCGAATCGACCGTGATATCGCCCGCGTCCGGCGCCATGAGCCCGACGACGCATTTCAGCGTCACGCTCTTGCCTGTGCCGCTCTTCCCGAGAATCGAAAACGTCTCGCCCTTGGCTACGTTGAGATTCAACCCGCTAAGGACGCGCTGAACGCCAAAGGACTTGTATAGGTTGTTAAGCTGGATCATTGTTCTTCAGGTGACAGAGTAACAAGGTGACAAAGTAACAGGGAGACAAAGTGGAAAGGGAATGGGGCGACCGGGCGATGAAGTGAAGAAGGCGCGCCGAGGATTTCGGCTTAAGAGAGCGGAACGCGCCGGAAATCGCTCGCCGGTATTCTCCCCTGACCGTCATCGTTTGTCTATTTGTCATTCCGTTCCTCGACTACTCTGCCACTTCATCACTCTGTCACTATGTTACTTTGTCACTCTGTCACTTCTATTCAAACAGCAATATTCCCACTTTCACCAGCACAAAGTCGGTGATCAAGATCAGGAACGATGCGAATACTACGGCCGAAGTTGCCGCCTTCCCAACGCCTTCAGTCCCGCCGGACGCCTTGAAGCCGAAATATGAACCGACGATCGCTATGATGTATCCGAAGAAGAAAGTTTTGCCGATGCCGGGGATGACATCTCCGATGGAAAGTGAGTGAATTGTCGACGACATAAAAAGCTGCCATCCCATCCCGCCCGACACGAACATCACGAGAAACGCGCCGATGATTCCGAGAAAGTCGGCATAGGCGGTGAGAAGCGGCAGAGCGATAATGCCTGCGAGGACTCGCGGCACGACGAGGAAACGATAGGGATCGACGGATGAGACTTCGAGGGCGTCAACCTGCTCGGTTACTTTCATCGAGCCTATTTCGGCACCGATGCCACTTGAGACGCGACCCGCCACGACAAGAGCGGTGATCACTGGCCCGAGTTCTCGGACGACTGAAATTGCTACCATCGCAGGTAGAAAAGACTCCGCGCCGAATCGGGCAAGAGTCGGCTTCGTCTGGAGGGCGAGGATGAGTCCCATGAGAAGCCCGATTACGCTGACGAGCGGGAATGAGCGCGAGCCGAAGTTCTCCAGGTGACCGGCGAACTCGCCGAATTCATACGGAGGGAGTGCCGCCTCCTTGAAGAACCTGAGCGAAAAAGCGGTCAGATCATATACGTGTATGAAGAATTTCTTCACGTCGGTTCAATTTAGTCATACTTTGGACTCGATGCACCTCTGGAAGGTCTCCAGGGAGTTCC
>JAJYRM010000027.1:1421-39870 GCA_021794075.1 Bacteroidota bacterium | reverse complement strand
TAACGAAAGTCCTGACTGTCCACGATGTCTTCCTTGCCGCGACTCTCATTTCATTGATAACGATCCCCGCACTTTTGAAACTGCATGTTTCCAATACGAGGAAAAAAAGAGAGAAGCTGAAAACAAAGACGGTGATCGGCAAATTTACGCTGACCGGCATGATCAATGGGCTGTCACAGGGACTCGTCGTCCCTTTTCTCATACCCTTCTTTGTCCTGGTATATCACGTGCCGATGACCGAAATGTCCGTTTACGCTTTTGCCGGAAGCGCGCTCGGCTCAATCGCGATCCTGGGCGCGCCGCTTCTGGAGAGAAAACTCGGCTTTGTGAAGAGCGTTGTGGCGACACGTGGACTTGGTCTTGTGATGTTTACGTTACTTCCGGTCGTAAGATTTTTTCCGGCGGCCATCGCGATATACATCCTCGCCCCTTCGCTTAGAGTTGTTGCCGCCCCGATACAGAGATCGGAACTTACGAAGCGTGTGCACAAAGACGACCTCGGAAGAGCGCTCGGCATAAACCAGGTCGCAAGACTCGCGGCTTCGTCGACAGGAACGGGACTGAGCGGCTATCTTATGCAAAACGCGCTTTATGAAGTGCCTTTCCTGGCCTATGGTGTACTGATGATGGGGAATCTCTACCTTTATGTTAAATTATTCGGCCCGAAAAATTCGGACGCGACCACCGGCGCGTGACTTCCTTCAACGTTTTACACTGCAACTGTTGGGAAGCGCAATCGTCTATATGAGTAACTGATGAATCCGGTGGACAAAAAGACTTACTTTCAGGTTTCGGACTTAATTCAAACGAAATGAAGAATTCTATCAATAGAGACATAACCGTACTCGGCTTTTCAAGGGTTACAAGAAGTATAGCAGCGGGAATGATCAACGTGGCATTCCCATATTACATACTGATGACTCTACACTACGGCGCGTTCGTCATCGGGCTCATTTATGTATCCGCCACTGTTGGTACGGCAATTTTCGGATTCTTTTCGGGAATCGCGACAGATGTATGGGGGAAGAGAGGCACGCTCATAATCGCGAGCGCGTTGCTTCCTGTAAGTGCAGTAATAGTTTATTTCTCTAGCAGCCTTTGGACGATTGTCCCCGCCGCGATGATTGGCGGCTACTCGGCCACCGGCTCCCTCGCGGGAGGCGGCATCGGAGGAGCGGTTCAGCCGATACAGAGCGCCGTACTCGCAGGTCTCGCGCCCCACGAGAAGAGGACAAGGTACTTCTCTTTTTTCACTTTTCTATCAGGCGTGACTGCCGCAATTGGAGCGCTCTTTTCCAAGTTGTTCGATGTGCGAGATATCTTCATGGTTTCGGCAATAATTTCGGCAGCCGGTGTCCCGGGCCTCTGGTATCTTCACGTGGCGGAAGCTCGAGGGAAAATCGGAAAGCTGAAGACTAAATCTACAATTGGAAAATTCACATTGACGGGAATGCTGAACGGCCTTTCGCAGGGGCTCATCGTACCTTTTCTTATCCCGTTTTTTGTACTTGTGTACCACGTTCCAAAGTCGCTGATGTCTGAATATGCTTTCGCGAGCGGGCTTCTTGGCTCGTTCGCGATTCTGGGGGCGCCGATGCTGGAAAAATATTTCGGTTTCGTCAAAAGCATCGTCGTCACGCGAGGCATCGGGACAGTCCTATTCGTGGTTTTCCCCCTCCTGAGGTTTCTGCCGGTGGCCGTGTTCATTTACATCATCGGCCCGGCGTTAAGGGTTATGGCGCTTCCCATTCAGCAATCTGAGTTGACGAAACGTGTCGACAATGACGAGATGGGAAGGGCACTCGGCATAAACCAGGTCGCGCGGCTCGCTGCTTCTTCCACCGGTACAGGTTTAAGCGGTTACCTGATGGACACCGCGCTATTTGAGATGCCCTTCTTTATCTACGGCGTGATAATGGCAGCGAACCTCTATCTCTACATAAAGTTCTTCGGCACGAGGAAAGAAGAACTTGAAGAAGAGATCGAAGTGGAAGCTGAAGTAAAATAGGCGATTTTATATCCATACTCCCCGCCGCTTTGTGTAGAGTGTTACCTACCGAAAGGAAAGACACACTTAGGGTGTCTTAGGCACTCTTGGCGTTAAGCGAGAATTTAAGTACTTCAGCAGTGCTTGTAGAAAGTCTCTCTGAGTAATCCGGCGACTTCTTCCGGCTCCCGTCCCTCAATGTCGCTTCTGTGAATCATCGTCACAAGATGTCCGTCTTTGAGAAGGGCAAAGGATGGGGACGATGGTGGCTGGTCCGTGAAGTAACTCCTCGCGCGTTCGGTTGCCTCCCTGTCCTGTCCGGCGAAGACCGTAGTTATCCTGTCCGGTAAGGTCTTGTTTTTCAAGGCAATAGAGAGCGCCGGCCTCGCGACCCCTCCCGCGCAACCGCAGATCGAATTGACGAAAACCAGTGTGGTACCATTGCCCTTCACTGCGTTGTCCACTTCTTCCGGAGTCTTAAGCTCCTGAGCGCCGAGCGATCTGACCTCTTTGCGCATCTGATCTATAAATAAATCGAATGTCTCAAGCATTTTTATCTCCTCTGTCTAATATCGTTAACAAACGGATCGCTGGAAATGGTTTCCGGGGAATAGGATGAAAAGGTGTGGGTGAAATGGCGGGGAGTAAGCCGTGTTGACCGGAGATGAGCCTTGTCAGGGGGTTGCACCCTGACAAGGCTGGCTGCCTTTAGACTTCTACAGGTTCGTGATCGCTTCAAGAATCTTGTCGACCTTGTCCTTCGACTCCGCCTCGCAATAGTAACGGATAAGCGGCTCCGTCCCGGAAGCGCGAACGAGCATCCATCCGCCGTCGGCGAAGAAGTATTTGAACCCGTCGATCTTGAGCACATGGTCGACTTTATGTCCGGCAACTTCTTTCAGCCCTTTCTTCATTTTCGCGAGAACCTTCTGCTTGTACTTCTCCGTTGTTCGGACGTCGATCCTTCTATAAATGTGCAGTCCCACCTGGTCGAATAACTCTTTCACAAGCTCGCCAAGGGTTCGTTCCCTTTTCACCATCATCTCGCAAAGCGTAAGACCGAGGAATAAACCGTCACGTTCCGGGATATGTCCCTTCAGGCCGACACCGCCGCTTTCCTCGCCACCTATCAGCACGTCTCGTGAAACCATAAGCGAAGCGACGTGCTTGAAGCCGACCGGCAACTCAGTCAGCGGAAGGTTGTAGAGTTTTGCCAGCTTGTCCGGCATTTCGCCGACAGAGACTGTCTTAACGATCTCGCCTCTCATGCCTTTTGTCTCGTAGAGATATTTCAGAAGAAGCGCGTAAACTTCCTGCGGTCCGACGAAATTGCCATGCTCGTCGACAGCTCCGATCCTGTCCGCGTCACCGTCTGTGGCGAGTCCGACGTTGTAATTCCCGCTTGGCACAAGCTTCATTAGCTCAGGGAGATGAGCGGCAATAGGCTCGGGGTGTTCGCCGCCGAACGACGGGTTGAATTCATTGTGTATCACATCGGCATCTTCGATGATCTGCTGAAGAATCCCTTGTCCGGCTCCGTACATGGCATCATGAACGATTCTCAAACGCGCGTTCTTTATCGACACGATGTCGATCTTCTTCTTGAGATCATCTATGTACAGTTGCCTGAGATTAGCCTTACTTATCTTCCCCTTTTTGGCCAGTTCGTCAAAGCTCTTCTTTACTAGCTCGAGAGCTTTTTCAGAAGTCTTGTTGGCTTCCTTCTCCACCTTGTTTACTATTTCGACATCTTCAGGCCCTCCGAAATCGGCCTTCAGCTTGAACCCATTGTATCTTGCCGGATTGTGGCTCGCGGTTATCACCACGCCCGCGGCAGCTTTGAATTCCGGTATCGCGAGCGAAAGCGCCGGGGTTGGGCAGTAGCCGTCCGAAAGTATGACTTTCAATCCGGTATTCGCAATAACCTGAGCCGTCCTCTCGGCAAATTCAGCAGAAAGGAATCTGGTATCGTGCCCGACCAGTATGCCGTTCTTAGCCAACTTATGCTTCTTGTAATATCTTCCTGTCGCCAGTGCAACCCTGGAAACATTGCTGAACGTGTAGTCCTGCGCGATAACTCCCCGCCATCCGTCTGTTCCGAATTTGATCTTCTCCATAGCCTTTATCCTTTTGGTTAGTACCTCGACAAAATAAAAAGCAGTGCGCTAAGTTTCAACGATGAGATAGAACAAGATGGGACGGAACGGTCACATTTTCGTTGAAAATCCGGCAAGGGGCTTTTATATTCACGAAGTCAAATGAAAGGCTGATTTGATTACTCCATTAGTGCGCGGCTGCAATAATTTGCTTCTCTATAAATGTCTAATTGAGTCATAACCTAAACAACCGGGGTCGTGCAGACGATCCGCGGGAAAGGAGCATCCATGGCTGAACAGGTAAATGGCACGCGATTTCAGTCGTACGTGCCTGCTGAGACTACCATGAGGGAATTCAGCCTCAGGGCAGTATTACTCGGGTTGGTAATGTGCGTCATTCTCGGAGCCGCCAACGCGTATCTGGGACTGAAGGCCGGAATGACTATCGCCGCTACCTATCCGGCAGCCGTCATAGGCATGGCCATCCTCAAGACAATGAAAGGAAGTCTGCTCGAGGAGAATATAGCAAGGACAGTTGGCGCGATAGGCGAGTCCATCGCCGCCGGAGCCGTCTTCACAATCCCCGCTTTCTATATCGCGGGCATATGGAAACACTTCGACAGCCGGCATTTCCTCGTGGCGACGTCCATCATGTTTGTCGGCAGCGTGCTTGGGATACTTTTTGTGACAATCCTGAGAAGGGTAATGGTCGAAGACAAGGAACTTCCTTTTCCAGAATCGATCGCGGCATCCGAGATACACAAGGCCGGACGTACAGGCGGTACCGGAGCGAAGTATCTTTTCACCGCTATGGGAATCGGCGGACTGATCAATGCGCTCGGCCAGCTCAACTTCTTCGCCTCTGCATGGGAGAGGTTCATCAAATTCACGCCGCTGCCGATGTCGCTCGGTACCGGCTCTTCGAGCGCAACCGTCAACTCGGGCGGCGGAGCGCTGATAACGACTCCCGGAGTCAGCCCGGCGTACGTCGGTGTAGGTTATATTATCGGACCGCGCCTCGCCGCGTTGAACTTCAGTGGCGGCATCATTGCCTGGGGCTTGTTTGTGCCGCTTCTTCTTTATTTCATCGGCCCGACCGCACTTCCGGCCACCGCCTCGCAAAGCTCGTGGATTGCTCTCGCTTACTCAGTCTCGCTCACACTTGTGCGCCCCATCGCCATCGGTGGGATGCTCTTCAGCGCGGGTTACACGCTTTATAAAATGAGAAAGAGCTTGAGCGTCGGTCTCGGCAGGGCGATCGGCGATGTTAGAAAAGCCGCGACGGGTGGCAGAGTTGAGATCAGGACGGAACGCGATATGGATTTCAGATATGTCGGCGGTGGAATAATACTTGCCGGCATCTTGACCTTCTTTATTTACGATCATTTTGCGAATGAGGCTGCCGCCGCTTTGACCGCAACCATTGTCATGCTGGTCGCCGGCTTCTTCTTTGCCGCTGTCTCAGGATATCTCGTCGGCATCATCGGCTCGAGCAACAACCCTGTAAGCGGATTGACCATTTCTACGCTCTTGATAGCAGCGATTCTGATGGTGATTCTGGGACAGACGGGCATCGCGGGCGTTGCAGCAGTCCTCGGTGTGGCCGCGGTAGTATGCGTGGCTGCAGCGGTTGCAGGCGAGATGCTCCAGGATTTGAAAGTCGGACATATATTGGGTGGTACGCCTTGGAAAATGCAAGTCGGCGACCTGCTCGGCGTCTTCGCTGGCTCCGCTGTGATGTTTATACCTCTGATGATACTGAACCAGGGAGACATAAACCGCGGCGGGACCGGTTTCGGCGGCGCAAACCTTCCGGCGCCACAGGCCGGTATGATGGCAGCGCTCGCGCAGGGAATAGTCGGCGGACATATGGCGTGGCCGCTTGTGATAATTGGAATGATCATGGCGTTTGGGTTTATCATCAGCGGTGTGCGAAGCCCGATGCTCGTCTTCGTCGGGATGTATCTGCCGTTCGGGACTGTAGCGGCAATCTTTGTCGGTGGACTTATCCGCGGCATCGTCGATTTGATCGTGAAACGTCGGAAGTTCAATGATGCGCAGGGTGCTCGCGTCGAGAACACAGGCATCCTCCTCTCCTCGGGTTTCATTGCCGGAGAAGCGCTGATGGGTCTCGTGTTTGCCGCGCTCGCCTTCTACGATGTCCAGTGGCCATTGATTTTCGTGCATCCGAGCTTCGGCATAAGCATACTCGTATTCCTGGTTCTTGCGGCGATTCTCATATACTATCCGCTAAGAAACGCAGGTTCGCCCAATCAGCCGGCACCGCCGAAAGCGGCAATGTAAAGCATGTAACATGGAATAATTGTCTGCCCGACGAAGCCCCGGCAAAGGCACCTTTGTCGGGACGCAGTCTGGGAATTCTGGAATGTTGGATTAAATGGGCGGTCGAACGGCCGCCCTGGTTTTTTTTGAGCGATGGATGTTTGTCTCTTCAAGCTTTAGGGCTGAGGAGGTATATTTGAGTCAAGAGTTTCTTGTGGACCTAAATTCAAAGGAGACCATCACCATGAAACATTCTTACCGCTTTACTTCAGCAGCTCTTTTCCTATTGCTATCCGTGGGACTCGCGTTCGGGCAGCCGAACCGCAAAGCTGCGCCGGCCAAAACAGAGAAGAATGATGCCATGTCCTCGGCGACTTTCAGTGGGCTGGCCCTTCGCTCGATAGGTCCGGCGTTTACGGGCGGGAGAATCGTCGCTCTGGCCGTCGACCCCAACAACAGGGCTCATTATTATGTCGGTGTTGCATCTGGCGGAGTGTGGGAAACATACAACGACGGCACATCATGGACGCCTGTATTCGAGCATGAGCCTGTCTATTCCATCGGGGCGCTCGCGATGGATCCGGACAACCCCTTTGTGGTTTGGGCGGGGACCGGCGAAGCCAACAGCCAGCGCAGCGTAGGATGGGGCGATGGGATCTACAAGACTCTCGACGGCGGCAAACACTGGACAAACATGGGGCTGAAAACCTCAGAGCACATCGGCAAAATCCTGATCGATCCGCGAAACTCGAACATCGTCTATGTCGCGGCTCAGGGACCGCTCTGGGGACCGGGGGGCGACCGCGGACTCTTTAAAACCACCGATGGCGGCAAAACCTGGAAGGATGTTCTGAAGATCAGCGAGAATACCGGAGTGAACGATGTCGAGATGGATCCGACAAACCCCAATGTCTTGTACGCTTCAACTTACGAGAGGCGCCGCCATACCTGGGGATTTATCGACGGTGGTCCCGAAAGCGGAATTTACAAGTCTACAGATGCCGGCGAAACATGGACGAAACTCGCGGCCGGGCTGCCGACTGTCGACATGGGAAAGATCGGACTTGCGGTTTCGCCGGTGAAGCCGAGCGTTTTGTATGCGACAATCGAAGCTGCCGAAGGAAAGGGCGGAATATTCAGATCGACAGATTACGGCGAAACGTGGCAGAAGATGAACAGCTACAATGAAACGGCTATGTACTACGCGACGATCTATGCCGACCCGAAGAACGTTAATCGGATCTATCTCATGGGTACCTATCTCATGTATTCCGATAACGGCGGCAGGACGATGAAGCACATGGATGAGAAGTGGAAGCATGTCGACAGCCACGTCATGTACGTCGATCCGAATGATCCCGATTACTACCTGGTCGGCTGCGACGGCGGATTGTACGAGAGTTACGACTGCGCGCAGAACTGGGATTTCAAGAGCAACCTTCCGATCGCGCAATTCTACGATGTCGATGTCGATAACTCTGAACCCTTCTTCTATGTCTACGGCGGCACGCAGGATAACAATTCTGTCGGCGGCCCCTCGCAAACGATGAGCGCTTCGGGCATCGTCAACTCTGATTGGTTCATTACCGTCGGGGGCGACGGGTTTGAATCGCGCGTCGATCCAGTCGACCCGAGCACAGTCTATGCCGAAAGCCAGTATGGTGGTCTCGTTCGCTATAACAGGAAGACTCAACAAATGCTTGGTATCCAACCTGTGCAGGGGAAGAATGAAGCTCCGCTTCGCTGGGAGTGGGACTCGCCAATCATCATAAGTCCGTTCGATCATAACACGATCTATTTCGGCGCGAACAAGCTTTTCAAGAGCACAGACCGCGGCGACAGCTGGACCGAAATTAGCGGCGACCTCACACGCCAGATTGATGTCAATAAATTGAAAATCATGGGAAGGGTCTGGGGACCGGATGCGGTTGCCAGAAACACATCGACTTCATTCTATGGAACATTGACGAGCATTTCCGAGTCTCCGCTCAAACGCGGACTGTTGTATGTTGGTACTGATGACGGCCTCATACAAGTCACAGACAACGATGGGAAGACATGGCGGAAGATCGACAAGTTTCCCGGGGTGCCGGAGCTGGCGTATGTCACGCGGGTTATTACATCCAGGTTCGACGCCAACACTGTCTATGCCGCATTCGACAATCACAAAAACGAAGACTTCAAGCCTTACTTGTTGAAGAGCACAGATCAGGGAAGGACGTGGACCTCGATCAGCTCGAATCTTCCTGCAGACGGGCCAGTCCTTGCGTTCGCACAGGACTATAAAGATCCGAACCTTCTCTTTGCCGGTACGGAGTTCGGCCTCTTCTTCTCGAACAACGGCGGAGAAAAGTGGATACAGCTCAAAGGCAATATGCCGACGATACCGGTGCGCGACCTCGCTGTACAGCAGCACGAGTGTGATCTGGTGGCGGCGACATTCGGACGTGGTTTCTACATCCTCGACAATTATGCGCCGCTCCGTCTTGCCGACGAGCAGACTCTGTCCGAGAAAGCAGATCTCTTCCCGGTGAGAAACGCCATGATGTACGTCCAGAAAGAGCCGCTAGGCGATGTTGGAAAGGCCGCTCAGGGTGAGTCGTATTTCACCGCCCCGAATCCTCCATTTGGCGCGACGTTTACCTATTATTTAAAAGAGAGCCTGAAGACTGCTAAGCAAGAGCGCCTGGCGGAAGAGGCAAAGGCCGAGAAGAGTGGATCCGAAATCGCGTTCCCGCCGAATGAGCAGCTTACCGCGGAAGGAATGCAGCCGGAGCCTGTCATCGAGCTCAAGGTGACCGACGAATCGGGTAATGTCGTGAGAAGGGTCGAGGGTCCGGTGACCGCAGGCATCCACCGCATAAGCTGGGACCTCAGGTATCCGAGCATGGTGGTACGCGAGAAGCCGCGCAGCTACGGTTCTGACGAAGGCCCGTTCGTCATGCCTGGGAAGTACACTGCCACTTTATTCGAGAGAATGGACGGTAAGACGACTCAGCTATCCCAACCGCAGAGCTTCGACGTATACGTCGCCGGCGAGGACACGATGCCTGCCGCCGCCCGCGCGGAACTGGTTGCATTCCAGGAGAAAGTCACGAAGCTGCACGGTGCCGTCTACGGCACGCTCCAGACTGCGAACCAGCTGAAAGAGAGACTTGGCCTGATCGGGAAGGCGCTCAACCAGACCTCTTCGAACGTCGAGATCCTGCGCACCGACGTCTACAACATGCAGATGAAACTCGATTCAATACTAATACAGCTGCGCGGTAACGAGACGCTCCAGGCCCTGAGCATCAATACGCCGCCTTCCATAAACGACCGTATCGAGATGATCATGTATAATGAATCGATGTCGACAGCACGCCCGCCGCAGACCGATGTGACTTCCTATAACATCGCGAGCGAAGAGTTTGCCAAACAGCTCGGAGAACTAAAAATGCTTGTCAACGTCGATTTAAGGAAACTTGAGGACGAGGTGCAGGCTGCGGGAGCGCCATGGACGCCGGGTGCATTCCCTGTTTGGAATGGTAAGTGAACTCTCTCTGACAGGGGCTTGATAATTCGAGCCCCTGTTTTCCTAAGATTCGTCTCGGCGCAAGCGATGTTGCGGCGCCTCGTTCTATCGCGTGAAAATATGTGATTATACAGAATAAATACCCGGAGATTTTGTCAACATGAGAAAGACCCTCAAACCGCTGGCCTCTATACTGCTTTTCTATTATCTGGTAGCATCCCCATTTATTTCAGGAACCGCCCTCGCGCAAAACAGTGACGAGGGCTTTGATGTCCCCGGAACTGAACATGTCCTTAATAGCGAGCTATGGACTTTCGCGAAGGGTACGCCGTACTCATCAATACAGTCATACCTGAAAAAGGAGCATGCCCTGTCGCAGGCCGCCGAATCCGGAGAGATATCTCTTCCGACCGGCTGGAAGATCGCTCCCGCCGGGAAGCAGGTTGAGCTTGGCAGATTCCCGTGCGACGCGATAGTCTACAACGGCAGGCTCGTCGTTCTTAATACGGGGGATTACTGGAAAGAGCCGCAGGAACTTTCTGTCATTGACATAGACAAAGCGGAAGTAGTCAAGACGGTGAAGCTGAATTCCATTTTCCCATCCGCATGTGTCGGCGACGATGGCTACCTTTATGTCAGCGGGGGATTTGCCTCCGAAGTGTATCGCATCGGAAAGGATTTCTCGCTCGATCACTCGTTTGCGGTGGACGGCTACGCGTCCGGGGTCTGCGCGATTGACGCTAGCCACATCGCGGTCGCGCTTCTGACCGCGAAGGACCCGCAAGGAAAATACGGAAAGGGGAAAGTCGCTATCCTCAATTTGCAGTCGGGGAAGATCGACCGCGAAACTCAAGCTGGCTATTTTCCTTACTCGGTTGCTTACGCTGACGGAAAGATATTCGTATCGGTTCTCGGGGAAAACAAGGTCGAGATTTTTAGCAGGGAATTGAAGAAGGAAGCGACACTTGAAGTTGGGCGCGGTCCCGGCAATATGACTGTCGACGGCAAGCTTGTCTATGTTGTCAATCAAAATTCCGACGCGGTGTACGTCATTAATGCCGCGACCAACAGGATCGAGAAGAAGCTTAATGTATCGGCTAAGGGTGAGAGCTATGGCGCGGCGCCGACATCGTGCGCGGTTGATGGCGGTAGGCTGTTCGTGAGCGAGGCGACAATGAACGCCGTCGCGGTCCTGGACAGGATCAGCGGCAAACTCACCGGGTATGTCCCTGCGGGCTGGTATCCAACAACTGTGCTTGTCAACGATGGGAAGGTTATAACTATCAGCGCCAAAGGCATACGGGGTCGAAGGCCTAACCTTAACGGTCCTCAGCCTGTTAAGGGGAAGGGCGGACCCGAATATGTCCTCGATCTCCTAAAGGGGGCCGCATCGATTGTTCCGGTAACTGATGTCGATTCCCATCTGAAATTATGGTCAAAGATTGTCGAGGACGGTTCGCCACTTTACAGCCCGGCTAAAGGCTTCAAACTTCCGATCAAGCATGTCTTTTACATTATCAGGGAAAACAGAACATACGACCAGATCCTCGGTGACCTGGGACGCGGCAACGGAGACTCGACTCTGACGCTTTTCGGAAACGCGATCACACCAAACGGACATAAGATCGCGAGGACGTTCGTTGACCTCGACAACTATTTCGCCGACGGCGAAATAAGCGTGCTCGGACACAGTTTCACCACGAGCGGTTACGCCAGCCCTTTCCTGGAACTGCTCGGAAATGTCGCGTATTCAGGGCGCTACGATGGCTATCCGTTCGGAACGGTTCCGGCAGTTTTTTCACCGAAATATATTTGGGATGCACTGAAGACGAAGGGAGTCTCATTCAAAGTCTACGGCGAACCGTACTATCTTTCCACCGCGGCTTACAAGGTAATCGCTAAGACGTTCGGTGTGAACAGCGAGATGGCGAAGAAGTTTTACGCGCAGAGCATGAACCTCGCGTGGGTCACCGACAGAGGAAAAGCATTTTGCGATTTTTCGCCGAAGTTCTATAATGATTCTCATTCGCCAAATGAGATAGCCAAGCTCCTTCTCACCGATGATTTCGGAATGGGAATATCGAAGATATTTGTCGGCGATGGAACGATGTACAAGGCTTTCAAAACTAATCAGCTTTTCAGGGAGAGGTTCGCGCGCTTCCTTCATCATTTCGCTTTCAATTATTACACCTGGGATCTGAAATATTCGGACCTGAAGAGATTTGAAGGTTGGAGGGAAGACTTCGATTATCTTCTCCATCACGGCGGTGTCCCGTCGTTCGAGTATATCTGGCTGCCGAACGATCATACCGGCGGGACGAACCCGAATCTTCCGAATCCGTATCAGCTGGTTTCAGAAAATGACGCGGCGCTCGGCCTGATAGTAAAGACGATATCTCACAGTCCCGTATGGAAAAACAGTCTCATACTCATTGAAGAAGATGACGCCCAAAACGGGCCGGACCACGTAGACGCGACAAGAACTGTGGCTCTTGCCGCGGGACCGTACGTAAAGCGTGACGTAGTGGTACATGATCGTTATGACCAGCTGAGCATGCTGCGGACTATCGAACTGATACTTGGAGTGAAGCCGCTGAACCTTGGCGATGCGCTGGCAGTTCCGATGTTCGGAATATTTACAAGAAAGCCTGATTTCAAACCGTACACGCCGACGGCGCCTTCATCGCATCTGATGAAGTCCGATCTTGAACTGTATAATCAATTCAACAGTAATGGAGGGGGGAATTGAGTAGTAAAAAGATTTCCGGCGCCGATCTGGCGCGGATGATCGACCACACTATCCTGAAACCGGAGGCGACTCCGGCCGAAGTGGAGAAGGTTTGCAGGGAAGCTCTGGAACACAACTTTGCGAGCGTTTGCGTTAATCCTGCGTACGTCGTGTTGGTCAAAGAGAGTCTGAAAAACTCCACCGTTAAAGTGTGCTCCGTGATAGGCTTCCCGCTAGGCGCGACCACGACGGGATCGAAGGTGCGCGAAACCGAAGAGGCTATTTCAAACGGTGCGCAGGAAGTGGATATGGTGATCAACGTTGGTCGCCTGAAGGCAGGAGACTTCGCGTATGTCGAAGAGGACATTCGGGCCGTTGTGGAGACGGCACATTCAAAGTCCGTCATATCCAAGGTAATAATTGAGACGTGCCTTTTGAGCGATGAGGAGAAGGAGCTAGTCTGCATGATCGCGAAGAAGGTGGGCGCCGATTTCGTGAAGACATCCACCGGCTTCAGTAAAGGGGGAGCCACTGCTTCGGACGTCGCTCTTATGCGTAGAGTGGTCGGAACTGCGATGGGGGTGAAAGCTTCAGGCGGCATCAGAACTTTTGCCGAAGCGGTCTTGATGATTGAGAGCGGTGCCACAAGGATAGGTGCAAGTTCAGGAGTCAAGATCGTTCAGGAAAGCATGCAACAGTAAAGCCGTTTATGAAACCCGCCGCGTGTTGGTATTTGAGACAGACAGCGGCGGGAGATTTTGGATTGACTCCCTCTCTCGATTCTTTAGAAATTTCCAGATTTGTCCAGCCCTGATCCGCCTTTGGTGGAATTTCGCTGAGATGTTAAACACCTGGCGTTGAATATCTCAATCCACCGCTTTGTGGGATTCTGACTAATTTCAGCGGATATTCAACATCGTACCTATTTTGCCTGTTGAACGATTCAACTGTGGTTCACGGTTGAACTCTCAAACGCACGCTGCTGTTTTTCCCGCCACGACAATCTACCAACATCTCGATAGTTACGCACACACTTTTTCTGTGCCATCTTTGTCGTTTCGGAACACTAATTGAACTACTACATGTAGTGATTCAGAAAAAGTCAAATGAAACGTGTAACAGTCGTCAATTTGATCATCATAGCACAGTAAAATTTTAGGAGGTTGAAAATGGTTGCGTTGTTTGTAGTCGCGACAATAATCGTTTTCTTGTCTATCGATTATTTCGTGCAGCGGGCCGCGAAACGTAAGGCGGCACTTGCTCCCGCCGCCCGCGTTTCCACAAAGCCCAGGTTCATTATTCCCAAAGGATATTTTTTCGGAAGAGGGCACACTTGGGTTGAACTCCTCCCGGATGGACTGACGCGCGTCGGGCTGGATGATTTCGTCCAAAAAATTCTGGGGCCGGTCAGCGGGGTTGAGCTCATTCCGGCAAACACCGTTGTGCAAAAGGGAGATAAGCTCTTCACTCTGCGACAGGGAGGGAAAGAGGTCTCGTTTCGCGCTCCGATCTCAGGTAGAGTGGTCGCGATCAATGATGATCTTGCGCACTCTCCCGGTGTTGTGCGGCAGGAGCCGTATAAGGGAGGATGGGTGCTGATGATTGAGCCGACAAATCTAGCGGCCGACATCAAGCAGCTCTCCATCGGTAATGAGGCCGCACTCTGGCTTAAGGAAGAGATAAAAAGGTTCAGGAATTTCATTACTGCTCAGACGGAAGCTCTTGCCTCTTCCGGTGCGACGGCGCCCGCTGGCGTGACTCTCATGGATGGTGGCACGCCGGTTAACGACGTGATGGAACACTCTTCACAGGAAATCTGGCGAAGATTCGAGACCGATTTCCTTGGATCTGGAAATGGAAAGTGATCAGCTAAATCTCAGTCGTTAACAGGAAAAGGACATTCAAGATGAAAAAGCAGGTAGGAATTTTAGTAGACACGACGCAATGCATCGGCTGCATGGCTTGTGAGGACGCATGCGCAGACAGATGGGGCTTCCCACATACGGATGTGCACGAGCTGTCGTGTGAAAAGAATACAGTCGTCCAACAATATGGTCAAACGTACGTGCCGAAACTCTGCATGCACTGCGAAGAGCCGACTTGCGCGTCCGTCTGCCCGGTGGGAGCAATTCAGAAAACCGCGGCAGGACCTGTTGTCTATGATGTAAACAAGTGCATGGGATGCCGATATTGCGTGCAGGCCTGTCCGTTCCAGATTCCTAAGTACCAATGGAACAAGCCCGCTCCGAAGGTAACCAAGTGTGACATGTGTTATCCGAGGCAATTGGAAGGGAAGCAGCCGGCGTGCGTTGAAGCTTGCCCCGCCCAGGCCCGGATATTCGGCTATCGTGATGACCTCATCGACGAAGCAAAGAAAAGAATAAAAAATAATCCGGGGACATACAACGAGCACGTATTTGGCACGACCGAGGTTGGAGGCACTTCGACCATTTATCTAGCCGGAGTGGACTTCGGAAAGCTCGGCTTCCCAACCAATTTGCCGAAGAGAGCGCTGCCCAAGTACACCTGGGACATTATGGAAAAGATCCCGGACTATTTCGTCTGGGGGAGTACGTTGATGGCGGGGTTCTGGTGGCTCACAAATCGGAAGAAGAAGGTTGCCGAATACGAGAAGGAGCTGCAGAGCGGGAATATCCCACCAGCCGAAATCGAAGACAAAGATCAAACGAGCGGAGGAAACGATGCGGAATAACGGCGTCTTATCGAGAATTGCCTATTGGTTCAGGCATATGACATTCTGGAAGTCCGTCTTCCTTGTGCTTGTGGTTGCCGGTCTGTATTCCACCTACGTCAGGTTCGTCTACGGCCTGGGCGCGGCTACCAATCTGAGCGACAAGTTCCCGTGGGGGATATGGATCGGTTTCGATGTCCTCTGCGGCGTCGGACTGGCCGCGGGCGGATTCGTCGTTGCCGGCGCGGTCTATGTTTTCCATCTGGATTACTATAAGCCGATTGCCAGACCCGCAGTTCTGACCGCGTTCCTCGGTTACGTCCTGGTCGTCTTTGCCCTCATGTACGATCTTGGGAGGCCATGGAACATATGGCATCCGCTCGTCATGTGGAATCCGCATTCCCCCATGTTTGAGCTCGCGTGGTGCGTGATGCTCTACACGACCGTCCTTGCATTTGAATTCAGCCCGATGGTGTTTGAACGGTTTCATATGCATAAGGCCGCGGAAGTTGTTCATAAGATGATAGTCCCACTTGTGATTTTGGGAATAATGTTGTCGTCGCTGCACCAGTCTTCGCTTGGCTCCCTCTATCTTGTAATGCCTGAGAAGGTATATCCTTTGTGGTACACGGGAAATCTTCCGTTCCTCTTCTTTGTCTCGGCAGTGGCTGTAGGGCCTGCTATGGTGATAATGGAATCATTCTTCAGCTCGCGCGCATTCCATCGCGAGATTGAAATGCCGATATTGTCCAAGCTTGGCAAGGTCACCGCGGTAGCTCTGTCGGTATATCTTGTGCTCAGGGTCGAAGACATGATTAATTATCATCTATTTTCCTATCTCTTTACTTTCAATACAGAGGGAATGCTCTTCTGGGCGGAGATCCTGATCGGAGTCATCATACCGATTACGATGTTGGTGATCCCGAAAATCAGGAACAACAAACGCGGTTTGTATTACAGCGCCCTATTCGCGGTGATCGGTTTCGTTTTGAACAGGATGAACGTTAGCGTGACGTCGCTTGAAAGACATTACGGCGTCGCCTACTTCCCGAGCTGGATGGAAGTTTCAGTAACGCTTATGGTGGTCGCCCTCGGGTTCGGAGCCTTCGCGTGGGCCGCGAAGAACCTCGCGGTTTTTCCGGAGGCTGTGGCGGCAAAGGAACCTGTGAGGCCCGAGAGCTATGAGGTCGTGCTGATTGAAGACGATGCCCAACTCAAAGGTGCACCTTCCTTCGGGATGCAGGCAAAATAGTCAACTCAGCAGAGGCGGGTGTGGCATGGAAGAGAAGAAGACGATAAGCAAGGTGATTCCGGAAGGTGAGCAGAACTGCATCTGGGCCGATGCCGGCCTGGTGTCGTACAAGCTGTGCGACCGGAATTTTGAATGCGATGAATGTCCCTTCGATCAGGTGATGCGTCAGAAGTCGATTCCCGCCTCTGCGTCTGTCAGTACAGCGAAATCCACTTCGGATGTGACCGGCGCGAAGGTGCGAGTCAAACAGGATTCGCTCCTCGATGTGATACGCGGTATTTTCGGCGGGCCATTCTCCGTGAAACCTCCATCTGACAGGATGTACTCTCATGCTCATGTTTGGTTGAAGAAGACGGCGGCGAATAATTACCAGGTCGGGATTGACCATTTTGCCGCCGGGCTTCTTGAAGGAGTGGGGAGCGTCGTGTTGCCTCAGACCGGCACCTCAACCCTCAAAGACAATCCATGCGCTTGGATGACATGCGAAGAAGGGACCATCGCGATACAATCGCCTGTTGACGGCAAGATTAAAAGCGTGAATCATAAGGTGATGGAGTCAGTGGCTATTCTCAGACAGGATCCTTACGGAGCGGGGTGGATCTGTGAGATATCTTGTCTCGACGAAAATGCCGCGACTTGTGTAGATGCCTTAACAATTGAGGTCCTCTCCAAGGAACAATTCAAGTCGTTGAAGCAGAACCTCCTCACGGAATTCGATGCCAGACCGCCTTCTCTCGGCGTGACCATGATGGACGGCGGGATTCGTCCGCGTACCTTGAAGGACCTTCTGGGCACCTCAAGATATGTCTCATTCCTCCAGGTTCTTTTTTCGGGACGAAAATAAGTAGACGCGGAATTATGCCACGTTTCCCTTCAGGCAAACTTCATGGTGCCGCTCTGCCTGTCAATATCTGTCTATAATCCTCCATTCTATGCCGATTTCAAGCCAAAATGAGGCTGGGGTTTTACTATCCTCGGCATAAGAATTGACCTTTTTACCCTGAGTTGAGGGCATCGACAAAATTATGCGCATAACCAGATACCTGGCTTTTCGATTATTCGTGATCGTGCTTCTCGTCATGATAGTCGCCACCGCTATCTTCACGGCCGTCATGTTGAATTGGCATACCGAGAAGTATCTCAGTATTACGACCGATTGGGCCCTTCGCACAAGCGATCTGATAAAGAGATCCACGCATTACAGCATGCTGGAAAACCGCAGGGAAGATATCTACCGAACAATCAATACACTTGGCTCCGAACCAGGGATACAGGCGATCCGTATCTACAACAAGAAAGGCGAAATCACTTACTCCACCGTGGCCGGCGAAGTGGGTAAGTATGTAAATATGAACGCCGAAGCGTGCAACGCTTGCCATAGGCCTGGGAAAGCGCTGCCGACAAACGGGAATGCAGCTCTGACTAGAATTTTTTATTCACCAAAGGGATATCGCGTACTAGGCGTAATTACACCGATCAAGAACGAACCCAGCTGTTACAAAGCGCCATGTCATGAACATCCGGCCAATCAGACTGTCCTCGGAGTGCTCGACGTTATGCTTCCGCTCAAAGCGATGGATGCCAGTCTTGTTCAACTTAGACAATACTCATACTTCGGGGGCGCGCTAATGGTTCTGAGCGTCACGATCTTCGCGGGAATTTTTATATGGACCATGGTCAACATACCGGTCAGGAGGTTGACCGAGGGGACTCACGAGATCACGAAGGGAAATCTGGATCACAGGATCAGGGTGCATTCTTCCGATGAGATCGGCGACCTGGCCGATTCGTTCAATAAGATGACCGAAGAACTAGGCAGGGCTAGGGATGAGCTGACCGAATGGACGCAAACCCTTGAAGACCGCGTTGAGCAGAAGACCGACGAGCTTCGCAGGGCTCTGTCCAACATGGTGCAGATGGAGAAAATGGCTTCGCTTGGTAAGCTCGCCGCCAGCGTGGCGCATGAGCTTAACAACCCTCTCGCCGGTATCCTCGCTTACGCCAAGCTGGTTAAGAAGCAGCTCGCGAAGGGTAACCTGACGGACGATGGAGTAAAAGGAATCAGCGACGAATTATCCATGATTGCCGATGAGAGCGCGAGATGCGGCAATATCGTCAACAACCTTCTCCTCTTTTCGAGGCAGAAGATAGGCGAATTCCAGCTTCAGAATTTAACCCCGATCATACAGCAAAGTCTAAAGCTGATTGCGCATCACCTGGCCATGAACAACGTCAAGCCGGAGGTCGATGTCCCGGAGATCCCGGTGGAAGCGATCTGCGACCCGCAGCAGATCGAGCAGGCGCTCATCGCGCTGGAGATAAACGCCATAGAGGCGATGCCAGGTGGTGGTACGCTAAAGCTTACGATGAAGAAACTTGAAGGCCGTGATGAAATAGAAATAAAAGTAACGGATAACGGCATCGGGATAAACGACGATGACCTCGAGCACATCTTCGAGCCGTTCTTCACGACAAAGAAGGACGGCAAAGGAACGGGGCTTGGTCTGGCTGTCGTCCACGGCATAATCGAGCGGCACAACGGGAGAATTGAAGTGGATTCCAAGCCAGGCATTGGGACGACGTTCACTATTTCCTTGCCGGTGAACCCGGAGAAGGCCGGCGAATCATTATTGGCAACTGTAAAGAAGAATTGAGAAATGAACATGGCGAACAGTGAGAAGGGCTCTCAATCAAGTATCTTAATCGTCGATGACGAGCTGTCGGTGCGAGATTCGCTGAGCAAATGGTTCAGGGAGGACGGCTTCAAGGTCGGAGCGGCCGAAAACGCGAACAAGGCGTTGACGCTTATGAACGATGGACCCTGGGACGTCATACTCCTCGACATCAAAATGCCCGGCATGGACGGCCTTGAGCTGCAAAAGAGAATCAGGGAGATCGACAAGAGCGCTTCCGTTATCATGATAACGGCTTTTGCGGCGGTCGACAGCGCCGTTCAAGCACTGAAGGAAGGAGCATTCGATTACGTCACAAAACCTGTCGATCCTGAACATCTTTCGCATCTTGTCCAGAACGCTCTGAGGACAAAGAAGCTTACGGACGAAAACTGGCGCCTCCGTCAACAGATGTCGGAACTGTCCGGGGTCGAGGATATTGTCGGCGAGAGTTCGCAAATGAAGAAGGTCATCGACCTCGCTAAGACAGTCGCGCAGACTGACACGACGGTAATGATACGCGGCGAAAGCGGCACCGGGAAGGAACTGGTCGCGAGGACCATCCATGCCAACTCCGCCAGAAAATACTTCCCCATAATTACTGTGAATTGCGGAGCTGTGCCCGAGACTCTTCTTGAAAGCGAACTCTTCGGGCATGAGAAGGGGGCCTTTACCGGCGCGCAGTTCAGGCGGAAGGGAAAATTCGAGATGGCTGACGGAGGAACTATTTTCCTCGATGAGATTGGCACGATCAGCCAGAAGATGCAAGTGCAACTCCTGCGTGTTCTTGAGACAAAGCAATTCACAAGGGTGGGCGGCAATGAGATGATCTCCAGTGATTTCCGCGTCATCTGCGCCACGAACCGGGATTTGGAAGCCGCGATAGGAGACGGAAGTTTCAGGGAAGATCTCTATTACAGGCTCAACGTTTTTACAATCTTCATCCCTCCACTGAGAGAAAGGCGCGTAGACATTCCGCCGCTCGTCAACCACTTTGTCCAAAAGTACGCGACACTCATGAACAAACAAACGGTAGGGATAGACTCTGAAGCGATGGATCTTCTTATCAGGAACAGGTGGCCGGGAAACGTCCGCGAACTGGAGAATGTCATCGAGCGTGCCATGGTACTCGCCAAGCCGCCCGCGATCAAGCCAGGTGATCTTCCTTTCCAGCTTTCCCAGCTGCAGGAAACGGAAGCCCAACAGGACGACCTTATCACGAGCATGGAGAAAATCCATATCGCGAAAGTGCTGACGAAGCACGGCTGGAACATCACCCACAGCGCGGAGGCGCTGGGAATAGATCGCGTGACTCTCTACAGTAAGATATCGAAGTACGGGCTGAAGAAACCTCAGGCTTAACCGGGGACCGGTAGCCCAATGGCGAACGCCTCTTCGATCCTAATCGTAGCGATCAATCCTATCGACCGCGCGCTCCTTCAACCCCTCGCAAAGCCTCTGACAGGGACTTTCCGGTGCCGGGTGGAGGTGACGCGTGACGTTCCGCTGGACGGTTCGTTTGCCTTTAACTTGTCCAGGAACCAATACGCCTCTACCTCTCTCATTACGTCGCTCCTGGAAAAGTTCGAGGATTTCGATGGGAAGATTCTTGGGGTTACCGCAGGGGATCTCTTCGTCCCGGTACTCACCTATGTTTTTGGTGAAGCGCAGCTGGAGGGAAAAGTAGCGGTGGTTTCGTCTCACAGGCTTCGCGATGAATATTATGGCCTGGCGCCCGACGCGAGTTTGCTGAATCTACGCCTTGTCAAGGAATCAACTCACGAGCTCGGACACGTGTTCGGCTTGCTCCACTGCAACAATTATCTATGTGTGATGCATTCTTCCACAGGTGTTGAAGAGATAGATGTGAAAACAAACCGGCTCTGTTCAAGGTGTTCGGAACTATTGTTTGCGAAATTGAACGCATGACGCTTTGCCTGCGGCCGGACATTTATTGAAGTAGCTCATTTGTGAACAGTCAGGTCAACTATCCTGATCCAGAGCATTAGCATAGTTGCAAAGCTGACATCTGCTTAAAGGGCAAGACGGTGTATCATCCGGCGGGGGCTGGGAATTTGTCGACAAAAAGTAGATCCTTCCGACGTCTCCAATCTTTCCGGAGATTCATGCCATCTTCTAATCATGAAAGGGAGAGGAAAGATGAGGTATGCAATATTCATTTCAATCTTAACAGCTGTATCGTGTGGCATTTCATCCGCACAGACTTACGGATTAGATAACACGGATCCGGCGGTCTTCTCGAAATTCAAAATCCCGAATACTGACCTTCATGCGCTGTGGTTCAACACGAGCTTATATGGTTACACGTCGAAGACTTCCAATCTCTTCGACACCGGACCCAACTACAATTCATACAACCGCTATCTGAACTTCGGCTTCTCTCCGCAATATTACATGCTGAAGGAATCGGATGACATCTATTTTTCCTTCAACACCATCTTCTCGGGAGAATATTCATATTCCGACGGCAAGTCCGAAGGTCCCGGCGTGCTTCTTAATAATTTCCGGAAGAGCGTCAACGAGAACGTCGAGGTAAATGTGAAGGAGACTCTCAGGAACTACTTGAACGGCGGAGACCTCTTCTTCTCATTAAATTCGTCCGGAGGCTTCTCTACTCTTGACGAGTACGACGACAACCCCATGTCCGACTCGACGCGTGCTTCCTCGTACAGAGGTCAAAAGTTGCAAGAATATTCACTCTCGATAGGATTTGGGTGGGGGAAAATGCGCAACGTAACTGCGGTCGTCTCGGCTATACGTTTCCAGGAGAGGATGAAACGCCTCAATCTCATCAACTCGAATCTCAGCGACAAAACAATTGAAGACCTTGCGCAACAATTCTACCGGGAAGGGTATTACTCCCAAGTCCACGTGAGACCGGACAAGTTTTTCTGGCAAGACGTCGGGAACGCGCTTGCTGGAGACGGTATAAACCTTGACGCGCTAAACATGTATGCCGCATCGTATCTCAGGCAAGTTCCAAACGAGCTGAGGTTCATGAGGAACGAAGGGCTTATTGGTGGTATCGGGGTCGGTATAGACTACTCGAACCAATATTATTCGGCTCAGATCCATCCACCCAATGGGATAAGTATTGAACAGTTTCTCGCCATAGGGAATGCGTATGTGAACTACAGCCACCAACTCGATCTTAATTCACAGGTACGATTTGACATTGCCGCAAACGGAGGCCCGAATCTGACAAGACATCAAACGTTGGGACAACAGTACGCGCTTAACGCTGACCTCGGTTACGATTACGAACTCACCGACATGATTGTCGTTTCTGCCGAGAACAGCTTCGATGTTTTGTTTCAAAACGGGAACGGCCAGGGAAGGCTTTTGACAGACGATACGAACGTCCAGTTGAATTATTTTGTCGAGGATAATATCTCTCTTTCGGGCCAATACTCGCTTAACTACAGCGACATGAAGCCGGTCGGTGTCCTAACTAACAGGACAAGGGAGATCGACAATCGCGTCAGTATTGGCATGATTTACTACATCGATAGAGGGATGATTCTTCATTAGCGAATTGCTGCGTACAGGCCGCTCCTGACGGAGCTTGTGACTCCATGTGGTTATGAACTACAAACAGACAAGCATCCACGGTGCTCCGGCCTTTCTATGGCCGGAGCACCGGTTTGCCTGATTTAAATCGTTCGAAGCGGCTCATGGCGAGCCATCTCTTTGCTAAGGGTCTTACTTAAGAAGAACCATCTTCTTCGTCAGGAACGTGTTCCCGTTCGCGGATAGCCTGTAGAAATAGACTCCGCTGGCGAGTCGGTCCCCGTTGAAGACGACGTCGTGCATCCCCGGACTTTCAATGGCGTCAACGAGTGTTGTTACCCTTTGGCCGAGGATGTTATAAACCGTCAGCCTGACCTGCGCTTTTGAAGGGACGCTGTAGCTTATAATAGTCGTGGGGTTGAAGGGGTTCGGGTAATTTTGCGCGAGTGCAAACGTTCCAGGAGTATTGTTATGTGCTTCCTCAATTGCGGTAACAGTCAGCGAGCCGTTGTCAAGCATAAGCTGTCCGCGTATTTCACCGGCAGGATGGTCCGTCGTGTGGAAGTTTGAGTAAATACCCGCGCTAAGCATAGATGGGATAAGTGAGTCAGGGACCGACGTCCATATTCCGGCTACGCCAGTTGCGGTGTACGAAAGCGGCTGTACGACTGGACCATTCACTCCCGCGGGACCATTGTGGAAATGCACTGCAATGAGCGGCGACGATAATGTGGCGACAGTTATAGCGTAATCGAGATTCGAGCCTGTCGTATCAAGGACCGCCCATCCCGTGCCGGTACCAGTCGTGGATATGGGGGGTACGCTCTGGTTGCTCGAAAGACTTATCGAGAATGGGATGCCGTCGGTTCTCATGAGTTGACCGCGGATTTCTCCGGCAGGGTGTGCCAATGAATGGACGTTCAAGTAGATATCTCCGCTCAACATCGCGTCGACCAGGCTGTCAGGAATGTTTGACCACGTTCCCTGGGCACTGTTGCCTGAAAAAGTAGTAATCGGCATAACCACAGGGCCATTTGTCCCTGCTGCCCCATGGTGGAAATGTGCCGCGGTGAATGTGCTGTCAAGGTCGGCATAAGTTAGTCGATATTTGATCGAGCCCGAGCCAGGTATTTCGTTCCCATAGGAATCAGTGGTCGAAGGAGTTACCGTCAGGATTGTCCAAGCCGTCCCGGCGCCGTTAGAAGTTACCGCGGGAACCTGATTCGCTCCGTCTAAGGAGGCGTCAAGGAAAATATTTGAAGTGGGTTCCAAAGTAAATTGGCCCCTAATTTCGCCCGTTGGATTTTTCTGGGTGTGAATGTTCACGTATAGCTGGTTCGTTACGAGATTTGCCCACATGCTGTCGGGGAATGCCCACTCGCCCGTCGCGGTACTGTCTGTCATGGCAAATGGAAAGATGACGGGGCCGTTAGTCCCGGCAGCACCCAGGTGGAAATGAGAGCCCGTTATACCCGATGTAAGACCGGCGACAGTTACCCGATAGTAAAGTACGTTGGAATCGGGGTTGAAAATTGCCCAACCGGTTCCCGTTCCCCCTACAGGAAGTGGTTGAACATCCTGCGAGCCGTCTAAGCTCATGGAGATACCCATGTCGGGAGAGGCTTCCAACTGACCTCGTATCTCACCCGCCGGATATTTGAGCGTATGAATGTTTATATAAATGTCGCCTTTCATGAGGGCGGAAATCAACGAGTCCGGAATGTTGTTCCATGTGCCCTTTGCGGTGTTGCCGACAAAGAACGTGTCGAGCGGAAACACTACCGGTCCGTTCGTTCCTGCCGCACCGAGATGAAAATGCGCGTGTGTGAATGTGCTGTCTAGCTTAGCGTACGTGATTCTGAATGTTAGTGATCTTTGCGCCACGTTCAGAACGGCCCACGCACTTCCGGTCCCGTTTGAAACCACTGAAGGTCCTGGTCCAAGGCTGGCGGTGAAGAACACCTGGGCCGACGCTTGTCTGGTGAGAAATACGGACGCTAAGAGCACAAACATTATTAATGTTCGTTTCATTTACTCCTCCTGGTTCTTCTGATTCGTTTCTAAGTGCTCTCACTCCCCGTCTTAGAAAGAAGCTGGCTCCTCCTCCAAAGCCGGTCTCTTGAAATTGGGAACACTGCTGGGGCAATGCCGGTTCCCACGAATTCTTGTCCCGATTGGTACAGATAGATTGCAGTTTAGCCTAGGCTTTGATTACATTTTCTCTGCCGGATGTGACCATTTTAAGCCTGTTAACATCCACTTAAATAACGAATATTCAGCACATTATGATAAACAAAGAGATTGATGACATAATAAGACGCGCGCTTGCGGAAGATATCGGCTCAGGCGACGTCACTACGAATTCAATTTTCTCTCAGGAATTACAGGCTAACGGGCGGTTCATCGCGAAGTCTAATGGAACGGTGGCAGGCTGGGATGTGGTCAAAGCGACTTTTCGATTCCTTGACGAGCGAGTGAAGGTAATCCAATCGGTGTCGGATGGGGCCGATGTGAAATCAGGAGAAGTAATCGGAACGGTAAGCGGCCCGGGCAAAGCGATACTCGCTGGCGAGCGTGTCGCACTGAATTTTTTCCAGCGGATGTCTGGTATCGCGACGGCTTCCCGCCGATTCGTTGAGGCTACCTCCGGCACAAAGGCTGTGATACTTGATACTAGGAAGACAGTGCCGGGACTTAGAGTTCTCGACAAGATGGCGGTGAGAATGGGCGGGGCTTCTAATCACCGCATCGGTTTGTACGACATGGTACTCATAAAGGACAACCACATAGCGGAGGCGGGCGGAATAACAGAGGCCGTCCGTCGTGTGAGGGCAACCGCGCCCGCCGGAATGAAGATAGAAGTGGAAGTGAGAACGCTTGATGAATTGCAGGAAGTGCTCACGCTTAACGTCGACCGCGTTTTGCTAGACAACATGGATACGAACACGATGAGAAAGGCCGTCAAGATTTCCGCGGGGCGTGTGCCGCTGGAGGCGTCGGGCAATATGACTTTGAGGCGAGTCGCGGCCGTTGCGGCAACCGGCGTCAATTTCATCTCGGTCGGCGCGCTGACACATTCCGTAACTGCGATGGACATAAGTTTGATGATAGACAATAAATGATTGAAAGTTGACGATGACGGTACAGGATATTTATCAAAATTTGAAGAATAGATTGAGAGACGTGGTTCCAGAGCCCGAGCTTAGAATAAAATCCGAGATCGCGTACGAGATCAACAGGCTCAAAGTTGAGCGCAACGCGGTTATACTCGGCCATAATTATATGGAACCGGCGCTTTACTATTCGATTCCGGATTTTGTGGGGGATTCGCTCGAGCTCTCCAGGAAAGCGGCGCAGACCGACAAAGATATAATAATTTTCTGCGGCGTGCGCTTCATGGCTGAGACGGCGAAGATACTCAATCCTGAGAAGACCGTGCTCCTTCCGGCTGAGAAGGCGGGCTGTTCGCTTGCCGCGAGCATCACTGCGGAAGACGTGCGAAGCCTGAAGGCGCAGTTTCCCGGCGCTCCAGTCGTCACCTATGTCAACACCTACGCCGACGTCAAGGCGGAATCGGATATCTGCTGCACATCCGGAAATGCGGCCGCCGTCGTCAGATCGCTCGACAGTGATGTCGTCATCTTTCTTCCTGATGAGTACCTGGCAAGCAATGTGGCCGCGGAGACAGGTAAGAAGATAATTTTCCCAAGGAGAAATCCGACTGAGCTCGAACGTGCTTTCCAGATAGTGGGATGGCAGGGAAGATGCGAGGTGCACGAAAGATTTACCGTGGAAGATATCGAGAACGTCCGCAAGCAATTTCCCGACGTTATTGTCCTCGCTCATCCGGAATGCAGCCCGGAGGTGGTAGAGGCGTCCGATTTTTCGGGAAGCACAACGGCAATGGAACGCTTCGTGCGGGAATCCAAATCTCCCAGATATCTCCTCCTCACGGAATGTTCGATGGGCGACAACGTAGCCGCCGCCAATCCCGACAAGGAGATGCTTAGGCTTTGCACCATCCGCTGTCCACATATGAATCAGATCACTTTGGAAGATACTCTAGACGCGCTGCGAAAGACACAATATGTCATAGAGGTCCAGGAAGAGGTGAGAGTCAGGGCCGCCAAGGCTGTCGAACGAATGATCGCCATAGGATGAATGCCCCGGGACAACACTATCAAACTTGAATGGTAGCGAACTCCAATGAAAAATAAAGACCAAGGGCACTCGGGGATTGAGACCGAGGTGCTCATAATCGGGACTGGAATAGCGGGCTCGGTGACCGCGCTGCAGCTGGCAGATGCGGGCATAGATGTTACGCTCGCGACTCGTGCCAGGAAGCCGGAAGAGTCGAATACTTTTTATGCCCAAGGAGGCATAGTTTACACGGCTCATGAGGATTCAAGGGAACTGCTTACCGAGGATATCATACGCGCGGGAGCCGGTTACTGTAATCCGAGAGCCGTGGAGATAATCGCTACGGAAGGCCCGAAGCTTGCCCGCGAAATATTGATGGAGAAGGTTAAAGTTCCTTTCGACAGGTCTGATAACGACGAGCTCTCGCTCGTACGTGAAGGGGGACATTCGATAAACAGGATCGTTCATGCTACAGATGCCACCGGGCGCGCCATCGAAGTCTCGCTCCTCAAAGCGCTAGAAGGCCACCCGAATGTCCGGCTCCTGACAGGGCACACGGCAGTCGACCTGCTAACTCCCGCACATCACTCCTCCGACAGGCTCCGAATTTACGACCCGCTTTCGTGCATCGGAGCATATCTTCTCGACCAGGACAGCGGCGCGGTTATCAGGTGTCTGGCGCACAAGACTGTCCTCGCTACCGGTGGGATTGGACAGATATTTCTAAGGACGACAAATCCTATCGGCGCGCGGGGAGACGGACTTGCTATGGCTTATCGCGCGGGTGCAAGAGTAATCAACAGCGAGTTCGTTCAATTCCATCCAACAACTTTCTACCAGACGAACGCCCCGAGCTTTCTGATATCTGAAGCGGTTCGCGGCGAAGGGGCGAGGCTTGTTGACGCCGACGCAGAACCTTTCATGGACAAATACGCGCCCGAATGGAAAGACCTGGCTCCCCGCGACGTCGTCTCAAGAAGCATACATCAGGAGATGCTTTCAAAGGATGTCCCGAATGTCTATCTCGACCTGCGCTCGTATATACCGAAAGATAAGATTATCGAATTGTTTCCTTCGATCCGCGAGCAGTGCTTGATATATGGAATCGATATTGCGACGGAGCTGGTACCTGTCGTTCCCGCAGCCCATTATTTCTGCGGCGGCGTGTGGGTCGACGAGTGGGGAAGGACCTCCGTAGATTCGTTGTACGCAGTTGGGGAGGTGGCTTGCACAGGCCTGCATGGCGCCAACAGGCTTGCCAGCACATCGCTGTTGGAAGGACTTGTATGGGGAGTCCGAGCCGCTGAAGATATCGCTCGGAAGATGGACGGCGCCCCCGATCCTTCGACATTCGATATACCTCTTTGGGAAGACACCGGCACGGAGACTGCCGATCCGGCTCTGATCAGCCAGGACATGAGCGTTCTGAAGCACATAATGTGGAATTACGTCGGGCTTGTTCGCACGACGCGGCGGCTTCGCAGGGCCATCCGTGAGCTAAGGCATCTTGAGTCTGAGATAGAAAATTTTTACAGGGCCGTCAGACTTACGGATGAGCTCATCGGACTGAGGAACGCGCTGAGGGCCGGGCTTATTGTGACACTTTCGGCATGGGAAAACAAGAGCAGCGTCGGCTGTCATTATAGGATATAACTGATTAGCAGTTGAGTCTGTTCGGAAGAACGGACAGGGCGTTTTCTTGACGAGAGTTTACGCCGCTAGAGAGCGAAACATGAGTCTCCGCGGCGTCTGCAGATGTCGTTGTTAAGTTCATGGGCAAAATGTCAGGGCGGCTCAATGAAACATCTACCGGCGTTCAAGGCCGCGCTGGTCGCGTCGGCCGGCATCTTGGCAGGAAAATTCCTGCAGGATTATTCTTCCATGGTCCTCCTGGTATGCGCCGTATGCGTGTTTACTGCCTTTGCCCTTCTATCCGCGCGCAAAGGGGGGCCTTCAATTATCGTGGCTGTCCTCGCGTATCTCTCGTTTTTTATTTCATTCGCTTTCTACATGAATATCACTCTCGCTTCATTGAGTGAAGTCCATCAAACCGACTTTCGCTTCTACTCAGGAACTGTGGCTGAGATCTCTTCCGACACGTCGAGACCTGCGATTGTCTTGACCGACTGCAGTGGATTCAAAGACGGCTGGAACGAAATCCACGGCGATCTTGTGGTGATGCCCCAATCGTCAATGTCAATCTCGATCGGAGACAAAATTATCTTCACGGGCAGGATGGGAACGCTATCGCTCGCGAGAAATCCCGGACAATTCAACGCAAGAAACTATTACCGGATGAACGGTTTGGTCGGACGTATCTATCTACGAAGCGCGAAAGATATAGTAGGCCTGAAGCGCGATGATGGATTCAACTTGAAGAGATCGCTGATCCAACCTATCAGAGTTTTCGTCCGAGAGAAAACGGGCGCGCTCCTTGGCGGAGATGTATCGGGACTGGCGAGGGCGATGGTCCTTGGGGAGAGGAGCGGGATAAACAGAGCGATGAACGAGAACTTCATGAATTCTGGGACAATCCATATCCTCTCGGTATCAGGGTTGCACATCGGATTCCTGACAGGAATCCTTGTGGCCATCGCGTCAGTGTTAAGGGTGCCCAGGAGGCTTCGCTTCTTTATAATCGCTCCGCTCTTGATCGGTTATGCATTCGTTGTTGGAATGGGGCCGAGCGTGGTCCGCGCGGTCATCATGGCGATAGTCGTTCTCTTCGGACTATTCCTCCAGAGGAAGAGCAATCTTATCAACTCGCTTGGTTTCGCCGCGTTGATTATTCTCACGTTCGCGCCGTCGCAGCTCTTCTCTCCGGGATTCCAGCTCTCTTTCGCCGCGGTGTTGTCGATCGCGTTCTTCTATGACAGAATGGTTACTTCGGTTAGAAGGTCTCATCCCAAGATCGCCGAACTGCCCTGGATGAATTCACTAGTATCGGCTTCATTTCTGACGATCGCCGCTACTTTGGGTACGGTTCCCCTGTCGGTCTTCTATTTCGAAAGAGTCTCGCTCGTCGGTGTTCTCGCGAATCTTCTGATCGTTCCGCTTTCGGGTCTCTTCACCTCAATGGCCTTCACATTCCTGGCGTTTAGCCTTTTGTCGTCTGCGCTTGCCTCGATCTATGCGGGCGCGACTCAGGTGATCGGTTTCATGATCCTCTGGCTGAATTCCATCTTCGGCTCATGGAGCGCCAGCATAGTCAGGATCAACGACTCGGTCATGATGTTCAGCGCTCTCTACCTCTTGTGGCTGGTCGCGGTCTTTCTATTCGGTAAGAAGTCAATCCTGAAGAAAATTGTTTTCGCGGTTTTGCTCGGCGGAAACCTGATCCTCTATGCGCCGCTACTCGCGACTCGGACTGAAGCGAGATTGTACGTATTGGACGTGGGACAGGGGGACGCGATTTTCATCGAACTCCCGAATGGAAAAAATATGCTGATAGATGCCGGAATGAAGTTCGGCGGGAATGACGCGGGTTCCCGGGTCATTATTCCCTTCCTCAGGAAGAAAGGGATAGATCACATCGACTATTTCGTGGTGACGCACCTTCACAGCGACCACGTAGGCGGTGCCGCTAGCGTGCTCCGGAACATGAAGATCAGCAATTTTATTTATCCTGAGCAGTATTCAGGCTCGAATACCTGGAAAACTACCCTGGCCTCGGCTGAGGCTCTGAAGATCCCATCGCGGTTCGCCCGCGCGGGGATGATTCTCGATTCAGGCGCGACGCATCGGATCTATGTCCTTCATCCGAACGGGAAATACGTCGGAAGGGGCGGGAAATCGTACCGGTCTAAGTTCAACGATGGCTCAATAGTGTTGAAAGTCTGCTTAGATAGCGAGTCCGCCTTGCTGTGTGGTGACATTGAGAAAGGGGTGGAACATGAACTCACGATGGTGTATCGCGGTTTTCTTGCATCAAGAATTTTGAAGGTGGCCCATCACGGAAGCGAGACAAGTTCTTCGGAGGAATTTCTCGATTTCGTTCAGACCCGGTACGGAGTCATATCTGTAGGTGCGGGAAACCGATTCGGTCACCCATCCGCAAAAGTGATTGAAAGGATGACACAAAGGGGGATGAGCGCGTGGAGAACCGATTCTTCCGGCGCGGCATGCTTCAGAATCATGCACGGCTCATCGCAGGTTGTTGATTGGCGATAAATCTTGGTAAGGTTGGCGTAACTTACGGAAAAATTGAATGTTATCCCGTTCGAACGTCTTTCAAATCCTTGATTTTTACTATATGCCGGTTTAAATTTCACAGCAAAAAATGAGGCGGAAATATTGATCAGACTCGGCTCTGATGACAAGGGTCTACAGCAAGAACTGAAGGCCAGCGGCAGTATACCCAAGCACATTGCGATCATAATGGATGGCAACGGTAGGTGGGCCAAACAGCGTGCGTTGCCGCGCGCGGCAGGGCACCGTGAGGGTGTGAATTCTGTCCGCGACATTGTCGAAGCCTGCGGCGAGTTGGGCGTGAAGTGCCTGACGCTATACACGTTCTCGACGGAGAACTGGAAGCGTCCGACGCAAGAAGTCTCTACTCTCATGAGACTCCTTGTAAAGGCGCTGCGCGATGAGACGGACAGGCTTTACAGGAACAACGTTCGCCTCACGGCCATCGGTGACCTCGGCTCAATGCCTTCCGGAGTGCAGCGGGAACTGAACGAGGCATTTGAAAAGACCATGCAAAACACGGGCCTTAATCTTAATCTTGCGCTCAGCTATTCCGGCCGGCGCGAAATTGTCGAAGCCGCCAGGAAAATTACCTCTGATGTTGTCGGCGGTAAGTTGTCTATCGAAGACATAGATGAAGCTCTCTTATCAAGATACCTAAGCACCGGTTCGATGCCCGACCCCGATTTGCTGATAAGAACGAGCGGTGAACTCCGTATCAGCAATTTTCTCCTCTATCAGTCGGCATATACGGAGATTTATTTTTCGAAAGTCTTTTGGCCGGATTTCCGTCGTCGACAGCTGTACGAAGCAATAAGCGATTTTCAGAAACGCGAGCGCAGATTTGGGCTTGTGAGCGAGCAGGTAAAGCGCCTCCAAACGATTTGATAAGCCTACTACCCAAAGAGAATAGTTTCAGCGGGGATGCAACCGCCGCGTCAGTTTTTTGTCTAAGTGAGGAATGTAATCGTATCGGGCGTCGTCCAACGCGAGCTTACGACATCACCAAGTAAATGATTTTCTCGGAAAGAATCTGGTAAGGATGAAGTATTTTTTTGTATTTATGGCCCTCGGCTTGTTCTTCGTGAACGCGTACGCGCAAATGGAGCAAAAGGCACAGCCCCTGAAGATTCTGGGGATCTCAGTCGAAGGGAACAAGCAGACTGAAGCGTCTGCCGTTATCCGCTATTCCGGTTTGCAGGTGGGCGAGGAGTTCACTCCAGGCGGCGACAAGATCCGCCAGGCCATCAAGCAGCTCTGGTCGCTCGGAATTTTCTCGGATATAAAAGTCCTTCTCGATAACCGCGTAGGTGACGGCGCCTTTCTCCTGATAAAGGTTAAGGAATATCCGAGGCTCAACGACATTATCATCAAAGGCAACCACGAGTTGAGCGAGAAGGATATCAAGGAAGACATCAATCTTATCAAAGGTCAGATAATCAACCCGGAAGATCTGAGCACCCTTGTCTATAACGTCATGAAGAAATACGACAAGAAGGGATATCTCCTGGCGAAGATAACCCCTAAGCTCGAACCTGTGGTAGATACAGCAGACGCTCCAGTGAACCTCGTCGTGAACATCGACGAAGGGCAGGAGGTCAAGATCAAGAAGATCACATTCAGCGGCAATCATGCTTTCAAGTCGAGCGACCTTCGTGGCGCGATGAAGGATACACATGAGGCTGTCTGGTGGATGTTCTGGCAAAGTTCGAAATTCGACGAAAAGAAGTTCGAAAAGGACAAACAGAATGTCGTCGACTTTTACAGGGAGCACGGCTACATAGACGCTTCGATCGTCTCGGATTCAATCTGGTATAGCGCCAACAAGAAGGATATGTTCATCCATATCAACGTCTACGAGGGAAAGAAATACTACATAAGGCGCATTACATGGGAAGGGAACACACGCTTCCCGACGGCCATACTGAACGAAAGGTTGGGCGTGAAGCCAGGTCAGATTTTCAATGAGGTGAAATTTGACGAGAACCTGCGGGGTAACAAAGAACAGACGGACGTCGCTTCCCTCTATCTAGATACGGGTTATCTGACTATGAACATCGATCCCACCGTCACGCGTGTCCCCCCCGACTCGGTGGACCTCCACATAACCGTACAGGAGCGAAACCAGTTCAGGATCGGGCAGGTCATCATCAATGGGAATACGAAAACGCAGGATAAGGTTATCCGGCGCGAGCTCTTTACGGTCCCGGGCGACTACTTCTCCCGTGCCATGATAATAAGCAGCGTGAGGCAGCTCTCCCAGATGAATTACTTCGATCCCGAAAAGATCAAGCCGGATTATTACATCGTGAACGATTCCACCGTGGATGTCACGTACAGCGTGAAAGAAAAGTCGAGCGACACGTTCAATATGTCGGTCGGCTACAGTCAGCTCTTCGGGTTCACGGGCGCGATCGGGTTGAGCTTCAACAATTTCGACATCGCGCATCCTCTGCAGGGAGGCGCGGGGCAGTCTCTTAACTTCACCTGGCAGTTCGGAGTGAGCAGCTACTATCGTACCTTCTCCCTGGGATTTGCCGAGCCCTGGTTCATGAACACGCCCACATCTTTAGGCGTGAACGTGTTCGACACCCGGCAGATTTACACCTACGATTACAGGATGACCGGCGGTTCGATCAGCGTCGGAAGAAGGTTGATGTGGCCCGACAGGTACTTCCACATCGACTGGATTTTAACCGCGCAGAAGAACGACTTCATCAGCGGGCCGTCCCTCCTTTATACTATCGGGCCGAGCAGCGAGGTTAGTCTTACGCAGGTAATATCGAGGAACAGCACAGACAGTCCGATCTTCCCAACCGTCGGCTCGGATGTCTCTCTGACGGACGAAATTGCCGGCCCGCCGCTTCCCGGCGAGACGAGCTTCCATAAGCACGTCTTCTCCGCCGATTTCTATACCACGATGTTCGGGAGCAACAAGATCGTGCTTTACAGCGGGACGAGGTTCGGAGTGATCGGTCTGATCAACACCAAGCTACTCGGTGCTCCTCCGCTGGAAAAATTTTTCATGGGAGGCACGGGCCTCGGATATATCTCGACCACCGCGCTGAGAGGTTACGCCGATCAGAGCGTTGGTCCCAAGGATGCGAGCGGAAATCCCATCGGTGGTAACGTCATGTTTAAGCAGACGCTGGAACTTCGCGTCTCGGTTTTGCAAGACCCCATGCCGCTGTATCTCCTATTGTTCGCGGAGGGAGGAAATGTCTGGTCGAGTCTGGGGCAGACAAACATCTTCCAGTTGAAACGCGCCGCTGGATTTGGAGCCAGGATTCTCATAAATCCAATCGGCCTCGTTGGGTTCGACTATGGCTACGGCTTCGATTCGACTACCCCGAACGGACCAATATCGGGATGGCATTTCAATTTCGAATTCGGCAAGAGTTTTTGAGATTCAGGACTATTAACTTGTGTTAAACAAAAAAAGAGGTTAGAAGTGAAAGAGAAATTCATCGTCCTTCTTTCGTCGGCTCTCATCGTGTCGGCGTTAGGCTTCATGTTTGCGGCGGCGCCCAAAAATGAGCCGCTGAAAATCGGGTACGTCAATTCCACGACGATTTTAAATCAGCTTCCGGACGCGCAGGCGGCCCAGAGAAAACTCGATGCACTGATGAAGGCATGGAGCGATACAGTGGATCAGATGTCGAAGGAATACCAGACTAAAGTCGACTCCTACTCAAAACAGTCGGCTATGATGACCACGCAGGCGAAGGAACAGGCGCAGAATGAAATCAACCAGCTCCAGCAGCAGATACTAGCATATCGTCAGGAGAAAGTGGGCCAGGGCGGCGAACTCGACCAGACGCGCGAAAAACTTCTGAAGCCGATACGTGACCGCGTTTATTCCGTCATCGCGCAGGTCGCGAAATCCCAGCGCATGGAGTTTGTTTTCGATAAGAGTGACCAGGCGGCAATCCTTCTCTATGCCGACCCGGATTACGACCTTACTTACAAGGTCCTTGATATATTAACACGAAGAGGAAACTGAGAAACATCATGAAGACGAGTGGTTTGAAATTTTGGTCGCTCGTTTCTGCTTTCATCTTTCTTTCCAGCCTCACCGGGTTCGCCCAGCAGAAAGTCGGATGGGTGGACACGCAGGTTATAATGAAGAAACTTCCGGCCGCCGTCGAAGCGCAGAATAAGCTCGACAATCTGGTAGCTCAATGGCAGAGCGAGATCAACAAGCTTCAAAACGAATTCACGCAGGAAGCCAACGATTACCAGCGAAGAAGACTCATTCTCCCCGAGCAGGCACGCGTGCAGGAAGAGCAGAAGTTGAGCGACATGCAGAAGAAAATAGTCGACCTAAGGAACCAGCGGTTTGGTCCTAACGGCGACCTTTCTCAACAACAGAATGCCATCATGCGCCCGGTTCAGGAGAAGATTCTTCAGGCCATTCAGGACGTGGCCAAGGAAGATAAATACGACTATATCTTCGACAAGAGCGGACAGATTCTTCTCATGTACTCGAATCCTAAGTACGATGTGACGCAGCAGGTTCTCGACAAGCTGAAGATCCCTGCTACGACATCGCCGACAAATCAGCAGAACCCGCCCCAGGGCATTCATTAATGAAGGTCTCCGACATAGCCAGGCTCGTCGGGGCGAAAGTCGAAGGGAATGCTGATTTAGAAATATCCGGTATCGGAAAAATTGAAGAGGCCAGGGAAGGTGAGCTTACTTTCCTGGCCAACCCAAAGTACCGGAAGTTTTTTGATGGTACAAAAGCTTCTGCGGTGATCGTCTCGGAGGACTTCAATTCCGATCGAAGCGATATCACACTGCTTAGAGCCAAAGATCCGTATGTGGCATTCGTGTTCGCGTTGAAGAGCATGATGCCGCCGGTCGAACCCCTCCAACCTGGTACAAACCCGGCAGCATACATCTCCCCGAATGCTGTGGTGGGAAAGGATGTCAGGATCGGAGCCTTCGCATGCATTCTCGAAGGCGCGAAGATCGGGGACGGCGCGAAAATCTCGCATGGCTCGGTCGTGGGCGAAGGAGCGGAGGTGGGGGAAAATTCTCTGCTTTATCCGAACGTGACAATATATCCCGGTTGCAAGATTGGGAAGAATGTCATCATTCACAGCGGGACCGTCATAGGAAGCGACGGCTTCGGTTTTGCTCCTAAGATGGATGGCACGTACGAAAAGATTCCACAGCTTGGCATCGTAGTTATCGAAGATGACGTGGAAATCGGATCGAACTGTTCGGTTGATCGCGCGACGATCGGGGAAACGAAAATTTGCAGGGGCGCGAAGATAGACAACCTCGTTCAGATCGCGCATAACGTCGTGATAGGCGAACATACCGTCATGGCTGCGCAATCCGGCGTCGCTGGGAGCACGAAACTAGGCAAACATTGCATGGTGGGGGGCCAGGCCGGAGTTTCTGGCCATCTCGAATTAGCGGATAACACTTCAATCGGAGCGCAATCCGGTGTCTCGAAATCAGTTAAAGAGTCGGGGAAAGTACTTTTTGGATATCCGGCGAAGGAAATTAGAGAAGCCAAGCGCATCGAAGGAGCGTTGCGAATGCTTCCGGAATTGATCGAGGAAATTGCGGCGCTCCGAAACAAGGTAGACAAATTGACAGACAAGGAGTAGTCACATAGATGCTTGTTCAACAGCGTACCATTTCAAATAAAGTCTCGGTGTCCGGCGTGGGTCTGCATACCGGATGCGAATCAACGATCACTTTCCTTCCCGCACCAGAGAACCATGGCATTGTGTTCCGCAGAACCGACGTCGGAGGCAAGCCCGAAATACCGGCGCTCGCCGACTATGTCGTGGACGTTTCACGCGGCACAACTCTCGGGATCGGTGACGTTAAGGTCCACACGGTGGAACACGTTCTTGCTGCGGTCGCAGGACTCGAGATCGACAATGTCATGATTGAGCTCGACGCGCCCGAACCTCCGGTTGGAGACGGAAGCTCGAAGCCTTTTGTGGATGTGCTGCTCAAAGCCGGCTTCACAGTCCAGGATGCTCCGAAGGATTACCTGATCATCGACCAAACCGTCGAGTTCCTGAACGAGAAGAAGGACGTGCAGATGGTTGCCCTCCCTCTCGACGATTTCAGGGTCACTATAATGATAGACTATAAGAACCCCGCGCTCGGAAGCCAGCATACGGGGCTATTCTCATTGGAAGACGAATTCGTCAACGAGTTTTCCTCAGCGAGAACTTTCTGCTTTCTGAAGGAAGTCGAGATGCTGAGGGAGAACGGGCTAATACGCGGAGGGAATCTCGATAACGCCATCGTCATTGTCGATGACGAGATGGAGGCCAAAGAGTTGAAGAGGCTTGCCACGAAACTTGGAATCAACGGGTCCGTCATACTCGGTTCGACCGGCATCTTAAACGACCGGACCTTGAGATATAAGAACGAGCCCGCGCGTCATAAACTTCTCGATCTTCTTGGCGACCTTGCGCTCGTTGGGGCGCCGATGAAGGCGCAGATACTTGCCGCCAGACCTGGGCATCCGCACAACGTGGAATTCGCGAGAAAGATCAGAAAACTGTACCAGCAGAAAAAAATCGTCAAGAAGTACCAGTTCACAAAAACTGAAGGCGTGATTTTCGATAACGAGGCAATCAAGCGCATACTTCCGCACAGATACCCGTTCCTTCTGGTGGATAAGATTGTTGAGTTCAAGATTGATGAGAGAGTCGTCGGTGTGAAGAACGTTACCACAAACGAGCCTTTTTTTCAGGGACATTTTCCGGCGAAACCGATCATGCCGGGAGTCCTGATAATAGAAGCGATGGCGCAAACGGGCGGAGTGCTTCTGCTTAACGGGATGGAAAACGCGGACGGAAAGCTTGTGTACTTCATGTCACTGAATAACGTGAAGTTCAGAAAGCCGGTCGTACCCGGCGACCAGCTTATCATGCAGGTGGAGATGGCATCGAGGCGGAACAAGATAGCGACAATGGCCGGTAAAGCCTTCGTCGACGGAGCTCTGGTGGCAGAGGCTGAGATGACCGCCGCGATCGTCGATGTCAATAATTCAACCGCTGAGGGAAAGTAAATTCAAGATGGCGATTACTATCGATCCGAGAGCCGTAGTCAGTCCCAAGGCACACATTGGCGATGACGTGGCGATCGGACCTTTCACTCTAGTGGAAGATGATGTCGTTATTGGCGACGGTTGCAAAATCGGCTCTTCAGCGCTGATTGCCAACGGTGCGCGTATCGGGAAGAACTGCGCTATCCACCATGGAGCGGTGGTATCTAACGCGCCGCAGGACCTCAAGTATGCCGGTGAAGAGACACTCCTCGAAGTGGGCGACAATACTGTGATAAGAGAGTACGCCACCCTCCATCGAGGCACAGTAGAAACCGG
>JAJYRM010000027.1:0-1411 GCA_021794075.1 Bacteroidota bacterium | reverse complement strand
TATCGGCAGCGACTGCCTCTTGATGGCTTATGTTCATGTTGCACACGACTGCCGAGTCGGCGACCGTTGCATTTTCGCGAACGTGGTCACGCTCGCGGGACATGTCACGGTGGGCGAATGGGTCACGATCGGCGGGTTGACAGCGATACACCAGTTTGTGCATGTCGGCTCTCACTCCATGGTCGGCGGCGGCTTCAGAGTCACCAAGGACCTCCCGCCTTACGTTCTTGCTGGCCGAGAACCGATGCGGTATGAAGGGGTGAACATCATTGGTTTGCGCCGTCGAGGCTTCACCGGCGACAAATTAGCGACAATCGAAAACGCGTACAGGGTGCTTTACTCGTCCGGGCTGATCTTCAGTGATGCCATCAAAAAGATCGAGAGCGATTTCCCGCAGTCCGAGGAAATAACAACCATCCTTTCTTTTCTCAAAAATTCTTCCCGCGGTATCATCAGGAGTTGATCGTGGGCGCCGGTGAGCGGTTCAATAGCCCGGCGGACCCTCCGCGGAAGCGCACCTCAGGGGAATGGTTCTCCATCGACACAGGTGACAAGTCTGGCGACTTTAATATGAAGTTTGACTTGAGTCTGGTGGATGAATTCAGGATTACCGGCATTCCCATGCTGAGATTTTACGGCTGGAATCCCTACTGCATCTCTCTTGGGAGAAATCAAAACGAAACGGATATAGATGTGGAGCGCGCAGGCCGCGATGGGATAGACATCGTGAAGCGCCCTACAGGCGGCAAGGCGGTCCTGCACGCCGAGGAAGTCACTTACTCGGTGGTTATGGAGACAGGCGGGCTTTCTGTCCGGGAAAGCTACAACCGGATAAGTACAGCGCTTGTGATGGGATTGAGAAGACTCGGCGCTGAACTTGAACTGTCACAGAGCTCGGCGGATTTTCAAAAATTGTTTCGCGACCCGAGAGCCATTCCTTGCTTCTCCACATCCGCAGTGTTCGAGGTCGAACATAAAGGGAGGAAGCTGGTTGGGAGCGCGCAGCACAGATTTGGAGATATACTCCTCCAGCACGGCTCAATATTGATGGGGGAGTTTCACAAGCGCCTCGTAGATTACCTGATGGTCGATGACACGGCCCGGGAAAAAACAGCGAACGATCTTCGGGCACACACCGTGACTCTGAGCGAGATACTTGGTCGGGCAGCGGGCCGCGAAGAAATAATTGCTGCCGTGAAGGACGGCTTTACGGACACTTTCGGCGCCGAGTTTTCAAGCACTTCATTCCCTGACCGCAAAGATGTCGAAGCAAATACTTTCGGGAAGAATTGAAAAGAGGCCGACGGCTGATTGCCGGGAAAGGAAAAAGAGATGGCAGAGAAGAGTAAAGTGAAGGCGGTTACGACTCGCACGGTGATCGAATCTAAGAAGGGCGGGGAGAAGATTGCCG
>JAJYRM010000150.1 GCA_021794075.1 Bacteroidota bacterium | reverse complement strand
GCGCGGCTGGCTGAGGACATGGGCAACTCTTTCATGGTCCTCAAGAATGCGTCAGGCGTGCACTTCTTCACCGGTGATGACGCTGTTGGCCCCCATTCACCCAAAGACCTCTCCGCGCGAGACATGCTGGCAGTGTTCACGGACCGGAACCCGTGGTTCAAAAATTTCATCAGCCATACGCACTCTCGGTTCCTGGCCGCGAATCGCCAAAAAGCTTCTTTTCTTACGTTTCCTAATAGACGTGAAAACATTCTGGCTGATCGTGGTATTTACAACGAAAAGAATTCGTCACTCGCTTTGTACTGCGCTCTCCTCATTTGATCTTCCGAATTGATAATTGATAGGAACTTCTGTTTGCTGCCGCGCACCGGAATGGACACGGCTGGTACCGTCGAATGACGTGCTGAATAAGTAGCGACTAAAGCCACGGCCTCGACGAAAAGTCTTCTTACAGAGCCAAGGTTTGAAATCAATCGGGAGGTAAAAGTGTTTAGATCGATCGTGATTGTCCTAAGTTTAGCTGTGGCAGGATATGCAAATACGATACAAAAAAGCGAAATGCTCCATAATAAATTCACCTCGGATTTATCTGTTCCAGCCGAGATTGCGAGTCCCGGCTTGAAGTCATTTGTCAGTAAACGGAATCTCTATTCCGGCGCATTCATACAGCCAACTTTGGAATCGAGGACTAAGAAGCTCACCGGAAACATTTCACAGGATCTATTCTCTTCTTCGTATACAAGGGCATATAACGACTCGCTCGATAGGCTGAAGACTAGAGCCGCGATGACCTCAGGCTTCTTCTCGCTTGTAATCCCCGGCACGGGGCAACTTTACAATGGCGGAACATCCAACTACATCAAGGCGGCCGCATTCTTCGGTCTTGAGGTTGCGGGATGGGTCGTCAACGTCCTTTGGAACAAAAAAGGCGACCAGGAAACAGCAGCCTTCAGGCTATACGCCGACGGCACGGCCGCGGACAATTATCGAAACGGTCATTACAGCGTTTACAGGTACGCGCAGTGGATCGGCAACAACGTTCAGCAGCTTGAGCAGATCAATGGGACATCGAGTCAGGGGCAAGCTATAATTGCCAAGTATATAAACTCAAAGGGAAACACTCTCCTTGGAAATGAGTACGCCTCTCCTCAGTACCAGGTTAATTGGTACGCACTCAACCAGGTTGAGAACGCTATGGGTGGATATTTTTCACATTGGCTATTTGCATATCCAGGCGTTGAATATTACAAGGAGATCGGGAAGTATCCTCAATTCCGGCAAGGCTGGATCGACGAGAATCCTTCTATCCTGACGTACAACTCGATCAAGATAGATACGAAGGACAGCTATTTTTATGAAAACATGCGAGGAACCGCAACGCACTTGTACAATGTTGCACTGGTAGCGGCCGGAGTCCTCATCCTGAATCATTTTGCATCGGGCGTGGAGGCAGCCCTCTGGGCCCACAGCCACTACACCCCCGTAAAGACCAGCGTTGGGGTTGCTCCTTCTCCGCAAGGTGTCGGTTACCAGGCCGAGTTCAATCTGGCTGTGAACTTCTGATTTTTAACACTCTCATTATAAATGATGATTTACATACACGGAGCGAATATTGAAAAAAATTACCTTAGCCATTCTCGCCCTACTCCTAATACAATTCGGCAGCGCCGCCGCTCAGGGAAACTATTCCATTCCGCCGGACAGCTGGATATACAACGCGATACAGCAGCTGCAGACCGGAGGATATCTTTTGGATCTAAGTCCCGGCTTCAGGCCTTACCGGAGGATGGAAGTCGCCCATGCAATTCAGAACCTCATAAAGAAACAGAAGGTCACCTCGATGCCTGCCGCGGATCGCTGGACTTTTGAAAAACTCGAGAAGGCATTTTCCAGTGAGCTCGATTTTCTTCGGGCGAAGGAGACCAGGCCTGATACTTCAGCGGCATCTTTCAGGTTCGGTGAGGAGGACTTCCTGAACGTGGCGAAGGGCTATTACGGCCAATTCAAATACGCGAACAACACCGAGTTCAGACCGCTCATCCGCACGGAATTCGGATTCAATTTGGGGAATCGCCTCACTCTCTATACGGACGCGACCGTCAACCAGACATTAAAAGATGATACTCTTTATTCGGGGTCTACCAAGTTTGGTCTCGACGCGCTCAATCAACAGTCATATATCGAGTATTCGAGCCGTTATCTTGACTTCACTTTCGGGCGGGACTACCTCTCGTGGGGATATGGAAACGGCGGGGGACCGATCGTCTCGACTTCTGCCGGACCGCTTGATCTGGCTTCACTTTTCATTAAGACAAAGGTCATGAAGGCGAATTGGTTTGTGGCTCAACTGAATCAAATGCCGGAGTTCACACCCGACACAAGCAGTTATATGCCGTTCCCTACCGTCGGAGTCCCCGACCCTTTGGCAAACAGGTATTATACCGGTTCGCGCATCGAATTCAATATAAATGACAAAGTCTTCGCGGGCGTATTTCAATCCGCGATGTTCGGTGGCCCGAACGCGCCCATCGATCTGACATTAATCAATCCGATGCGCGCGCTGTACGAAACAAAGGTGAACAACCATATAAACAATGCCGATGTCAACGTCGGGTTGGACCTCAGCGTATTCTGGCCGAAGAACTATAACCTGTACTGCGACTTCATGATCTCCGACTATCAGGTGGACCATAAAACAAAAGGAGATTTGAAACCTAACCCGTTTGCCTTCGACGTCGGCCTCCGTGCTACAAACCTTTTATCCGGGTTCGGGCTGAGCGGAACCGATGGGGATTTACAATTCAATGCCGTGTCAAACCGCAACTACAACGATTACAACTGGTCGAGTTACCTTAAGGTCATGCAGGGCAACTACCCGATAGCTTATCCTTACGGAAACGATTTCTGGGATATCGATCTCCAGTTATCACAATGGCTCACATACGATTGGAAAGTTAGCGCTGAAGCCTTGCATCTTGAACATGGGAGCTACAACATTTCTAGTCCGTACACTATGCCATGGCTGACCGATCCGAACGTGACTGTGCAGACCGGCTATAGCGAGCCATTCCCTTACGGAGTCGACCAGATAGAAGACATGCTTAAGGCATCCGCGATGTACCAACCGTGTCCATCTCTTTACGGGAAAGCGTCTTTGATTTACTCCCAGTTTCACAATTACAAATATTCGTTCGGCTTGAATAGAGGCGTGTTGTCCTTCGAACTTACTTTCTATTATGATTTTACCGCGAACATTCCATTCAGCTGAGATTTCGTGAAGCGCGCCCGGAACTGGTTGCCGTCCCTGCCAGAGAGATGGAACTATTGCCGGCCGGTAAAACATTCATTAAGAGTATTGTTAACCCGATCTCTCTAGCATGTTACTTTCAGAGGTGGATCGAGAGATGCATGGTGGCAACAAGCGCGTTCCGGTACGTTCCGCCGGGATGAGCTATATACTGAAGGTCCGGCATGATCGATCCCCATCTGAATACTTTGAACGCGTAGAAAGTTTCGACGGCGAGCTCGAAATTGTAGGGCAAGTCTGCCTCGGGGGCGACGGCAGCATATTGTGCGGTTAGGCCCGCAATATCCGCGGGCCTGATTGCGAGTGGACCAATCCAGGTTATCCCGGCGCCGAAATGCTCATAAACAGGGTTGATTGTCTGCTGGGTAAGTCCATATTCGAAAAACGACTGAACCTTTCTGCCGCCATCGCTGGCCAAAATCGTCTGATCAAGCATCGCGTAGAGTCCCCCTGTCCCTGTCTGCGACAAGTTATCCAGCCGTTGAAATGTGCCGTTGTGGCCCCAGAAGCCGAGCTTGAAATTTCCAGGGAATGGCAGGATAGAGCTTCGCCGCCAGATGTACCCAGATTCGAGTATGAAGAAGCCGCCATATTTGCTGAGTTGGTTGTACTCTGGCCCGCCGCTGAGATCGCCGAATTTGTCGGACATGTTCGCGTAAAAGGCTCCTGCGCTTACATAGAATGAACTGGTCGGGGTGAAAAACAAATTTACGGCAGGCATTGGATCGGGGGTAGTAGGGAAGACGAAGACGGTGGGCGTGACCTGTGTCGAGCTATTCAGAAACGGAAGGCCGTAGTCGATCACGCTGAATTCCGTATTGGCGTCGATCTTGCCGACCTTGACGCGAAGCAGGTTATTGAAAAGCACCTGCTGGTACCAGAACTCGAACAGCTGAAGAGAAGGCGGCGAGTTCAGTTTATCGAATACCTGGAGGTCTCCAGTGATCGCGTTAGAGGGATCCTCGCCAGCGTGGTCCTCAAGATCAGCGTAAAGCTTTCCGCCCGAAATGCCGACAAGCCTTCCAGCATCGAGTCCGACGCTCAAGTCAATCGTGGACGCGCCTACCACTTCCCCGCTTCTCAAGCCACCCATGAAGTTATTGAAACCTTCAAGCACAATGGAGCCGTGGAGTGAAATCCCTTCTTGGGCAAGATTGCTGCGAGCCCCTCCCCAATTTCCAGTGGCTTCATCTACAAAAGACGGCAACTTCCTGGTCGATAACGACCACGGATATTCAATCGATCCATCCTGAAGGTTATCGCCGGAAGAGAGCGTACCAGCCTTCGCCTGCCATGTCGAAATGACAAGTGAAAGGATTGTTAAACATACGCATATCCGCGCTCGATATTTCAGGAATACTCCACTCCTCGTACTGGAACGAATCTCTATTACTCCACGTTCTGGTATCTATATTCGATAACGACAACCGATGACGAATCGTTCCGTTCATTGGAAGTCCCATGCAGAAGTACCTGGAAGGATATAAACTTGGATGACCTGTTACTGAAGGATCTATTGCTCGGCTTCGTCAAGCTTCTTATCCTTCACCACGCAAATGAATCCCCAATTTTCGGTCAGGAATTTCGGGACGAACTCAAACGCCATGGCTACGAAATGTCATTCGGGACACTCTACCCCACGTTTCATTCCATGGTGGAGAGCGGTTATCTGAAGATGGAGAAGAGGAACGTTGGCGGGAAGATAAGGAAGTATTATTCCATCACTACCAAGGGGAAACACGTCCTCAAGGAAGGCAAGATCAAAGCGAAGGAGTTGACAAACAAGTTATTGGAAGAATGACATGGAGTTCGCGGGACCCGAGGAGAGAAATGTTATAACCGGTTTTTCGAAACAAGGCGTCGAGTTCTCTCCATTACAAGGCGCTCACCGCGGCGACACGCGTCGCCGTGTTGATCAGTAAACTTGATTATAAACAGACATCCGAAACGAAAGGATCTGATCATGAGTAGCTTAACCAAGCAAATCTTTATTATCGCTTCATTGATGATCGTTGGACTTATCACCGTAAGTCTCCCAATTACCGCGGAGGCGAAGAAGTCAATGGGTTCAAAAATAGGACCGAGTCTTTGGCCGGACGCAGCCGCTTCAAAGATCGTGAGCCTGGCAAGGACGGGAAAGTCCGAGGCGAGCATTTTGGTCCAGACGCAACGCGTGGCGGTTAAAGAGACCGGCCCGAAGGTCACTGTTGCCAAGTTCGGGGAGGTCTACGATTGGTCGCCAGCTTTCTTTGCCGTCCATCAAAATGAGCCAACGCAAATCAAGTTCTGGAACCTTCAGCCGGATGACTACCACACATTTGAACTGATGAGCCCAGAAGGCAAGGTATTGATGAACCTGGTGCTCCCGCCGTTGTCTCACAAATCATATGTGTTTACCTTTCACGAGCAAGGGCTTTACAAATTCATTTGCCCAATACACCAGCCCGACATGAACGGCCAAATTCTTGTGCTCCCGTCGGCGCGGCGAGGTTAAGCGCATCGGCGCACTGAAGCGAGGGTTTCCATTTTAGGTATTCGAGAGGCTCCCGGTCGAAAACGGACATCGCACGAAATATGGCGTCTCTCCAGCGCTTTGATGCTTAACCTTGTCTTTCCGTGTACCACGCCTCCAAAAATCCCCTGTCGGCTAGTGACGACATAATGCTGTCTGCCAGCGCGGCGATCTTCCAGCTTTCCAGATCGCATTCTGGTACATTCTCGAACGAGGTGTTGCCAAGGTATGTCCTAATGCAATCGGCAAGCGCGCCCTCCGCGGCGAACCTGAACGAACCTTCGACGATCTTGGCCGTCATGGAATGAACGACTGAGGGAGCGTCAACGTCGCACCAGCGATGACGATCGACTTCATCTTGATCATAGAGCCGGAATGTAATGCGGTACTCGTCTACAGCGGTCCGCACCACGTTCTGAATTTCAGCGGAGTAATTTGTCATTGGTCATCGCTCCTTCTCTGTTCGATATAGGCCTCGATCTCCTTCCAGCTCCTCGGGCTCAAAGTCATGTCCCCGCGAAGCTGGTCGAACATCTCGTCGGCGATCTTCCCGACTACCCACTTCCTGTAAACATCCTTTCCCAGAAGAGCGGCGTCCGGGTACTCTCCGAGCAGCCCCAGGCATTCGTCCAGCTTCTCGTCCGGCACGGCGGTGAAGCCACCGTCTCGCAGCCTGATCTCCGCTTCGAACATATGCGGCCCCCGTGCAGTCACCTCCATTTCCTCCTCGTCTTCCGCACCAACCACATGAACCCTGAACGTCAGTTTGTAGACATTCCTTCTCAACCTCGTGATACTCTGAATCACCCCGCAGTACTCAGCCATTTGATGATTCTCCTTTTTACGAAAGATATATAGCCCGGATGAGCACGGAGAATCGTATCATTGCATGATAATAAAACTATGCGGCGTCTCCATCAATTTGGGACATGTCTTAAAACATTGATTTCTCCCGTAAGCCATTTTGGCAGAGCTTTCGGAGAACCGGAACGCCATTCGGTAAGGAATCGCAAATCTTGATAGCGTGAACGGTTAGCTCAACTTTTCCCGAGCCGAAGCGACTATAGCGTAAGTTGAGTTTACCCGAGGAACGATTTTCAAATACTGGCCTCGCCATGCATACACTAAACATAACGTTCCGCACCGATCCCCACGATTCGATAAACTCCCGATGTCACTTCCCGACTATGGATTGGTCCCGTAGCGCTATGGCGGATTACTATCGAGCAACGGCGGCCCAAGAAGGCAGCAACACGTTTTCCGGCGAACGACACTTTCGAATGGAGACAAGCGAAAGCATTTACGAGTGGTGAGAATCGATGAGACTTGCCTTTTGCAAATTGATTTTCTAATATTGCGGCAGGTTAGACCCCGGCACGGAATTGGTTCATGGATGAAAATGGATAACTATCGCACATAGGTGGCAATTACGGCGAGCCTCAAGAGACAACGATAGGTGTAAACTCAACCAGGTACAATCAAGACGGCGTTGTAAGGACAATTTGGCTGAAGGGAAAGGACAAACATGAGACGGCTAACGATCACGATGATGATAGTAGCGGCGACGGTGAGTGTAAGCTCCGCCAGAACGACAAGGATTCTCCATCTATCCAACAATTGGCTAATCCAGTCGTCCGCCCGAACAAAAGTCAGCGGCAGGGTAATATCTTCTGCTGGTTTCAACCCAACAGATTGGTACAGGGCATCGGTCCCCTCGACCGTGTTAGGCACGCTTGTCGGAGACGGCATTTTCAAGGATCCTTTTCGGGGAATGAATCTCGAACGAATACCGGACACCCTCTTTGACGTGCCATGGTGGTACAGAACGACTTTTGCACTTCCCGCGAAGAGACCGGGAGCCGATCGGGCGATGCTGGAATTTCTGGGAGTCAACTACAAGGCAGACATTTGGCTTAACGGAAAGCTCCTGGCGGACACAAATTCTATCTTCGGGGCTTTCAGGCAGTTCACGTTCGATGTGACTAAAGACGTTAAGTTCGGGGAGAACAATATCCTGGCGATCAGGATCTACAGGCCTCAGCCGGGCGCGCTGACAATTGGATTCGTCGACTGGAGCCCGGAGCCGCCCGATCACGATATGGGCATCTGGAGGCCGGTAGGGATTCACATATGCGGCAGCGTATCTATCGCCCGTCCGTTCGTCGCCACTGAAGTAGACACGGCCACCCTGAAGAAAGCTCTCGTCACCGTATCCGCCGAAGTGATGAATCATTCCGAGCATTCTGTCCACGGAATGTTAACAGGGAGAATCGGCGCAATTAAATTCTCCCAGCCGGTGACTCTACTCCCCCACCAACACAGAATAGTGGGATTCCTTCCCTCGATCTATCACCAGCTTATAATTCATAAT
>JAJYRM010000026.1 GCA_021794075.1 Bacteroidota bacterium | reverse complement strand
ACGGGCATGCTGAAGATCACCGCTGTTAGCGGAAATCAGGTGCTCTTTCCGGTTGGCACTACCGACGGCTATGCTCCGGTTTGGGTCGCGACTGGGAGCGAGCCAGAAACGATCAGCGTGTCGGTGTCTCCCGATTCCGGAACCAGCGCCCAAGCGAATGCCCGGGTGAATTTGAAATGGAAAATTGTTTCTTCATCCGTCTCGGGCGGAAGTTACTCGCTTAAATTCGGATGGATGAAAAGCGAAGAAGATTCAGCTTTTGCCGCGAACAGAGCTTCTTTTGCTGAGATGTTTCTTGAAAAAGATTCTTCAACGTATGTTGAGGCTGGAAGCGGGGACTACACCACAAGTTTTGCCTCCGAACCTTATACCGTATCGCAGGGAAATGTCCCGTTGCTCGGAACATTTGTAGTTGGAAATTTTGGAGCGACACCGATCCGTCGAGTCGAGACCATCCCTGCCGTTTTCAAGCTTTACCAGAATTACCCGAATCCATTTAACCCTACCACAACGATACAATTCACGGTGGCGAAGAGGGGAGTCGCATTGCTGAGGGTTTACAATATCCTCGGACAACGGGTGACTACATTGTTCTCGGGTGACGTCACGCCCGGTAGAATTTATTCTGTGCCGTTCAACGCCGGAGAACTGTCCTCCGGTGTTTATTTCGAGGTGCTCGAAAGCGGCGGACAAAGGCAGATTCATAAAATGGTTCTAATGAAATGAAGAGATATAAGAAAATCAGATTTTATATGTACCTGCTCGCGGCGGCCTTGGTGGGGTTGATGACCGCGAGACCTTCAGTTTCCGCGACAAGAAGCGCGACAGGGAGAAGGATGTTCTTCGCGTCATCGAGCGACTTCGTCGGGGATAGCGCGACCGACAATACGAAGGCTCTCCAGGCCGCGATCGACAGCGCAAACAACGCAGGCGGCGGTGTGGTGGAACTGAAAAACGGGAAGTTCCTATCGGGGCCAATTACGATGAAGAGCAACGTCACTCTGCGGATTGACAGCTCGGCGACGCTTTACGCGACGACGAATGATACGGCTTTCGCCGGGATCGACCCATTCGCGTTTATCGGATGTAAGCACGATTCAAACATCACCATAACGGGCGGGGGCACGATTGACGGTAACGGCCAACCGTGGTGGGCCGCTTACAAAGCTACCGGGATCTCGAGGCCGCGGCTGATCGAATTCTGGAATTCATATCATGTTGTGATTGACAGCGTTACTCTTGAAAACTCCCCGATGTTTCACGTCTCGCTGGAGGAATGCTGGTACGATACGTTAGAGTACGATACGATCCTCGCCCCTTCGAATTCGCCGAACACAGACGGCATTGATCCCGCGACGTGTCACGTTGTTTATATCGCCCATTGCCTGATAAACAACGGCGACGACGACATAGCGGTAAAGTCCGGCCGATACGATCCATCGGATCCCAACGCGGGCTGCTCACAGCTTTGGATTAAGGACTGCATTTTCTTGCATGGTCACGGCTTGTCGATCGGAAGCGAGACGTCCGGTGGTGTGGACAGTATGTATGTGGATAGCTGTTCTTTCAACGGCACAGATAATGGCATACGCATCAAATCATACCGCGGGAACGGCGGTAATGTGAGGCACTGCGTTTACAAGAATATCACGATGCAAAACGTCGCAAATCCGATTTGGATTTCCGGCTACTATCCGAAAATCGCCTCAGAATCCGATCCGGCGCAAACCGTCACGTCAACGACGCCGGATTTTCATGATATCAGCATAATACACCTTGTATCCAGCGGCTCACCTACAGCGGGATTCATGGTTGGACTTCCGGAGCTTCCTATGAAGAATATGCTCCTTCAGAATGACACGATCTCGGCGAACACCGGTCTCACGATAAGAAACGCGGCTGTCGACACCGTGAACACTTTGTCCACCGCTTCATACGGACCCGGGTACATCCTTCAGGTAAACGGAACTTTTTCAAGACTAACGTCAGTTCAACCTGCACCGACACTGCCCGCCAAGTTTAGTCTCGATCAGAATTATCCGAACCCGTTCAATCCGACTACCATGATCGCCTACACGCTTCCTAAATCCGGGCAAGTCACGCTCCGGGTTTATGACATACTCGGGAGACTTGTCGCCACGCTTGTTGACGGCGAACAGGCGCCTGGAGAGCATGTGGCTCGATTTGACGGGGCCGGATTGGCGAGCGGAGTCTATTTCTACAGGTTGGAGTCAGCCGGATTCAACCGGACGAAGAAATTGATGCTGCTCAAGTAAGGCGATGCAAACATTCGATGATTTTCAATTGAAGCAAAATTCAACTAGGATCATGGTCTGCGTTTTGACCGATGATATACGCCTAAATAATTTGGCGTTACGTGACCGTCATCCTAACAAAAGGGAATCAGAGCACCCGGAGGACCAATCATTATGACTACAGCTGAGTCTCAGGTCAGCTTGCCAGCTGAGACAAAGATAGGCAAATACCGGTGGGTAATAGTATCGCTTCTCTTTTTCGCGACTACCGCCAATTACATGGACCGAGAAGTAATTAGTTTCTTGGAAGTGGTTTTTTGTAAACCCAAGGCGCAAGGAGGCTTCGGGTGGACAAGCGGCGACTTTTCATATTTGACAGCCTTTTTCACAGGCGTATATGCGATAGCAACCGTCTTCGGCGGGTGGATCATCGACAAAATCGGGACTAAGATTGGGCTCGCGATCTCTCTGATCTCGTGGTCCGTTTTTGGAATCGCTAACGCTTTTGTCGGCGAACTCCTTTCCATGAACATTCTTATCCGGAGCCTGTTTGCCGTCGGCGAGTCGGGAAATTTCCCGGCATCGGTCAAGACTGTGGCGGAGTGGTTCCCGAAGCGAGAGCGCGCATTGGCGACCGCGATTTTCAATGCCGGATCGAACTTCGGCGCGATGCTTGGCGCGATCTTCGTGCCATGGTGTCTGATTTATTTCGGCGAAAGTCACGGCTGGAAGATGGCGTTCATTCTAACCGGCGCGGTAGGGCTATTGTGGCTGATCTTCTGGTTTTGGCTTTTCGAAATACCTTCGAAGCAGAAGCGGCTCAAGAAATCGGAGTACGACTATATACATATCGATGATGAGGCTACGGAGAGAGATGAGCCTGCGGACGGCAAGGCGGGGAAACTTCCCTGGTTGAAGCTCTTCCGCTACAGACAAACATGGGCGTTTTTCGCCGGCAAATTTATGACCGATGGGATATGGTGGTTCTACCTCTTCTGGCTTCCGGCTTACCTGGTCTCGCAATTTCACATGACGGAAAGTCAGGTAATACTCCCGTCGTTTATCGTGTACGGCGTCTCAATTATCGGTAGCATCTATGGCGGCAGTATTCCTTTATCGTTCATAAAGCGCGGCATGCCCGTTTACAAGGCGCGGATGACGACCATGCTTATCATCGCCATCCTCCCACTGACAGTTCTCTTCACGCAATATTTCGGCGACGTCGCGCGGTTCGGTTCCATGGCAGTGACGCTAGCGGTCGCGATGATTTGTATCGGCACCACAGCTCATCAGGCATGGTCGGCAAATCTCTTCACGACTGTTTCTGATATGTTCCCGAGAAAGGCCGTCGGCTCCGTCACAGGCATAGGCACTACCGCAGGTGGAATCGGCGGCGTCATCATTCAGCTTCTAGCCGGATACTTCACCGATGTATTCAAAGGGAATCCGCAGCATGCCTACATGATCATGTTTGTGATATGCGCTTTGAGTTACCTGGTCGCTTGGGCGATAATGAAGGCTTTTGTGCCGCGGCACAAACTTGTTACTGATCTGTAAGATCGAATTTCCAGTAGTAAGAAAATTAATATAAGGGCATAAAATGAAAATTGAAGACATGATGACGAAAGACAACGTTGTGAGTGTTGAATCGCTGGCGTCGATTGCCGGCGAAGATGTTGTCGCCTACCCGAACTCAGTAAATGGAGCCGGGAATGCGAAGTTCTTTATCGGCAGAGACAGAAAAGGGAAGTGGCTTTACGTTGTCGCTACCTCTAGTAGCGACGGTTTGCTGGCCGATTTTGAGGGTGAAGAAAATGACAGATCGTGGAATGGAAGCGACTTTGTCGTAAAGAAATGCGCGATGAACCATCATAACGCCACCAAACTGCAGGCTACCTTTCCGTTTGCGCGGCCAGTGACCCTCGGATTGAAAAATTCCTACGGGTTCGGCGACCGGCTCGGGCTTGCAAATCCGGGACATCTGCGTGCACTGAAAGGGTACAACTTTAGGCCCATCCTGGCACAGCAGTCGATCCGTGAGCTTACGCGTACTCAGCGTACTCCCGAGGACGTAATGGATGCGGCAGTCTGGGCCGTGTTTCAGGAAGGGTTTAAAGATGGATTCGGCGCGGATGCCGATCATCTCAAGACTACCGATGATGTCGACAGGCTAATCAGGGCCGGCTTCACGATGTTTACTATCGATCCGAGCGACCATGTCGTCAACGGCGTCACAGAACTGAGCTCCGAAGATCTTAACAAAAAGGTGCGGGCTCTTCCGTGGCAGGACTTCGGTGACTCTCTCGACAAACTTGTCGATCGCTATAAGAACAAGACCCTCAAGTTGGATTCCGTCCATTCGATAACCGCGAACGAAAGAGAGGTACTCGAGGCGTGTCTTAAATACATGGCGGCAATCATAAATATCCGAAGGATACACACTCACCTTAAGACAAAGCACGCCAACTATGCCTGTGAGATAGAAGTATCTATAGACGAGACGGATACGGTTACAACACCGTTCGAGCACTTCTTCATAGTCAGCGAACTGAAGAGGATGGGAGTCGGATTCGTCAGCCTCGCTCCTCGCTTCGTCGGCGACTTTGAAAAGGGAATTGAGTACAAGGGTGATATCGAATTATTTAAGGACCACTACCTCCAGCATGCCGCCATCGCGAAGTACTTCGGCAATTACAAGATCAGCTTTCATTCAGGTAGCGATAAGTTCAGAGTCTATGAAGCCGTAGGCGCACTTGAGCAGACCCTCATTCATGTAAAGACCGCTGGGACAAGTTACCTCGAAGCGTTGAGGGTCATCGCGATGCGTGAAGGGGCGCTCTTCAGGGAGATACTCGATTTCTCCGTCGGACTTTACGACCAGGAGAAGAAGAGCTATCATGTCACGGCCGACATGAAGAAGATCAAGAAGGGGAAGGATTATAGCGATAGAGAACTTGAGGGTTTGTTGGAGTCGACCGACGTCCGCCAGGCGCTTCATGTTACCTACGGCAGGGTCCTAACCGAAAAGAACGAGAAGGGTGAGTTCAAATTCAGAACGAAGATTTACAGTTGTCTGGATCGGAACGAGGATCTCCATTATCAAATCCTAATCAAGCACTTCCACCGGCACCTGGTTCCATTCAAGAACTGGAAGTAACGTACCACCATATGGATTGACACAGAATTGCTTCCTCTCTCCCGGTTCAAATGCCGGGGGAGGGGATGGTGTGAATCTGAATCGGTCGCTCCCCTCCATGTATATTCCTCCCGACTACTCTAACTGACAAACATTTTCAAGCAGACCGCGACCCTTCCTGTGGGATTTAGCCTCTGAGCCCTCGTCCAGAGGTTCGAAACATAGAAAGTATGCCGACTTAGCTCCTTCAACCTACAACACCTAAATAATTGCAAATAAAAAGCGAAAAAGTTTAATTAATAAGGCGAAAAATACGTCCTTGCGAAAAAGATACTTGCAAACAATCTGATATGTAGTTATAAATATAATGTGAAAAAATCTTTGCAGGAGTGGTGAAATGGACGTTATAGAGAAGCAGAAGAACGAAGACGGAAAAGGAAGAGATACGATGAAAAATGGAATGTATGATGCGACATTTGAGCATGATGCTTGCGGGATGGGCTTCGTAGCGGACGTAAAAGGGAGAAAATCGCGTTCCATCATAGATAAGGGACTCGATATACTAAAGAATCTACAGCATCGTGGAGCGGTCGGCGCCGATCCGGAAACGGGCGACGGATCCGGAATCCTTATTCAGATGCCCGACGAATTTATACGGAAGGTCGCCGCTGAGCGGAAAATCAAATTGCCTGCCGAAGGGAAGTACGGTGTGGGGATGATGTTCCTTCCGCAGGATCCCATCAGGCGGAAAGCTGTCGAGAACATCGTCGAGAAAATCGTTGTCGACGAAAACCAGAGATTTCTCGGATGGCGTGACGTGCCCGTCAATACGAGCGTGCCCGGAAAAGGAGCGCGGGCGACACAGCCGTTTATCAGGCAGTGCTTCATAGGCGCCGCGAAGAATATTTCCAATCAGGATGAGTTTGAAAGAAAGTTATACGCCATAAGAAGGATTATCGACCATCGCGTTCGCGCTGAACTTGATTGCGACAGAAGCGAATATTATGTCCCGTCATTTTCGAGCAAGACGCTGGTTTACAAAGGCATGCTACTCGCGCCGCAGCTTACCGCTTTCTACAAAGACCTCGCCGACAAGGACATGAAATCCGCGATGACGATGCTGCATCTCAGATTTTCCACAAACACTTTCCCGACGTGGGATCTCGCGCACCCGTTCAGGATGATCGCCCATAACGGCGAGATAAACACTCTGCGCGGTAACAAGAACTGGATGGCCGCGCGCCAGCATGTCATGGAGTCTCCGTACTTCGGCAAAGACCTAAAGAGGATGCTCCCGATCATCATGGAAGGGCAGAGCGACTCGGCAACATTCGATTCGGTCCTCGAGCTCCTGGTTATGAGCGGGCGGAGTCTGCCGCATGCGATGATGATGATGATACCTGAAGCGTGGTCGAAGAACGACCTGATGGATCCCGACAGGAAAGCCTTCTATGAGTACCATGCTACAATGATGGAACCATGGGATGGTCCCGCCGCCGTTGTTTTCACTGACGGAAACATCGTTGGAGCGACGCTCGACCGCAATGGGCTTCGTCCGTCGCGTTACGTGGTGACGAAAGACGGGCTAGTAGTCCTCACCTCGGAAGCGGGCACGTTCAGCGTGGATGCCGAGAACGTTGAGAGAAAAGGCAAGCTTCAACCTGGCAGGATGTTCATACTCGATCTTAAGCAGGGTAGGATAATAGAGGACGAGGAAGTCAAGAAAGAGATAGTGACTAAGAAGCCGTATCGGAAGTGGGTCAAGGATAACATGATCAACCTTTCTCACCTGCCGAACCCCGATTCGATATACAACGCCGACTTCGAGACGCTTCACATGCGCCAGAGAATTTTCGGCTACACGAAGGAAGATCTTTTCCAGGTTGTCCTCCCGATGGCCATGAAAGGTGAAGAGGCTATCGGTTCAATGGGAACGGACGCGGCCCTCGCGGTACTCTCAGAAAAGCCACAGATGCTCTTCAGGTATTTCAAGCAACTCTTTGCCCAGGTAACCAACCCTCCCATCGATTCGATCAGGGAAGAGCTTGTCATGGAGCTGACGACGTATGTCGGGCCCGAGCAGAATCTGCTTGCCGAGACACCGCTTCACGCTCACAGGCTTGAGCTTGAACACCCCCTCCTTTCCAACTCGCAGATGGAGAAGATCAGGAACATCGCCAAGGGGCATTTCAAGTCGATCACGATTCCGCTGCTCTTCAATCCGAGCGTTAGGCACAACATGCGCGAGCGGATGGACCAGATTTGCACGGAGGCCGTCGAAGCGGTTAAGTCAGGCATTTCCCTGATAATACTTTCCGACAAGGGCGTCGACCAGAACCTCGCGGCGATACCGAGCCTGCTCGCGACATCCGGAGTCCACCACGCGCTGCTTAGGGCGGGACTGAGGACGAAGACGGGAATAGTCGTGGAGAGCGGAGAGCCGAGGGAGGTGCATCACTTCGCGCTTCTCTGCGGGTATGGCGCGAACGCCATTAATCCTTACGTCGCTTACGAGACGCTCGCTTATCTTGTTGAAAAGGATTTTCTCCCGGACATAAAAGATTACAAGACGGCGAAGAAGAACTTCGTAAAGGCGGTCAGCAAGGGCCTATATAAAATTTTCAGCAAAATGGGAATCAGCACGCTGCAATCTTATTGCGGCGCGCAGATCTTCGAAGCGGTAGGCCTGGACAGCGAAATAGTCGAGAGTTATTTCACCGGCACGCCGACGAAGATAGACGGCCTCAGCCTCGAGATGCTGGAAGAAGAGACGATTAAGCGCCACAGGCACGCTCTCAACCCGCAAATCGATCAAAGCACGCTGGATGTGGGCGGGCTCTACCACTACAGGAGAGACGGCGAACATCACCTCTGGAATCCGCTGACGATTTCGAAGCTCCAGCTCAGCACGAGCCGCGGCGATTATAAGACCTTCAAGGAATACACCGATCTTATAAACAACCAGGACAAGAGGCGGGTCACGCTCCGGAGCCTGTTTGAGCTCGACACTTCGGGGCAAAGCATTCCTATCGAAGAGGTTGAACCGGCAAAGGAGATTGTGAAGCGATTTGCCACCGGTGCCATGAGCTTCGGATCGATCTCGCGCGAAGCGCACACGTCACTCGCCGTCGCCATGAACAGAATTGGAGGCAAGTCCAATACAGGCGAGGGTGGCGAGGAAAATGACCGTTTCAAGAGGCTTCCGAACGGCGACAGCATGCGATCTGCGATAAAGCAGGTTGCGTCCGCGAGGTTCGGCGTAACCGCGGAATATCTTGTCAACGCGGACGAACTTCAGATAAAGATGGCCCAAGGCGCCAAGCCGGGCGAAGGTGGACAGCTTCCCGGTTTCAAAGTCGACAAGGTCATCGCAAAGGTTCGCCACAGCATCGCCGGGGTTACCCTGATTAGCCCTCCGCCGCATCACGACATTTACTCTATCGAGGATCTCAAGCAGCTTATCTTCGATTTGAAGAACGTCAACCCCAACGCGCGAGTAAGCGTTAAGCTCGTTTCTGAAGTGGGCGTTGGCACCATCGCCGCCGGTGTCGCCAAGGCGCACGCTGATCATATCCTGATAAGCGGACACGACGGTGGAACAGGCGCGAGCCCGATCTCGTCGATCCAGTACGCAGGCACGCCATGGGAGCTTGGACTAAGCGAAGCTCACCAGACTCTGATGCTGAACGGGCTTAGAGATCGCGTGTATCTTGCCGCCGACGGTCAAATGAAGACCGGCAGGGATGTCGTCATAGCCGCTCTCCTCGGCGCAGAAGAATTCGGCTTCGCGACGGCTCCGCTCGTTACCCAGGGCTGCATCATGATGAGAAAATGTCATCTCAACACTTGCCCGACCGGCGTGGCGACGCAGGATCCCGAATTGAGGAAGAAATTCATTGGAAAGCCGGAGTACGTCGTCAACTTCATGTTTTATATCGCCGAGGAAGTGAGAGAGTTGATGGCGGCATTGGGCTTCAGAAGGTTAACCGATATGATCGGCAAGACCGAGAAGATTATTCCTGTTCGCCTGAACGAGCACTGGAAAGCGCGCGGGCTCGATCTTACGAAGCCGCTCTTCAAGCCGACGCCGCTTCATGAGACGAACAGCTACCGCACCCGCGAGCAGGATCACGAACTGGGAAACCAGCTCGACCACGAGTTTATACAGCTGGCAAAACCTGCCCTCGAGGGAGGTAAGCCGGTTCAGATTAAACAAAGGATTCGCAATATCAATAGAACCGTCGGCGCAATGCTGTCGGGAGAAATAGCCAAGCGTTACGGCGACGAAGGACTTCCTGACGGTATGATAAAGATTGAGATGCGAGGCACAGCGGGACAGAGCTTCGGGGCTTTCCTCGCTCGCGGTGTCGAACTGGATCTCACCGGAGAGTCGAATGATTACACGGGGAAAGGACTCTCAGGCGGAAGGGTGATCGTAAAAGTTCCGCCGGAGGTTACATTCGACCCGGCGGAGAATATAATCATAGGCAACACGTGCCTCTACGGCGCGACGAGCGGTGAAGCGTATTTCAACGGCGTCGCAGGCGAAAGGTTCGCCGTACGCAACTCCGGCGCCTACGCGGTCATCGAGGGTGTCGGCGACCACGGCTGCGAGTACATGACAGGCGGACGAGTAGCTGTCCTCGGAAAGATCGGCAGGAACTTCGCCGCCGGAATGTCCGGTGGAATCGCGTACGTTTGGGACCCGAACAAGGTAGCCGAAAGGTTCATAAACCACGGGATGGTTTCAGTCGAATATCTCATCTATGACGAAGATATTTCCGAGCTCCATTCCATGGTGCAGAAACACTTCGAGTACACTGGCTCGAAGCGAGCCGAATTCATTTTGAAGAACTGGAGTACAGAGAAGGATAATTTCTGGAAGATCATTCCGGAGGAATATCAGAAAGCTCTAGCGCAATTGGCAAAAGAACAACAGACTGCGGTGGGAACGGGCGGTGTCGTTGTGGAAGGAGAAGTAGTTCATGGGTAAGCCCACGGGATTCATGGAATATAAAAGAGCAGTTCCAGAGCATGATGCTCCATCAGAACGGCTGACGAATTATAAGGAATTCGAGAGAAGATTCCACTCTGCCGATGCGAAGATACAGGCCGCTCGCTGCATGGATTGCGGAATACCTTTCTGTCACGGCGACACCGGGTGCCCTGTGCAGAATTATATTCCGGAGTGGAACGATCTCATATACAAGGGACACTGGCGCGAGGCGTTGGGAAATCTCCTCTCGACGAACAACTTCCCTGAGTTCACCGGAAGACTCTGCCCGGCGCCGTGCGAGACGGCGTGCACGTTAGGCATCCACGAGGAGCCGGTCAGCATCAAGGGAATCGAGCGTACCATCATCGACAAAGGCTGGGAAGAAGGCTGGGTGAAGCCGCGCATGCCATATGTCATGAGTGGAAAACGTGTCGCCGTTGTAGGCTCGGGTCCTGCCGGACTCGCCGCCGCCCAGCAGCTCTGCAGGGCTGGTCACATCGTGACGGTCTTCGAGAAGAACGACAGGATAGGCGGCCTCCTCAGGTACGGCATTCCCGACTTCAAGCTTGAGAAATCCGTCATCGACCGGCGACTCGAGCAAATGACGATCGAGGGAGTAGAGTTCAGAACCGGCGTCAATGTCGGAGTAGATATTCCGGCGATGAAGCTAGTCGAGGATTACGACGCTGTCATTCTGGCGGGCGGCTCAGAGAAGCCGAGGGATATCGGAATTCCGGGAAGAGAACTAAAAGGAATACATTTCGCCATGGAATTCCTCCCGCAGCAGAACAAAGTGAACGCCGGAGACACGGTAAAACGGCAGACCACCGCGAAAGGGAAGGACGTCGTTATCATCGGCGGCGGCGATACGGGCTCTGACTGCCTCGGGACCTCGAACAGGCAGGGAGCCAATTCGGTGACGCAGCTAGAGGTCCTTCCGAAGCCGCCGGAACAGCGGCCCGAAAGCACACCGTGGCCATATTGGCCGATGGTACTTCGAACGTCGTCGAGCCATGAGGAAGGTGTAGAGAGAATGTGGAGCATAAATACCAGGTCGTTCAAAGGGAACGAGAAGGGTGAAGTCACCGCGCTTGAATGTATCCAAGTCAAACTTGAGAACGGGAAGTTTGTAGATATCCCCGGGACTGAGTTTGAACTGAAGGCGGACCTGGTGCTGATCGCCGCTGGGTTTGTACATCCGACCCACGAAGGGATGCTCAACGAGCTCAAAGAGTCCGGTCTTGAACTCGACAAACGTGGAAACGTCAAGGCCGAGTTCGGCGACTCAGAGAACGCGCACGCCACAACACTCAGGAAGGTTTTCGCCTGCGGTGACATGAGGCGTGGGCAGTCGCTCGTCGTTTGGGCGATCGCTGAAGGAAGGAAATGCGCTGCTGCCGTCCACAGCTATCTTACACAAGAGGCAGCGGTCGAAGAAAACAGCTTCTGATTCCTCGCTTAAATAATGCAGGAGAGTCGTAGAGTATCGCGATCCGAATAGATGACGTGCCGGGCAGGGGATCAAAGTGAGCGGTTCCGATGCCGTATTCAACTGGAGCGGCGGAAAAGATTCCGCCCTCGCGCTCCACAAGATAATTCTCGATGGCGCGCCGCAAATCGCTCGCCTGCTCACGACAGTTAACGAAAGTGTTGGCAGGGTCTCAATGCATGGGGTGAGAACCGAGCTTCTTGAACGACAAGCGGAACTCATTGGTATACCATTGGTGCAGGTCAAGCTCCCTGAAATGCCGGACATGCTTACCTACGAGGAAGTCATGATGGAACAGCTCCTGAAGTTAACCGAAGAGGGGATCAGGACCGCAGTGTTCGGGGACATTTTTCTCGATGATCTCCGGAAATACCGGGAAGAAAAATTATCCGCGATCGGAATGAATTGTCTTTTCCCGTTATGGAAAAGCCCCACAACGACTCTTGTAGAAGAATTTATCGACCTCGGTTTCAAGGCGATCACGGTCTGCGTCGACGAAAGGCGTTTGGATAGGAGCTTCGTGGGGAGACTGATCGACCGTTCATTCATAGCCGATCTTCCCCCAGGGGTGGATCCGTGCGGTGAAAATGGGGAGTACCACTCGTTCGTGTATGACGGACCCATATTCAAGGAGCCGATCCGTCTTAAGAAGGGCGAAATTGTCTACAGAAAATATTCGAAACCTCGTTCTGAATCCGGCGGCGGTGGAAGTTCTCCGGACCCATTCGACACAGGTTTCTGGTACTGCGACCTCCTGCCTTATTAACTCCGAGTGTTGATCGATTCCTACTCAATAGGCTCATATCTCGGGGCGACCTTGCGTCATCCTCTTCAGATTGGATTGGAATTTAACAGAAGCTAGGATAATTTCTGAAGTAAAGCAGATGCGGGCAGTGTTGCTGACAGATTTGTATTGCCGGCTTTTTTCACTTCATATACCTCGAATCGTCAGAACTCTCACACTATCGCAGTCCTTCTGCCATCGTAGAATTTTCATTAATGTTGTCAGGAAATTGTATGAATAGACGTATCATCGCATTGTCCGCAATCGCTTCTGCTCTAATCTTCGCCGGCTGTACCAAACAGAGTAGCATAGTCGGTCCTCCATCCGGTTCAGCGAGTTGGACGCAGGTTAACGGTCTGACGGGATTTTACAACATCGTCGCAAGCGGATCCGATCTTTACGCTGCGGGAAACTATGGAGTCTTTCGTTCGACAGATAACGGTAGTAACTGGGTCGTGACGGACTCGAGCCTTGCATCGGGCGATTATACAGTCGCAGCCGTGAATGGCAATCTTTTCATAGGTGACTATAACAACCAGACCGGTATCATGAAATCAACCGATGGTGGTGCGACATGGACCGAATGCGATTCGGGGCTCGCAACTGCCTTCAGCGGAGTCTATCAAAACGTCTACTGCATCAAGGCTGTCGACTCGGTCATATTCGCAGGGACATCTTCCAATGGAATTTTTAAATCTACAGACAACGGCACCACATGGACGGCGGCAAATCAGGGCATTAGCTACGGCACGACAGTCTTCAGCCTTGTCACGTCAGGGCCAAACATCATCGCCGGTACGCAGTCCGGTATGTATCTTTCATCGAACAACGGCGAAAGCTGGATCGCGAACGACAGCGGCCTCGTCAACATGAGCCCTTATTACTCGGGCGCTCCGTACGTTACTTCGCTTGCTGCCGTTGGATCAAATGTCTACGCCGGAGCGGTAGGGTCGCAGTTATTTCTTTCAGAAAATAATGGCGTGAGCTGGATATACATCAGCAACGGAGTACCCGGAAGCGGTCAGTCGGGAGTTGGCGTGGCTGCCGTCGATTCGAACGTCGTATTGGTAGACGATAATGGCGTATTCACGACCACCAATTACGGCGTTAGCTGGAAGAACATCACTGGGAACCTACCGAGCGCGTCGTTATCCGCTTTCGACGAAGCGAATGGTTATTTATACGTGCAGCTCAGTAACGGGAGTGTCTGGCGCATGCGGATCTGACGCGGCGATACCAGTAGCTCTTTTCAGAAGTATGTCTCCAACTTCAGGTAGTATGCCTGGGGGTAGTACCAGTATTCAGTGAGTGTCCTGCCGAAAGTGTATAGGGATCCCAACGCGATCGACGCATTGTCGCTGGCAGAATAGTTGATCGTCCCAGCGAGGTAACCGCTTCCGTCGCTGAAGTTGGAGATCGATGCCAACGTCACTGTGATGAGAGAAGTCGCCTGATATGAGCCGCTCAGCGCGAGATAATCCTTGGCGACATTTAGTATCCGCCCTTCCAGCACGCCTGCAAAATCGTATTTCGACCTGTCGAGCGTTCCCTGGCCGTTGTGATAATATTCGAACAGCCCGTAAAGCCTGTCTGTGAATTGATAATCCATACCGAGTATCCACCTCACATAATACCCACCTGACTTAGCCGGATCGCGCGAGACCAGCGCTTCTCCTCGTATCCCGGCGGTCCAGACATTCCCCGCGAAGTCTCCTCCCGCGATCGGCTCTCTGTCAAGCGATCCCCCGAGCACCGCGAAATCATAACCTAATATATTCGTCCTAAACCTGGCCGCGTAGTTAGATGATTTAAAATGGTACTCAGAGTTATAAACAATCTGGAGGTCAGTCAACTGGCCGAGAAAGAACTTCATTGATATGGCGTCGGCGCCGTCCTTCTCGATTTTTCCGAAGTCGGCAGGGTTGATCGGGTTGAATATATCCGTTGGGTTCCACACCCTTCCGGTTCCCCAGCTTATTCTCTGCCTGCCTATGACGAGAGTTCCGAAAGAAAATTCCTGATCTATATAGAGCCGGTCGATGTAATCTGATACCGTCGCATGTTTCACGTCAACTGGCTGCCAGCGTAAACCGATGACCTGTCGAAGCGGAGTTGTCGAGGCAAGTCCGAACGAGACATTCTGAGAATAATAAAGCCCGTCAACTTCGTAGGCCAGGCCTATCTTCGTATTGTCGCCGATGTGAAGCGTCGGTCGGAGCCGCAATCTTATCAGGTCGGAAAATTCTGAAGGGGATACACCGGTCAATTCAGCCAGCGTAGGGTGTATATTCTCATATACCGGCATCTCCATAACGTATCCCTGGAAGTTGAGCTCGGTCCCCGGGAGAAGCGATGTTTGCCCGAATGCCGGAATGCTTGGGAGAACCAGAAATAGAGTGGCCACGATTAGGCTCAACACCGGTTGGCGCGCGAGCTTCAATCTGTGCATGCTATCGTTCCCCATGGTTCCTACGTCCATCGATCGTTCAGACGTTAACCTTGTCGTCGACGATCTGGCCATCCTTGAGTATTAACAGCCTATGTGCTCGCCCGATAACTTGAGGATCATGCGATGAAAAGACGAAGGTTATTCTGTCTTCATGGTTGAGCTTCTCCATCAGTTCGAGAAGCTTTACCGCTGTATCTGAATCGAGGTTTGCGGTCGGCTCATCGGCCAGGACAAGTCTCGGATCGTTTGATATCGCGCGTGCGATGGCCACACGTTGCTGCTGCCCGCCGCTCATTTCATTGGGACGTTTATTTGCCAGCTCGCCGATGCCAAGCTCTTCAAGAAGGGCAAGGGACTTCCGTTTTCTCTCCGCGGCGTCTATTCCTCTGAGCATCATGGTAAACTCGACATTCTCAAGCGCGCTGAGGACCGGATTGAGATTATATGCTTGAAAAACAAAACCTATCTTTCTGAGGCGGATGTCGGCAAGCTGCCGGCGTGTTTTTGAAGCTACGTCTTCTCCATCGATGTATACCGCTCCTTCGGTCGGCTTGTCGAGCGTGCCGATAAGATTAAGCAATGTTGTTTTCCCGGAGCCCGATGGTCCCGCGATGACAGAGAAATCGCCGGGCAGAACCGTCATGTTAATTCCTCGAAGTGCGTCCACCGGCACGCCGTTGTCGCTGTAAACTTTCCGTACGTTGTCGACCCGAACAATTTCAGATGCATTTGTATTCATAATTTGTGTTCTCCGTGACTTTCTAATTTCCTCAAGCCGGTCTGCCTATTTCTGCTGGATGATAGACCATCGGTTTCTCATGCCGCTCCAAATACACTTTATTACATTAAACTTCTTAGTTCCTTATTCAGCCGGCTAAAAGTTTTATTCCATTATTCCAACTTTCCATAATCCCCTTTCCCTTCAGCTGGCTCTTATCGCTTCCACCGGTTGAAGCTTTATTGCTCTCATGGCCGGATAAATGGCGCCGATCACCGTGGCAATAGGTATTATTATCGCCGCATTCAAGACAGTAGAAGCGCCGACGACAGGGTAGATTTTAGTGCCGATGCCGACAGATTTCAGACTTTGAGAAAAGGCGGCAAGGTTCCAGCCGCTATGCGACAGCGGAATATCTATCGCGAGGGAAATCGCGAGTCCCACTACGGTGCCGACGGCTCCCAGGTAGAAGGCCTCTGTTAAAATCATCGTCACGATGCGCTTGTTCGACATTCCAATTGCCATGTCAACGCCAAATTCATGTGTCCGCTCCATGACTGCCATTAGCATTGTATTTATTATTCCGAATATCAGGGCAATGGCTATGATCGCGTAGAATATGTATATCATTTGATCATATAACTGTATCTGCATAACAAGGAGTGGAAGCATCTGTTTATATGTCAGCACTTCCATGTCGGACGGAAGCCGCGACCTCAGCTGCCGCGAGATTGAATCTGTTTGCTTCGGGTCGATGGGATTGACGACAAATTCGGAGACCCTTCCTGCCGCGCCGAGCATCTTCCGCGCAGTCTCGAGTGGAATATACACATGGGTCTGATCGAAGCCCGAATCGAAAGTCTCAAACAATCCGACCACGCGACACGCCTCCGCCCCTACGCTCCCTCCGATTCGTGAAGCCATGATGACGACCTTGTCACCGATTCCCACCTTTAGTTTCTCCGCTGTCGCAGTGCTGATGATGATGTCGTCAGGCTTGTCGGTCAAGTAGGTCCCTTTGACTATATACTTGTGAACAGTCGTAATGCGCTCTTCCTCGCGAGGGACTATTCCCACTATTGACACACCGGACGAATTGGAAGCGCTGCTTATGAGGCCGAATACTCTTAATCGCTCCGAGAAGCTGACAGTGGTGCTGTCGTGAGAAAGGGCGGCGCGGACAGGCGCGGTGTTCTCAATCGAATTTTTCAGGGTAGGATCGTCGTGATACCCTTTTGAATGGATCTGAATGTATCCCGCGTCGGTCCCGATTTGGTTCGTCAGCATCTGCTGCATCATCCCTATCGAGAAGGCATCCGTCAGGACCAACGCAATCACACCTACCATTATCGACAGGATCAGGATAAACGATCTGCGTTTGTTTCGAAGTATGTTGCGCCAGGCGATGAGACTTAACATAAAGTAGTTGAAGATTTAGATTTTAGAATATAGAAGTTCATCTCAGGTGTACCTGATGCCTTTCAGCGGTTCCAGCCTCAGCACCTTCCAAAGTGGATATACCGCCGATACGATGGAGATGCCAAGGATTGTCAGGCTCGAATCGAGAAATACTTTGAAGGACAGCGAAGACTTAAGCGTGGGCGCAAACCCATATTCCTGGTAGAGCTGCGCCAGGCTGCCGCCAAGGACAATCGGATGGCTTACCAGGTACGAATTGACCGCTATTCCAATTCCGTTGCCTGCAATAAACCCGATGACCAGCATGAAAAAGATCTCAAGTGCGACAGCCGCGACGAGTTTGTTCTCAGACATGCCAAGCGCAAGCATGACGCCGTATTCCCTGAAGCGTTCCGTAATTGACATGAGAACCGTGTTCAGAATACCGAACCCTACCACAAAGAGAAGTATTACTATGTAGAGCACGCCGCTCGAATCGTCAAGTTCTATCATCTGCTTAAGCTGTGGTAGCATCTCCTGCCAGGGAAGAGCGACAAGCCCTTCGGGTTTGAGAACACGATTCAGGCCGAGTACGACCGAGTTCAACTCATTCGGGTCCCTGACCGAGACTGCTATTGCGTTTATTCTGTCGTCCATATTGAGAAAATTCTGGAGCTCATTGATGTTCATGAAGACTCCCATTCGATCGAACTGGTTCGACCCGGTTGCGAAGGTTCCTACGATCCTCGCGAACATGTTACCGAGTATCCCGTCAAAACCCTGTGCAAGGACGACTACAGAGTCGCCGACTTGAGCCCCGAGGTTTTTCAAAAGCTTGTCGCCGACGACTATCTCCGCGACAGGTTCCGCGCCTATGGCTGAATCCGGCGAGAGAAAACGGCCTTTTCTTATCTTCTTACTAAAATCGGTAACACCACTCTCGGTGTTAGGCCGTATTCCCATTATCAGGACACCGAGTGATTGGTCGTGAAAGCTCAGAAGCGCGTCCGACTGTATCCTCGGAGAACTCCCGTCTATGTAGGGTGAGCTTTCCAGCGCTTTCCGGATCGCGGCTGTTTCGAGGAAGCTTTTCTGAAGCGTTGGACTTTTGTTATAACCCTCTCTCTGAATCTGCAAATAACCTGTCGAAAGGCGAACCGCCGTCCTTATGGTCTCAGAATATGTACCGTACTGAATACCTCGTTGTATGATGGACAATGTTATCGCGAAAATTACGGCAGACATCGCTATGAGCGTCCTCCGCCAGTTTCGCCATAGACTCCTCCACGCAAGCCGGATCAGCAGCATCGTATTACCTGAAAGTGACCGGAATTACTGGATTAAGAAATTTACGCATCTGCTTGAGTGATCTCCTTTCGTTTCTCCGAACCTCTCCAAAGGCCAGTGAACTAACAATCCCTGAAGGGCCATTCAGACAATAATCCATCAATCCACAATTCCATAATTCCATCGTTCCCATATTTCTCAGCTTGCTCTTATTGCCTCGACGGGCTGAAGCCTGACCGCCTTCAAAGCGGGGTAGACTGCGCCGAGGAGAGTTGCGATCGGGATGATGAGCACGGTCTGGATAACAGAAGATGTTTGGACCACCGGATAAATGACGCTCCCAATACCAAGTGACTTCAGGCTCGCGGAGAACGTGGAGAGATCCCAGCCCGAATGAGAAAGTTGTGAAGTGATTATGTAAGATGCCGCGAGTCCAGTTGCCGTCCCTATTATGGCGAGGAACAGAGCCTCCGTCATAACCATTTTGAATATTCTGCCGTGCGACATGCCGACGGCCATCGAAATTCCGAACTCCTGCGTCCTTTCCATGACGGACATCAGCATTGTGTCGATTATACCGAATATCAGCGCAAAGGCGATGAGGACCGCTATGAGATAAAGAGCCTGCTTGTACAACTCCAGTTGTGCGACGAGGAGCGGCAGCATTTGCTCGTATGTAAGGACTTCGTACCGGTTCGACGCACCCGGGAGGGCTTCAATGCTGCGACGGATCTGTGACACTACCTCATTCATTTCATGCGGATCTTTGGGATTTATGACGAACTCCGACACAAGCCCGCCGGCGTTGAGCATTTGTCTGGCTGTCTGAATAGGGATGTAGACATGAGATTGATCGAATCCCGAATTGAGCGTCTCGAATATCCCTTCGATCCGGCACGCTTCCGAACCGATGCTTCCGTCTCTTTGCGAAGCCATGATTACGACTTTGTCGCCAAGCCCGACTCTAAGCTTCTCCGCCATCGATGCACCGATGAGTATCTGTCCTGGTTTGCCGGAGAGATAAGTCCCTTTTGTGATATACCTTGAAATCGTGGTGATCCTACTTTCCTCGTTCGGCACAATCCCGACGATAGAAACGCCGTAAGAGTTGTACGCGCTGCTAATGAGTCCGTAGACTCGCAGGCGTTCGGAGTAGTTAAGTACTCCGCCCACTTTCTCCAGAACCTCGTGCACGGGTCCGGGATCGGTCATTGAATTTTCAAGAGTCGGATCCGATTGATACCCTCTTTTGTGTATTTGAATATAGCCCGCATCCGTTCCAATCTGGTTTGTCAGCATTTGTTGAAGCATTCCGACCGCGAAACCTTCCGTCAGCACGAGCGCGACAACTCCTACCACGATGGACATGATAAGGATGAGCGATCTTCTTTTGTTTCGAAGTATGTTGCGCCAGGCAATCCGAGCTAACATGATCAGTTTTAGTATTTAGAGCTTAGAATTTCGAATTTCATTTTAGGTGTACCTTATACCTTTCAGCGGCTCCAGGCGTGAGACGCGCCAGAGGGGATAGATTGCAGCTACGACCGATATCGCCAGGACTATAGTACCGGCGGTCAGAAATATGCCGGGAGATAGGGAAGATGGGACGATCGGCTGAAATCCCCACTCATGGACGAACGAACCCATGCTCCCGCCGAGCACGATCGGATGTCTCATGAAATAATAATTAATCGCGGCTCCGGAAATGTTTCCAATCACGAAACCGATCACGACCATGAAGACCATCTCTATCGCCGTGGTCAGGGCGAGCCTGAAGTTTGACATACCGATGGAAAGCATGACGCCAAACTCCCTGAAGCGCTCCGTGACCGACATCAGGAGGGCATTCAATATTCCGAACCCGACGACTGCAAATAGGATGCTTAGAAACAGTATATGAGCGGCGTGACTGAAACTCATTGTCTGGCTCAGCTGCGGTAGAAGTTCCTGCCAAGGTACAGCGACAAGTCCTTCCGGTTTGAGAAGAGGGTCGAGCCTCTTGACGATTCTTGCGACGTCATTGGGATTACCGACGGAAAGCGCGACCGCGTTCACCCTGGTTCCCATATCGAGGAAGTTCTGCAGTACCGGCACACTCATGAATGCGCCTGTCCGATCGAACTCACCGGAGCCGGTTCGGAACGTCCCCACAACGCGGACGAACATGTTTCCGAGCACACCATCGTAACCCGCTCCGAGTACGACCAGAGAGTCTCCGACCTTCGCTCCCAGGTTTCTGAGGAGCCTGTATCCAACGACTATGTCGGGAGTGCTGTCGTTTTCGAGGAACCTTCCGTCTATGACCTTCCGCGGAAAGTCGGTAACCATGTTTTCACTCTTCGGCTCGACACCGGTTATCATCGCACCGAGCGAATGATTCCTGAAACTTAGAAGGGCACCGGCCTGAATTCTCGGTGAACTTCCTTCGATAAGGGGATCGGCTTTTATGTCCGAGTGAATCTGCCGGGTTACCGTGAAACTTTTCTGAAGAGTCGGATTCTCATTGTAGCCGATCTTTTGGATTTGAATATACCCGGTGGAGGAGCGGACCGCCGTCCGTAATGACAGGGCGAAGGTCCCATCATCGAATCCGAGCCTTACCACCGCGAACATCACGGCGAATGCGATCGCGGATATCGCCAGAATCGAACGCCTCCGGTTTCGCCAGAGACTACGCCAGGCAATCTTCACAAACAACATCGCAGCTATCTCTCCAGCTCTCTAAGTGAGAAAATGCTGCCCGGTATTCTCTTATCGAAAGAGGCCCTTTCCATCTTGATCTCGGTGGAGTGAGTCTTATCGGAATTGTACATCGTCCAGAGTGTCGGTATCATCCGCCCGCCCATCTTCTTGAAATCGCTCATCACCATCGTTCGCATGAGTTTCCCTCTTTCGTCGAAGTATTCTACCTGCGCCGGAAGGTCGTCCGCCTTTCGAACCCAATAGAGAAGCTTTCCCCATACGACTGGTGCGTTCGGTTTCGGAATGAGCCGCAGTTTCCAGCAGTCGACGCCCGCTATCTTTTCGCTCCCCACGAGTGTGATATCGTAATCTTTTGTGAGAGTCTCCTCGCGAACCATGTCGTCGTAGGTATAATCGGAGCCGTTCCAGGATTGAAGCATCATAGATGGAGGTATGCGGATAGTGGTCTCAGTATTTCTAAGGTACATCCAGATATCATTTCCCAGTTTCAAAGTGCGGTTGCCCGCCTCTCTGACAGGCGATAAAATTTTGACGAGGGCTTTTGAAGTGCCGCTCGTCCAGCTCTCCATTGTCATGGTTCTGGTGTAGTCTGGGGTCCGGATTATCATTTCCATGACCGAATAGCTCGATGTCTTTCCCTTTATGGCATCTTCGGCCCTCTGGATAATCTGCCTCGGATCCTGCGCCTGGCATACCGCAGGTATCAAGGAGTATATCGTTAACAGATTAAGGACGGCAAATAGGATCGGTCGAGCGAAAGTTCTGCGGCCTCGCCTGTTTTTGGAGATTGAGGGTCGGTCCGTCGAATGTTCCGCGGACGTGGTCAAATTGTCTTGAGAAGCTGACATCTGGCGTGTGGTTCTTTTCATCTCTTCACCTTGATCGAGTTCAATATCAAATCGATTCCTCCACGGAGCTGTTTGTCAAAATCTACGTCAATCAGATCGAGCGACCAGAATAGGGCGGTGCTTTCGATTATTTCAAATATCGCAAGCGTGACTTGATACGGATCGACTCGGCGGAACTGTTTACTCCTAATCCCTTCCTCGATTATACCTTGCAACAGAGCGACTGAGGCCTGAAAATTTGTTTTGGTCATCCTTCTGATCTTCTCGTCGCGGAAGGCCAGGACGAAGAGCTCCTGGATGACCAGTCTGAACCGCCGCATCTGGTTCATTTCATCGATCATATATTCGACCAGCTTCTCTATCTTCTGCAGGGGGGTGCCGGTCGAAAGCATGATCTCAACCTTCTTGATATCCTCAGGGTCGAAGAATTCATTTAGAAGCTCCGCGATTATCTCGTCCTTACTCTTGTAATACCAGTAAATAGCTCCCTTGCTCAAACCCGATTCACGGACGATGTCGTTCATGCTCGTGTCTTTCAATCCGCTCCGGGCAAAGGCCGTAACGGCAGCTTTGAGTATCTGCTCTTTTCTTTTGGCAATGTTCTGTATGTTTCCTTTTCTTGGCATAAGCTCCTTACTGTAATAAACCGACCGGTCGGTTTAGGAATAAGATAGTGTACTCCTGCGTAGCTGTCAACTCTAATCGAGAGATATGGAAATACGAGGACCGGATATCAAATGCGAATAAGAATTCCGGGTCTTCTGGATCGCTGTCATACGTGCGTACGCTTCGCGCTTCTCGGCTGCTCAACGAATTTCAGCTTTTGCTTTTTCCCGCGAGGCCCTGTCCACTCGTACCTGGGAGCATGCGACTCGTTTTATGAGTCATTGACCGGTCTTTGGCGATTCCTTACTTTAGGTCACATAACAAAGGGCTGTTGATGAAAATTCTTTTTGTCTACCCAAGCTATCCGGACACTTTCTGGAGTTTTCGGCACGCTTTGAAATTCATCTCCAAGAAAGCTGCATTCCCGCCGCTCGGGCTTCTCACCGTGGCTGCAATGGTGCCCGATAAATGGGAGAAGAAGCTGGTCGATCTTAACGTGCGTTCTCTTGACGATGATGATATCGGGTGGGCCGACTACGTCTTCATCAGCGCGATGACCGTTCAGAGAGAATCCGCGAGAGCTGTGGTAGATCGTTGTAGACAGCTGGGCAAGAAGATTGTGGCCGGGGGACCGCTGTTCACCGCCTATTACGATGAGTTCGATGATGTCGATCATCTGGTACTGAACGAGGCTGAGATCACGCTTCAGCCTTTTCTTGAAGACCTCGCCAATGATTCCGCGAAACATATCTACAGATCGACGGAGTGGGCTGATATTACCGGAACGCCTTCGCCAAAATGGGAGCTGATTGACTTCAAGCAGTATGCATCGATGAATTTGCAATACTCGCGTGGCTGTCCCTACGATTGCGAGTTCTGCGATATAACTGTGCTTTATGGCCGGGTTCCAAGGACGAAAAGAAAGGAACAGGTTATTGCCGAACTGGACAGCCTTCTGGCGCATGGCTGGAAGGGGAGCGTTTTCTTCGTGGACGATAACTTTATAGGAAATAAGAATAAGCTCAAGAAAGAGATCCTCCCCGCGATTATCGAATGGATGGACGAACACCGGCATCCGTTCTATTTCAATACTGAAGTATCACTGAACTCGGCGGATGACGAGGAACTAATGTCACTGATGGTGAAGGCCGGTTTCAACGCTGTCTTTGTCGGGATCGAATCGCCCAATGAAGAGAGCCTGCAGGAATGCAAGAAGATTCCGAACAGGAGAAGGGATCTTGCGGCGAGCGTCAGGAAGATTCAGGAGTTCGGAATGCAAGTGCAGGGAGGCTTCATCGTGGGCTTTGACGTCGATCCGGCCTCGATATTTGACAAGCTGGTTTCCTTCATCCAGGAGACGGGCATCGTGACGGCCATGGTGGGGCTTCTGAATGCACCGCGTGGTACCAAGTTATACAAGAGACTTATGTCGGAGGGAAGACTCCTGCATGCGTTCTCGGGGAACAACACTGACCTTTCCATAAATTTTGTGCCCAAGATGGACCGTGATACTTTGATCAGCGGATACAAGGAAATCATAGGACGGATCTATTCGCCAAACGAATACTACGAACGCGTTAAAAACTTCATGAGGAATTTCAAGCCTCAGCAGGCAAAGGTGTTCCGCGTGAATTTTGACGACATGAAGGCGCTAATCAAATCCGCGCTTGTCCTCGGCGTCATCGCGAAAGAACGCGTGTACTATTGGCGACTATTCTTCTGGTCGCTATTCACGCGACCGAGGTTGTTTCCTCTCGCCATAACATTCGCTATATACGGCTTTCATTTCAGGAAAGTCTTTGAAGACCAGGTGATGGCTATAAGGTAGGTCTGATTTTATAAAGTACGGCGCGGCCTTGTTGTAATCAGGCCGCGCGTGCTGTTTAATCCTGCTCGAATTCAGTTCACCCCTTTTGAGTTGAGAAAAGCGCTGTATCTCTTGTCGCTTTGCTGGATGTGGTTCTTGAGCCAATCTTTCAGGAAGGTCATCACTTCGACGGTTATTGTCGTTTGGCCACTCTCGTATCTTGTCTTGAGATCCATTACCTGTTTCGTAAGATCGTCGTGCTCTTTCTTGTGGCGGTCAGATTCGGCGTAACCGTACTTCGCGAACAAGCGCTCTTCCGTACCGAAGTGATAAACGGTGTAGTCGGTGAGGTCCTTGAGAACCTTCCCTATCACATCCCTTCCTTTTCCCAATCTCATTGAGTCGTGAAGAAGATTGATGAGGTCGATCAGTTTCTTGTGCTGGTGGTCGATTTCTGTGATATTGACGCTCAGGTCGGGAGACCATTGGAAAAGGGACATATACTTTCTCCGGGGTTGAATGTTCCAGTATTAAGTAAGTGAATTATTTCAAGCCTTTAGAGTTTAGAAAGCTTCCGTATTGCTTATCGGAAAAAAGTATATGATTCTTTAACCAATCCGTAAGAAAATCGAGAATTTCTTTCGCCTCCACACCTGCTCCCGAATCAAACCTGGTCCTAAGGTCGAGAACCCTCCAGGAGAGGGCGTCGTGTTCCTTTCTGTGATTTTCCACCCGAGGGTATCCGTACTGAACGAGGAGTCTTTCTTCAGTCTCAAAATGATAGGCCGTGTAATCAAGCAGCTCGTCCAGGATAACCCTTATCGTCTCGATACGGTCTCCCGATTTCATGGAGTTGTCGAGAGTATTAATCATTTCGACAAGCTTCTTGTGCTGTTCGTCGAGTTGGCCGACGTTCACGCTGTATTCCTGGTTCCATTGAAACAACGGCATGTGCTTTCTCCTGGATAAGATGGGCTGCTATGTGAAATGACTGTACCGCGTCTGCACATCCGGGATCAGGCGCTGGCGCTTTCTCTGTTGAGTTTATGATAATAAAAACAGCCGCGGGATCAAAAAGAGAATCGAGCTATGGCTGTTGATTCTGGATACGGAAGCGTATCGGCTCTCGCTGGTTCGTTCACAAACTTGCGGTTCTTAAGCTTCGCCCTTGTTTATTATATTGTTAGTGATGCCTCTATCGGAAAGGTGCGACCGCTGTGTTCCAATAAATGGCGCAGCCCGTAAAGCAACATATAGGATATGCAGAGACAATTGGAAAAAGTTTGACACTGAGTCTTTCCTTTATCCTTACGAGCACGACGGGGAGAATGCCGGCGAGAGAAGCATCGAAAGACTTTTTGTTTCAAAAATGTGATCATGATGGCACGTGTCGACTTTTGGAAAGCCGTCGGCGGCCCGGTGCGCAGACGCCGGCTTCATCGCCTGCCGGATTGTGACACGCTGCGTGAAGCTCATCGAAGCCAAAGGGCTGACAGACGTTTTTGCGCCCGCGTTTGAGAAAGTTTGTGAAGTATTGAAGAAATGGGAGCCATGTCAAATATCGCTGTCGGCCAGAGCGCGGCTGAGACACGACGCATCTGCAACGTGGCTCTTCAGGGGCATTCGGCAATAATCTAAATGCGGGAAAGGCAAAAGTTATGGAAGTAAGATATTCTCCGAACAATTTAAGTTACCGGTCACTTAAGACGGATGATGTAAGAAAGGCGTTCCTCATGGAGAATCTTTTCCGTGAGGGAAAAGTTGAAATGGTTTACTTTGACCTTGACCGTGCGATTGTCGGGGGAGCTTCACCGGTCAAAGAATCTCTTCGGCTAATGAGCACCAAAAAAGAAATGGCTGCTGAGTTCTTCGCTCAACGCAGGGAAGTCGGGATATTCAATGTCGGAAATTCCGGGAAGGTGAAGGCGGACGGAAGAGAGTTCTCGCTCGGATACAAGGATGCGGTTTACATTGGATTGGGCACGAAGGAAATCGTCTTTTCGAGCGACGACGCGTCAAAGCCGGCGTACTATTACTTTGTCAGTTACCCTGCGCATGCCTCATTTCCGACGACCTTCATGAAGTTCGGTGAGGTATTCTCCGCAAGGTTGGGGAATGCGGCGGAGGCCAACTCCAGAACGCTGAACAGATACATTCACCCGAAGGGCGTGAAGAGCTCGCAGCTCGTGATGGGGCTTACTGAACTCGACGAGGGAAGCATCTGGAACACGATGCCGTCACATACGCACCAACGCAGGACGGAGGTATATTTCTATTTCAACCTTGACGAGAAATCAGTGGTATTTCATATGATGGGTGACCCTTCGGAGACGCGGCACATCGTGGTACGCGACAGGCAGGCGGTGATATCGCCGAGCTGGTCGATACATTCTGGAGGAGGTACGAAGAACTACTCATTCATCTGGGCGATGGGCGGCGAGAACCAGGAGTTTGAAGACATGGACAACGTGGAGATGTCTTCGTTGAGATGATCACGCGCGTTTCCGGCAAAGCGAACTATCGGAGGTATTTGATATGATCCTTGATAAATTCAGACTTGATAACAGGATCGCGCTGGTGACAGGTTCAAATCAGGGAATCGGCAGGGCTTACGCCGTAGCTCTGGCAGAGTCCGGTGCGGATATCATCGGCGTTTCTTCTTCGAACAATTTCTCGGAAACGGAAAAAGAGGTGATGGCCCGAGGGAGGAAGTTTAAGTCGTACGCAAGCGACTTCTCAAACAGGGAATCGCTTTACTCGTTCATTGACAGCGTCAAATCGGACTTCACGAAGATCGACATCCTGGTGAACAACGCCGGGACGATAATGAGAAAACCGGTGTCCGAGCATCCGGATGAGTACTGGGACAAAGTGATTGACGTCAACCTGACGGCGCAGTTCATACTGACCCGGGAGATCGGAAAGGAAATGGCGGCGAGAGGTTATGGCAAGATTGTCTTCGTAGCGTCGCTTCTATCCTTCCAGGGAGGAATATTCGTTCCTGGATACGCCGCATCGAAGGGCGGCGTGAAGCAGCTGACCATGGCTTTCGCCAACGAGTGGGCATCCAAAGGCGTGACCGTAAACGCGATCGCGCCGGGTTACATTTCCACGGAGAACACGAAGGCGCTGCGTGAAGATCCGGTGAGGTCGCGTAGCATTCTCGAAAGGATTCCAGCAGGACGCTGGGGAGAACCGGAAGACCTTATGGGAACGGTTGTCTTCCTCTGCTCGGACGCGTCAAGCTACATGAACGGCAGCGTCGTCACCGTCGACGGCGGCTGGATGGGAAGATAGTCGCGATGCGCGTAGTGCGCGTGAATATGATTTCAGGTCAATTAAACGGGCCGGGCAATCGGCCCTCACAATGTTTCAACATGGAGTGAAATAATGGCAAATTCATATGTGGAAGAGACATTCGGACTCAAAGGCAAAGTCGCGGCAGTAATCGGAGGGTCGGGCGTGCTCGGCGGAAGCGTAGCCGAATCGCTGGCGAGAGCAGGAGCGAGGATCGCGATAATATATAATCATGGTAAGGAAGCCGCTGAGCAGCGCGTGAAAAGCGTCGAGTCCAGCGGAGGCGAGGCTATCGCGGTCCAGGCGGACGGGCGCGTCAAACTCGATCTGGAGAAAGCAAAGGACGCGATAGTCGCGAAGTGGAAGCAGGTGGACATACTCGTGAACGCGCCGGGCGTCAACTCGACCACGCCGGTCCTCGACATTCAGGAAGAAGAATGGGAGAAAATAATCAGCGTAAACCTCAAAGGAATGTTCTTCGCATGCCAGGTGTTCGGGAAGCATATGATCGAAGCAAAGGTAAAGGGAAGCGTCATCAATTTCTCGTCGGTCTCCTCCGAGTTACCGCTCTCCAAGGTGTTCACTTATGCGATCTCAAAAGCGGGCGTCAATAACATGACCCGTTTCCTCGCGCGGGAGTGGGCTCAATTCGGAATACGCGTCAACGCAGTGATGCCGGGATTTTTCCCCGCCGAACAGAATAAAAAGATACTTACCGAGGAGAGGCGCAAGTCGATATTCGGCCATACGCCCATGGCGAGATACGGCGAGGCGGAGGAACTAAATGGAGCATTCATCTGGCTCGCATCTAACAAGGCGTCGTCATTTGTCACCGGCACGATCATCCCGGTCGACGGCGGTTTCACCGCGATGACCATATGATTCTTAAACTCTGAAATGGATTGAGACATTAAATGAAAATAGTAGTAGATCAGAAAATCCCGTTCGTCGAAGAGGCCTTCGGCGAGTTCGGAGAAATCGCGAAGTACGATAGCCGGGCGATTGATAACGCCGCGTTGAAGGACGCCGACGCGCTGCTCGTCCGGTCGGAAACCAAAGTAAATGAAAAACTCCTTGCAGGGAGCAAGCTGAAATTTGTAGGCACCGCGACGATCGGAACGGATCACGTCGACATCGATTACCTTAAGAGTCACGGGATAGCATTCGCGAGCGCGCCGGGGTGCAATTCGAACGCGGTCGTCCAGTATGTCTTCTCGGCGCTCTTCACGCTGGCTGAGAGGAATGGCTTCACTCTGAAGGGGAAGACGATCGGGGTTGTCGGAGTCGGCAATATCGGAAGGAAAATAACAAGGGTTGGGCGTAAACTCGGCATGAACGTGCTGCAGAACGACCCACCTCTCGCGAGAGCGACCGGCGATGCTTGTTTCGTACAGCTTGACAATCTGATGGAAGCCGACTTCATTACCATCCACGTCCCTTATACTAAGACAGGTCCCGACGCGACACATCATCTCTTCGATGCTGTGAGACTTTCCAGGATGAAACATGGCTCAACAATCATAAATACATCCCGCGGCTCTGTCGTCGACAACCAGGCCCTTAAGTCCGCGCTGTCAAACGGAGCGCCAGGAGTAGCGGTTCTTGATGTTTGGGAGAATGAACCGGGAATAGACATCGATCTTCTGGCAAAGTGCGCGATTGGAACACAGCACATCGCAGGTTATTCCATCGACGGAAAGGTCAATGCCACGAGAATGATTTATGAAGCGTTCTGTGGTCATTTCGGATTGAAACAGTCGTGGGACGCGGGAGCCGTGATAGCTCCGCCGAAAGTTCCGTTGCTCAAAGTGGGCCCGCGCTATTCAAGTTCGGAGGAGGTTGTTTCCGAACTTGTACGAAGCTGCTATGATATCACGAAGGACGACGCCTCATTGAGAAAAATTGCGCAACTAGCGCCTGATGAACGTGGCGGGTATTTCAAAGGACTCAGAGGAAACTACGTTTTCAGGTACGAATTCTCGAACATGACCGTAGCTTTGCAAAGCGATGACAAATTCCTTAATGAAGCTCTCGAAGCGTTCAAGTTTAAGGTCACCGACACAAAGGCGTCTTAAGAAATTTCGACAAATGCGGCTTCGAAATAAGGTCGCCAAACGCGGGCGTTTTCGGAATGACTTGATTAAACTGCGGAAAAAACTTATTGGTCAAATAGATGTGTCACGAATGCATTCAAAGACACAACGCGGTTATGCTTTTTGATGAGAGGATGGTTTGAAAAGATGAAAAGGAAACTTATCCGCAGTCTGCAGATCGCCTCAATAGTTGCGGCGGTCGTGGTTCTATCTTCTCTCCTTCCCGATATGGCGTACGCTCAGAGGATGCGCGCGGCGCCTGAGATGTTTGCGCCTCCACCGATGATGTCTCTGCCTCGGAATCACATGCAAGTGATCATCGGCAACCGTCCGTATTTCTTTCATAACGGCCAATACTACAGACCCTGGAGGGGAAGATATTATTTGTATCACCCACCGTTCGGAGCAAGGCTCAGGTTCCTCCCTTACGGTCTCTGGAGCTTCTGGGTCGGGCCGACCATGTATTTCTATGGCGGCGGCATTTATTACCAGTACATTCCCGGCGAAAACGCCTACGTTGTAGTTCCCAGACCACAGCAGGCGCCGCCTCCACCGAACAGCGATGAGGATATCCTGTATCTCACTGATGGTAAGACGGTCTCCGGAGTCTTCATGGGCGCCACCGCTGACAGCATTCGCATGCAGGTGAGGGACTCTCTTCAGACTGTTCCGATTACTGAGGTGAAGTCCATCAACTTTGCCCCCTCGTCGTTCAAAGAAAAGAAGTAGCGTCGGAAGATTATCGAAAGGCCCTTGACTCTCTCGGTCCGGGGCCTGATCATTCAGGCGCGAGTGAGCGGACTCTCTGCGGGCTGGTTTCAATTCCTCCGTAATTTCTGCGCGGCTCTCTTTAGTTTGAAGAAGCAGAAGTGCCTTACGGAACAATTGTATTGGCACGACGTATTTCACGGAAAGATTTGCCACGAGGATCAAGCTAAAAAAAGAGGATTTTGATATGCTCTATGTGCTCGCATTTTTCCTTCCGCCAGTCGCAGTGCTTCTTAGCGGAAAGCCTATTCAAGCGTTCGTCAATTTCTTCCTTTGTTTTCTTTTCTGGATTCCTGCCGTGATACATGCGCTACTTGTCGTACGCGATCATCACGATGACCGAAGGGCGCGAAGGATTATCAGGGCGATAAAGACTTCGAACGCGTGATAAGATATCGCAATTAACACGTCGATGAGAAGGCTTGTGCCGCGAGATATCGGCCGGTGGAATTTTATTGAACCCGTGCTCAAAGGGGGCTCGTCTTCGACTTGTAATTTCAGTGGGCACCTTTATTTTCACCGACGGATTTCATTGGAAGATTTGTGTGGAATGTCCGTGGTTAGACCCCAGCTTCGATGAAACAGATTTTGGCTTGACAGATATTTTTTGTTCAGTTATATTGGAAACGATTTAAACGTAATTCGTTTCCTTGTGTTGAGAATTTCGCTGAAATGCAGTCTTTGACTGCTTTTTTTAGCATCATTCGGAAACGCTCAACACGGGAATCGTTTCTCATGGAAAAGGAAATTGATATGACGGAAACTGAGACCAAAACCAATATTCTCACCGCGGCGGAGGAGATGTTCCTACAGCATGGCTTCTCTAAGGTGACGATGGAAGAAATAGCCGCTGCTTTGGGCATCAGCAAGAAGACGCTTTACAAGTTTTTTCCAAACAAGAGGGAACTTCTTCGTGAGTTGCTCACCGCGAGACAGTGCGAATTTATGGATCATGTCGAGGAGATCTGGAAACAGGACGAACTTGATTTTGTCGGTAAATTCAGGAGCACTCTCGACTTTGTGGGGGAACGCTCATCGAGGATGAACAGGCTTCAGGATGTTCAGAAGATCGCTCCCGATATCTGGAGAGAAATCCACGACTTCAAGAAGGGGAAGATATTCGACAAGGTGAGGAGATTGTTCGAGGCCGGGTTCGAAGCGGGCGTCTTCAGGAATGACGTCGACAAGGATATAGTAATATTGGTTTACACAAATGCCGTCGAGTCGATCGTCAATCCCGAGTCTCTGTCGGAGCTTCCTTGCACTGCCGGACAGGCATTCGAAGCGATCTCCAAGATCATATTCGAGGGGATCCTTACCGAAGAGGGAAGGTCCAAGTATATCTTTCATAACGCGGCCGCTGCTTCTGCACACTGACCGCTTTTCTATCCATTGAATAAAAAAACATGCTCAAAGATAAAGGCAATTTATGAAGAAGCTGAAGGTCATTGCGGTTGTTGTCGTGGTGTTCGCGATCATCGTTGCGATTTTAATTCGCAACAGAGCTCAGATAAAGGCCGAGACAAGAAATCTTCACGTCGATTCGTACGCCGTAACCGTAGCGCCCGTCGAGAATGAGGATGTAGTCCACAGCCTCGACCTGGTCGGAACTATTAATGCCAATAACGATGTCCGAATAGTTTCTCAGACATCCGGGAAAGTGACGAAAGTACTCTGCAGGGTCGGAGACTATGAGTCCGGAAAATCCGTCTTGATACAGGTTGACGACAAGCTCCAGGATGCGGCGCTTAAGCTCGCTCGGGTAAACTTAGAAAAGGCCACCAAGGATTACGATCGATATAAACAACTCTACAAGGAAAACTCGATCACAGATTCGCAGCTCGAGGACGCGCAGCTCGCATACGAATCGGCCAACGATAAGTTTGTCGTAGCGCAGCGTCAGTACAACGACACGAGGATTAGCACCCCAATTTCGGGTTACGTGACTTCCAGAGCAGTCAACGTCGGCGACTTCGTCAACCCCGGAATGGTAGTGGCAGAGGTTGTGGATATCTCCAGGCTGAAGGTCACCGTAAATGTCAACGAGCGCGACGTCATGGATTTCAGGCCGGGCGACAAAGTTAAGATCACGACGGACGTTTATCCGGGCGTGGATTTCATCGGCTACATCAAAACCATCACTTCCAAGGCTGATGCCGATCATACGTATCCTGTCGAGATAGAATTCGTCAACAACAGGGAGCATCCGCTGAAGGCGGGCATGTTCGCCAAGGTTTACCTCACAGCCCGTTCCGCGTCCGAATCGCTTATGATACCGAGGCAGGCTCTTATGGGAAGTGTTGAAGACCCGGAAGTTTTTGTCGTGAAGGACGGCGTTGCCAGCCTGAAGAAAATTGTTGTCGGCGCCGGGTACAATAATTCTCTCGAGGTGCTGTCAGGGCTGTCCAAAGGAGAGACCGTGGTGACGACCGGCCAGGATAACCTGGAAGATGGTTATAAAGTGAACATAGTCGGCTAGAGCATGGCGGATATTCGCCTATTGATGCGGCAGATGAGAATGCAAGAATTTGTAAAGGACTATTTGAGATGACGATTACAGAGCTGGCAATAAAAAGACCTTCGCTCGTTGTGGTGGTGTTCGGGGCGCTGACGCTCCTCGGCATCTACTCGCTTATAAATCTGAAATATGAACTTATTCCAAAGATCACCCCGCCGGTGCTCTCGGTGACGACAATTTATCCCGGCGCGTCGCCGAACGAGGTCGAAAGTTCCGTCACCAAGCCTATCGAGGACGCGCTTTCATCTCTCGATCAGGTGTATAGCATGACCTCAACTTCCAACGAGGGAGTCTCCTTTGTGTTGGTGCAATTCAACCAGTCGGCGGACATAAACACGAAGCTGCAGGATGCGCAGGAAAAGATCGACCAGATCGTCGGCACATTCCCGACAGGCGTGAAGACGCCTTCGGTTTCCAAGCTCGACCTTGAAGCGATCCCCGTTCTCAGGCTTGGAGTCACTAGTGATCTCCCGCCCACCCAATTCTACCAGTTCGTCCTGGACAAGATACAACCCCGCCTGTCGGAGATTTCCGGTGTTGGCCTCGTCACGCTGGTCGGAGGGCTTCAGAGGGAGATAAGGGTGAACCTTCACGAATCGAAGCTGAAGGCTTACGGAATTTCCGTGCTTCAGATTCTGAACGCGGTCCAGACTTCCAACATAGATTTTCCGACCGGCAAGCTGGAGAATAATAGCCACCAGCTTATTGTGAGGATGGCGGGAAAATTCAAAACCGTCAACGCGATCCGCAATCTCATAATAAAGCGTTCGCCGGACGGCGGCGAGGTCCGCCTATCCGACGTTGCAGACGTGGAGGATGGACACAAGTCGTACCAGACGATCACCCGCATCAATGGCGTCACATCGATTGGCATACTCGTGGAAAAGCAGACGGATGCGAATACCGTCAATGTGAGCAAGAGAGTCCGCGCGGAGTTGACGAAGATCGAACACGACTACAAAGCGGAGAATGTGAAATTCGTCGTCGCGCAGGACGGTTCCACCTTCACGACGCAGGCCGTCGACGGTGTCGAATTTGATTTACTTCTCGCAGTCATTCTGGTGGCGGTCATCATGCTTCTTTTCCTCCACAGTATCCGCAACTCTTTCATAGTCATGCTGGCGATACCCGCGTCGATCCTCTCGACCTTCATCGTGATGTACGCGCTCGGATTCAGTTTGAACCTGATGACGCTCCTTGGGTTATCTCTCGTCGTAGGCATACTCGTGGACGACTCGATCGTGGTTATCGAGAACATACACCATCATTTGGAAATGGGTGAGAAGCCGAGGGCGGCGGCGCTGAACGGAAGAAACGAGATCGGGTTCGCGGCGCTATCGATTACGATGGTGGACGTAGTCATATACGTGCCTCTTGCATTGACCGGCGGTCTGATCGGCAACATCGTGCGGGAGTTCGCGCTGGTCGTTGTTATTTCCACTCTCATGAGTCTGTTTGTATCGTTTACCGTTACTCCTTTGCTCGCTTCAAGAATCAGCAGGCTCGAGAAAATGACCGACGGCACATTTATTGGGAAGTTTGCCATCGGCTTCGAGAAGTATTTCAAGAAGATGGTCGCGCAGTATCTTGCCCTCTTGAAATGGAGTCTCCACAACAGATGGAAAGTAATCGCGCTATCGGCAGTCCTGTTCTTTGCGGCGCTTTCGCTTGCCCCGCTTGGTTTCATAGGCGCCGAGTTCATCCCGCAGACCGACATGGGTCAGTTCGCGGTTACGCTGGATATGCCTCCGAATTACACTGTCAGGCATACTAATCTCGTGACTGAAAGAGTCGAAAGGTATGTCAACAGCCTCCCCGAGGTGAAGGAAGACTTCGTCCAGGTAGGTGTTTCAAATGAAGGTTTCATCGGGCAATCATCAAATCACAGCTCCGAGCTCGATGTAGAGCTGGTTTCGAAAGACAAAAGGAAGTTGTCGACCGACGAGATTGGCCAGCAAATAAAACGATTCGCGCTTCAGATACCCGGAGTAAGGGCGCGTGTCGATCCCATAGGGTTGTTCGGCATGGCCAACCAGTCTCCCATACAGCTGATAGTCAGCGGACCAAGCCGGTCGGACGTGTTGAAATCCGCGCAGGTGCTCGAAGATGTTGTGAAGAAGATACCCGGCACTGCGGATGTTCGCCTCTCGACCGACATCGGCAGTCCGGAAATGCGCGTCGATATAGACCGACAGAAACTGGCGGCGTTCGGGCTCTCAATGGCGAATGTCGGAGCGGCGCTTCAAGTCGCGATGCAAGGAAACGACGACGCGAAATTCAGGGAGGGCGGCGACGATTACGATATTCTGGTCACACTTGACAAGTTCGACAAGTCGAATATTTCGGACCTGAAACACATGACATTCGTCAACGACAAGGGACGGCAGATTCAACTCCAGCAGTTCGCGAATGTTTACCAGTCGACCGCTCCTTCGGTTCTCCAGCGATTCGATCGTATCGACGCAGTCACGCTGTACTCGCAAGTGATTGGAAGACCGGTCGGCACGGTTGGTCAGGACATAAAAAGCGCGATGGCCAAGAAACATCTCCCGCCAGGGGTGAGTATCGCGTATTGGGGAGACTTGAAGAACCAGGCGGACGCTTTCAGCAGCCTCGGCCTCGCCTTGGCGGCTGCCATAATTTTCGTCTATCTCGTGCTAATCGCGCTTTACGATTCCTACGGCGAACCATTTATCATCCTGTTCTCTATCCCTGTAGCCATGGTCGGCGCTTTTCTGGCTCTCGCGCTCACGATGAATTCGCTGAACATCTTTTCGATACTCGGCATAATCATGCTCATCGGTCTTGTCGGAAAGAATGCCATCCTCCTTGTCGACAGGGCAAACCAGAAAAAGAGGGAAGAAGGGCTGTCGACATTCGACGCGCTCATCGAGGCAGGAGAAAGCAGGATAAGACCGATCATGATGACTACAACGGCCATGGTCATCGGTATGCTACCGCTGGCATTCTCGACCGACGCCGGCTCCGAGTGGAAATCCGGGCTCGCGTGGGCTATCATAGGCGGTCTTCTGAGCTCGATGTTCCTGACGCTCGTGCTAGTCCCAGTTGTATATGAACTCTTCGAGAAAGTCCAGTTGAAGTTGAAAGCCTTACTTGCCCGCCGGGCGCGTGAGGAGGAAACGGGGCTCGGGGAGGAACTTCTGGGAAAGTAAGGCAAGATGAGGCGCTCGCGCCGTGCATTGAATAGGAAGGTCGCTGTTGGTATGATGATAGCGATAGGGAAAGTGCAGCGAAGTCAGAGTCCATATCTCGCCTGGCGAATTCATTGTGACGAGGGCGAAGCTTGACGAAGAGTTTCGCAGAAATCTGACCCTTTGTCGAAACAGCTTAAATGGCAAAACTCAGGACGAGAATGCGTTTCGGGACTTCGCTGGGTAAAGTTGTAATGGTTTGTCTGGTCGTCTCTTCTTCTTTGTTAGCGCAACAGAAGAAGAGAGCGACCGTCAGCGGATTTGTATACGACAAATCGACCGGTGAGACTCTGATCGGTGCTACGGTCTTCTTCGTGGGTACACGGCTCGGCGGCACGACTAACAACAACGGATACTTCGTGATATCAGATGTCCCCGTTGGAGTAGACACTCTCGTCGTAAGCTATCTGGGGTACGATAGATTTAGAGAAAGCATACGTGTCGGTGCGGTTGGCGGGAGGCTCCTGAGGATCAATCTCGTCCCGAAGGCTTACAGGATTGGAGAGGTTATCGTCACCGCGGATTCCCTCAGCATGGCAGAGAGGGCGTTCAAGCGGCCGGTATCCACGCTTGAACTTACCCAGAGCCAGGTGAATGCCATACCCAAATTCATCGAGCCCGACCTTCTCCGCGCGCTCGAAAGTCTCCCCGGCATCACCCCGATCTCCGATTTCTCGTCCGCTCTTTATGTGAGAGGGGGCACGCCGGACCAGAATCTCTACCTTATCGACGGAGCGGAAATCTATGAACCGGAACATGCGTTCGGCATTTTCTCTACCTTCAATACCGACGCCATCAAACGCGTAATGGTTTCGAAGGGTGGGTTCGGCGCCCAGTACGGCGATCGCCTTTCCTCCGTTATCGACGTCACGGAGCTCGACGGAAACCGGAGGAAGTTCGAAGCCAACGCGAACATAAGCCTCATCGCAGCCAGCGCGACGGTTCAGATGCCTGTCTGGTCGTTCGGATCCATCGCCGGTTCATTCAGACGAACTTACATCGACCAGACTTACGCAAAGTTTATCAAAGATTTTCCAAACTACTACTTCGACGACGGAAATCTGACGGGCAAATTCCAGCTCGATGACAGAGATAACCTGACACTGAATTATTTCGGCAGCGAGGACAATCTCAATTACCAATTCGACAAGAGTTCATCCCAAAGTCCGATCTTGAGTTACAGCTGGGGAAACAACGTGGCCTCTGTCAGATGGGATCATATATTCGGCGGCAAACTCCTTTCGACTTTCCTTGGATCTTACAGCGGATTCGTCTCCAATTTTGGCCTTGAAAATCTTCAAGCGTTCAACGAACGCAATACAATATCGAACTATACATTATCGGAGTCTGTAAGGTACTACGCCTCGAACGCGACAACTCTGAGATTTGGCGCGGCGTACCAGAATGTGGGCATAACTTACGGCTTGTCCACCAGTGACGGCGCGATCAACTTCGACGGCCCCACGCGCAAATACACGGGGTATGCAATCTTGTCCTGGCAGCCTGACCCGCTGTGGGACCTGGAGGCCGGCCTGAGATTCGAGCAGTTCCGTTCGAGCGCCACATTCACCCACGTCGATCCGCGAGTCGCGATCAAGTACAGGCTTTCCGAGACCAGCAGCCTGAAAATCGCGACCGGCATTTATCATCAGTACATGGATAGTGTGGACAGATTATTCTTTGCGAGCATTTGGTTGCCGGCTGGAAAGTATATAGATAACTCGAAGGCCACGCATTTCATTTTCGGTTATGACAAACAGCTCGGAAATATCTTCGAGTTGGAGGCGAACGCTTATTATAAGTCGTACAGCAACATCGATATCTATAACCAGAACCTGAGCGCGCAGGCGGTCCCGAGCTACTATCTTCAAAACGGCAATCCCGTCTACACCTCCGACCAAAATGTGTTCCTTACTGGCAACGGTAAGTCGTTCGGGCTGGAACTCCTGCTGAGAAAAGATGAGGGCGCCGTGACCGGATGGGTGGGTTACGCGTTGTCCAGGACGGAATATGTCTTCCCGGCGATTAACCAGGGGAACATGTTCATCCCGCGACAGGATAGGACTTCCGTCGTGAACTTCGTTTTGAACGGTGACATCGGCGATATAGTCAGCGGGAAGTGGAACGAACCGGTAAGGAAGTCTGCCTCGAGCTGGCTTCTCGGACTGAATTTTATTTTCACGACAGGTCAGCCGTTAACCGTTCCGGCGTCCGTCTATTTTGTTAACACGCTCCCGGCGTGGGACAATTACGGTTCCGCAAATCAGAATCTTCCTAACTATCAGCTGTACCCTGGTCCAATTGACAATTACAGGCTCCCGGATTATGCCAGACTCGACCTGAGCATTACCTGGAAAAGGGACTATGGGACCTGGTCGCTCGCGCCTTATCTTCAGATATTCAATCTCGGGGACAGGAAGAATGTTTGGTTCATTCGGTACTCGAGCAAAAACTCCAATGGCGAAATCGTGCAGGACGTAAAGCCGGTTTACATGCTGCCGTTCCTTCCAAGTATCGGAGTAACAATAAAATTCTAAATGAGATGTCCAGTCTGATAAGTCAATCGGATAACAGGAATAAACGGCTCAGGTGCATGGGAGCCGCGTATATGGCTGTCATCGCTCTCGCCGGAATAATCTTTTCGGGTTGCGGCCAATCAGGAGTGAATATTGATAACGCGCCGTATGTCCCGAAGATTGTCGTGGAGGGATATCTTTACTGCGGCGAAACAGTCGGCAATATAAGGCTCATGAAAAATTTCCCGATCGGTTCGCCGGTAGACACGAGCACGCTGTACCTGACTCCTTCCGGAAATAATGTTCAGGCGACGATCAACGGCACTTCACTTTCATTCGACCCTGCCACGGAGACGTATTTCAGCAAGCAGATCAACGTTGGATACGGGCAGACTTACACACTTGACGTTTATGCCGAGGTGGACGGCGCGAAGCTTCACACGACTTCAACGACCACTACTCCTCCTAAAGGATTCAGGATCATCAACAGGAACATGGGAAGTTTCGGTTACAACAGCCCTCTAATGTCGCTGACCTTTTTGCCTTCACCGGGCACCGGCTTCTACGCTTTCTCGATCGTGCCAGATACGGCCACCACGGCGAACTTCATCTACAACAACGTTTTTCGAAATAACCTAGACTCCGCGAAGGTGGCGAAAAATCTGAACAACTTTAAGTTCAACGGGGCGATAGAGAGCGGGATAAACTCGTACTCGGCCACAGCGTTCGCACTTCCGATTCGGAGTGACGAGACGTGGTTCTACGGGAAATATACCGTGGTTGGTTACGCGGGGGATTCCAATTTCAAGGACTACGTGCTGACGGCGCCATCCGTCCAGGAGCCGGACGGAAATTTCCACGAGCCCGTTCTGATTTTTAAAGGTGATGGAATAGGAGTCTTTGCCTCAGCCATTGCCGACACCGCCACCTTCACGATTACCAGGTAATGGCGCGGTCGGTCGGCATGACTGGCTCCTGCAAAAGTGTCCACGCTGATTCTGAATTGGATCTCATCTTGTTTCCTGGCACATGACAGCCGGCACGTCAGCGACTACTAAAATCTTCAATCCCTTTTAGAATCGTTTTGTGCTGGTTATATTTTCAAAGCATTCCTTTCGATTGCAACGACAGAGAGTCCGCGCGTGAAATTGTTCCATGAGAATGAAATGAACGTCCGGCGTAAGTTTTAACCATATAAAAATTTTGAGGCGATGCGATGAACACTTCAACACTCCAAAAGGACAATTCGACCAGGCACGATTGGACAAAAGAAGAGATAGCTGAAATATATAACATGCCTCTGCTCGACCTTGTGTACAAGGCGGCGACGGTACACAGAGAATTTCATGACGCGTCGGAGATTCAGGTGTGTTCGCTTCTTTCCATCAAGACCGGAGGATGCTCGGAGGATTGCGGCTACTGCCCGCAGTCGGTGCACTACGAGACCGGCGTGGAAGTGGAGCCGCTGCTGGCATTCGACGACGTCCTCGAAAAGGCGGCCCTCGCGA
>JAJYRM010000149.1 GCA_021794075.1 Bacteroidota bacterium | reverse complement strand
AAAACCCAACGTCCGTTACGGTAAACAGCAACACCTCGATCAACGCGAGTTTCAAGGAGCTCCAGCACTCAATGGATGCTTCCGCATACTCCGACAACAGCCAGCGGAAGATGATACAGACACCGAACGGCTATTTATTTGAGACTTACACTGACAGCGGGCACGTCTGGGTCGAATATTCATCCAACCAGGGATCATCCTGGACACTTGCGAACAACGGAGAGCCGCTGGATTATGATTTCGTTACCCAATCCAATCCGGACAGCAAGTGCCCTTCACTCGATTACGACCCATCCAATAATGATGTCATAGTGGTTTTTGAGGAACAGAACGGCAAGTATTACAATATCGATTATGATGTGTTTGCCCCGTCTGGAAGCTCCTACATTAACCTTTTCGACCAGCAGCCGGCTACCGTCTATCAGGAAACTTCGGACGCCTACTCCGTAAACGCAAATCCTGATTTCGCGGTGTACGACGGCTACTGGGTTATCGCATTTGAACAAAAGACGGCGACAGGCAATCAATCGGCGGGTATAAATTATCTCTTCGGTACCTTCGATAGTTTTGAAATGTTGCAGGCGCATGGGCCCTTCTCGATGTGGGAGACGAATTCGAGTTCGACGTTGCCTTCGATTTACGGGGCGAAGAGCCAGTCAAACTGGTACACGGACATTGCCTGGCAGCAAGGGAGCGGTACCTCTTCGACAATAGAATTTGCGGAACTCGCTTTTAATAGTGGCACGATGGATACGCTTGGCCAGACAACTCCCATAATAATTTCCAACAGCGCCTGGCCCGCGAACTATCAGCCGTCTCTCGTGCAGGAACCCAACAGCACCGCCTGGGTATGCTGGATAGCAAACAACTTCGGCAGACCGCCCATGAATATCACACTCTTCTCCACGGCGCCCGGAGCTTCGAATTATAACACCATAGATTACAACGAGAGCTCCGTCTCGGTTAATCTGGCGAACGGCGGAAGCACGCCGTACATTGCCTTCAGCCAGGCCGGGGCATCGAGTGACTGGACTGACCTTGCCTGCAACTACAACGCGTCGAGCATGATAGCGCTCAGCACAACGGGCAGGGATATGCAGCTCAGCAACGGAGCGAGTACGAGCTCGATGTATGCCTCTGCGTTCAACCCGAGCAGCTCGCCATACCCACTGGAGACGTCCGGGAGCATCAGCGGAGCGGGAAACAGTCCGGCCGGGAACGTCAACACCGTGGCAAGTCTTCCAGTCAAGATGACTTACGGGAGGGGCGGGACGATAAGCGAGGGCAGCCTCAATTTCTACTATTCATTTCGGAGCCTCAGCGTGGATGGCCAAAGCATCGGCTTTGCCCCGTTCTCGGATAGTACAGATTACGACAGCCTTACGAACCTGAACAGGTCGCTTGTTACCGAGCCGTTCCAGGTAAACGCAAATTCCCGTATCATATTCAGTGAATACAGTGGGTTTGCCGACTCCACGGCGGCTATCTCTGTATTGGGAGACACCGGATATATTAATTATGACGTTGAAGTGATAGACAACTCCACCGGTAAGCTGGTGGGGACGATTAAGAATATCAGGATAAAGGCATCCAACGCCGGCGGGTACAAGCTGACCAGCTATCTACTCAGCACCGACGGCATCGCGAACAAGACCGTTAAGGTAAAGATAGACGTGAGCACAAACCTCACGGATCCAAAATTCGCACTCATCAACAATTACAGCCAGGTTGACAGCTCTTCGACTGAGAATCTCCAGTCGCTTTCACTGGAACCGATAACGGTGATCAAGGATTTCATCCTCAGCCAGAACTACCCGAACCCGTTCAACCCGACAACGGTAATCGAATACACGATACCGAAAGATTCACACGTCACGTTGAAGATCTACGACGTGCTCGGTCAGGACGTTGAAACGCTAGTAGATCATGACCAGCAGATAGGCAGGTACAGTGTAAACTTCAACGGCTCCCGCCTGGCGAGCGGAGTGTACTTCTACAGGCTGGTGGCAGGCAGTCATGTCATCACGAAGAAGATGCTTTTGCTCAAGTAATCATCTCAGATTTGAAGGATTCCCGCCACACAGTCTTGTGGCGGGAATCCGCTCTAATCGTGCCGTGGAAGAGCCCGATGGTTGAATTATTGATCTTCTTTCGAATTCTCCCTGCAAACGAAATCGGCCGCTTTTTTGACAACCTTCTTGAAGCATCTTGAGCAGTTCTTCTCCAGCCTGCTCAATGTCGACGGGTCGATGCCGATTGCCTCTGCGAGCTTTTTCTGGCTGAGCCCAGTCTTCCTCCGGTAATCCCTGAGCCTCTCTTCCAAGGACTGGACGCTGGCTTCAAGGGGACTGTACCCTAGGAAAAGGATTATGCTCGGCAAATGCCTGGTCAGTGGTTCAGTTCTGTTACTTTCCCAGTTCCACTCGGTGGTCTTGTCTACGCCGAGAACTCCCGCCACTTGTTTCTGCGTCATCTTCAGATCGAGCCGTCTCTTTCTCAAGTGGTCACCGACAGTCCTGAGCTCTCTCGGGTAAGCCCTGGGAACTGGCTTTTCCGCTCGTAATCGCACATCCAGAATGGCAACGCAGGGGTGTCCCTGCGGGAACTACGGCAATCCGAACGGAGCATGCACATGCACGCAGACGCAGATACAGAGGTACATGTCGAGGATCAGCGGGCCGCTGCTCGATAGGATAGATATACATGTGGAGGTGCCTGCGGTGAAGTATGCCGAGCTTTCGAGCAAGAAATCCGGCGAGCCTTCTGCTTCGGTAAGAGCGAGAGTAGAAAAAGCGCGTGAGATACAGAGAGGAAGATTCAAAGGAAGGAAAGGACTCTTCAAGAATGCAGACATGCAGAGCAAAGAGATAAGGGAGTTCTGTCAGCCTGATGCGGGCGGGGAAGACTTGTTGAAGCAGGCGATAACGAAGCTCGGACTGAGTGCAAGAGCATACGACAGGATACTCAAGGTTGCGAGAACGATAGCGGATCTTTCCGGCAACGGAGACATCATGCCCGAACATATAGCGGAAGCGATACAGTACAGGACGCTGGACAGGCAGTTGTACCTGGAAGCATAGAAGTTGGTGGGCAACAGCGTAATTGACTTAGATGGAGTTACTTCATATCTTCTGCTGTCAGGTTGAAAGTGGGCTGAATCATTATCGTAAGAGTTGAGAGTGTTGACTTGCCGCCAGTGATGTCACTGCGATGCAGGGCATGAAGATCTGTATCTGTCTTCGGGTTATCTGATCCTTGGTCAGAGGCTTGGTGTCTTGATACTGGTGCGATGGACTAGATGTCTATCTTGGCATAGTCATCAGCAATCTCTGCAGTGAAGCTGTTTTGTTGAAAGTGTTTTCACACAGTGCGCTTTAAGAGTTAGGAAGAATTGGAATGAAGAAGGGCCACAACGCAGAGCGCGTCCATCTCCAAATATGTAAAATCAGGCTATAACTATTCCAGAACGAGTCGTGCAATGAACCGTAGTAATTGTGCATTGTCCCGGCCCCGCCGGGAAGGGACTTCGTTCGTACCGTTGCCTCGTTCGGTTCAATCTGAATCCGGGCCGATTGTGGATGGCCACTACAACCGCAGAAGGTAGTCCGTTGTCGGTTCTGTCAAATATTAATATTGCTTGCCACGTCGATCTATGACTGAAAGGAGGCCATATGAAAACGATTTGCTTTCAGGGTAGTATTTTCCTCTTTGCTGTAAATGTTGCATTGTCTCAGGTCCAGAATCCAACGGTAGTAAATGGTGAAAGTGGTTATGGCTCACCAAGTAACGCTCACTATGCTCTTCAAATTGCTCTTACAAATAGTAAGACTTCGGTAACAGATATGTACCGCGATAACGGATCGCCATCTCCGTTTATCGCCCTGAACGAAGATTCTGCTTTACACAGCGATAGCACCAACAATAAAAGTGGTTCTGTGGCTTGGCGGGTGGCGGGTGAGACAGCACTTGGCGGAGTTACCGGTGTTATTATAGCGATTCCAGGCGCTCTTATTGGAAGGGGGCTCAGTAGCAATAAGGGAGACATAATTCTCGCTGGGGCAGTGGTAGGCGCCTATATAGGCTACACCTTAGGCTCTTCTCTTGGGGTGTATATAGCTCGTAACGGTCAAAAGGAAAACGTTTCGTTTTTGGGAACGTTAGCAGAAGGAATTGTTGGTGCTGGCGTCGGCATTGGAGTTTCTCAGTTGTCAAATCAGAAAGGAGTCGGGAGCCTAGCGCCTTTCATTTTGCCGATAGCAGCATCCGTAATTTATGTCGAATTAATTGATTAAACATGGTTTTGAGTAACGAGACCATTCAAAAATAACGGAGGCTCAGTAATGAAATCCCTGGTCCTCACAAACGCTATTGTCTTCTTTGTTTTTTTCAATATGGCAGAAGGTCACCAGCAGTCTGTTCACCAGTACATTACTCGTGAAGCATTCAAGTTACTTTGCAGATCGTACCCACAATTGGCAAATTCCGAAATGGCGTCTTATGTCGGTACAACCGAAACCAATCTGTCAAGCGGAGATAAGTCATGGGGGGATGGCAAGATTGTCTCCGGCGCGTGGATTGAGGATGAGTATGATGTAGTGTACCACTACGGGATAGGAAATACCCCGGCATTTCATGAGTGGGCTGTTGGGCCATTTGATGAATTATTTGGCGGGGATCCTCGTCTTGCGTTCACATCAATCACTCATTTCTGGGATGCTGATGCAGGAGCAACTTCATCTGTGACTTTGCACGATTTTGCTGATGTCCCAATTGTGGGTAGAACATATTGGTCTTTTACCTGTGAGAACGCGATGCAGAAAATGTACAAATATCTCAATGGGGACTTCGATAACAGGGATATATAAAAAACATTTGTCGTATGGACCCAATGTGCTCCAACGCAATACCTCGGAGCAGATATGCATATGGGGAATCTCTTTGATCTGTATCGGCAAAGCCAGAATGTATACGGAGTGAAGTATCTAGATCCTTATTCCGGTCAATGGAATGATGTGAATAGATGTCCGGAATGGAACTATCCTAAGTATATGGTTTATGAACAACTCGGCCGAATGTGCCATCTTCTTCAAGATCAATCTGTACCAGCGCACGTTCACTGCGATACGCATGCTTGTACAAGTGGTATGTATTGCGACTACTACGAGAATAACGCCTCATATTATCATATGTGGACGGCAGACGAAGTGTTTATGTCAGGCGGAAGTTATATATATCCGTACTACAATTGGGGAGATCCGCTTTACTATTTGATGTACTTGATGAACGAAGCGACTGACCATTACGCAGACGGGCTTACAAACGGGGACGACAATTATGACTCGAACTGCCCCGGACTATCTCAAATAATATCAGCGGAAGGTGTGCCGACTCAGGCAAGCCAGATAAATGATGCAAACTGCAGGTCAATGCATGATAAACTCATGCCGCTTGCAATAAGGGCAACAGCTGGTTTGCTCTATTGGTTTGCGAAGGAGACAAACCAAATCCCTTCTCCGCAACCCTTTTCCGTGAGTATCACAGGGACATTTGAGTTCGATCCTTCTCAGGCCTTGGGATCTCAAAGCAGTCCTGGTGGATGTATAGCGGTGTCCGCACCGACTACTTACACCGTCAATGGCCATCGTTACGGCTTCAGCAGTTGGAGCGACGGGATAAATGATAATCCGAGATTGGTCTGTTCGGATGCACCTTTGACTGCTACCTATAAAGGCATCCATCTCTCCGGCGATGCCTCGGCTTTCGCCAACAACAGCCAGAGAAAGTTTGTAAGAACGGGTACAAGTACGCCGTGGTATCATCAGGTGTACACAAGTTTGGGTCAAGTCTGGATTGAGCATAGTTTGGACGGTGTAAATTGGACCCTTGGTAACGGCGGCCTTCCGCTCGACAACGGAGTAGGAAAACTACCTTCCATCGATTACAATGGTGACGCGGTCGCAGTCGTGTTTCAGGAAGAAACCGGAAGCACATGGCAAATTGTCGTCGAGACATTCTATTTGAATGGGGGAAGTTATGCGAAGGGAATTCCGGCCAACGTGTGGCTGGACACATCCCCATATTCAAACAACGTGAATCCAAATATCACCTGGAAAACGAGGAGTGATGGTACAGGAGTATGCGCAATAACCTGGGAGAGGGGAGGAATCCATTATGTGTACGGAAGACTCGGGTCTCTTAGTTTTTATGAAGACACATGGGGTCAGCTGGCCGGGACTGATGCAAATTCGATAAGTGCGAGTTTGTCTTCCGTTAGAATAGGACAAAATCAGGAGCCTACATGGAAGATCGCGTGGCAGCAACGGATCGGCAGCAGCTACGCGTTCATAAAATACGCGGAGTTTGCCTTCTACTACATCGGCACGTGGAACTTCTTGTGGGTCATGCCTACTGTCCAGATTTCCTCTTCTTCCGTCATGAACAACTACCAACCATCGATGACATGCGATGCAGGTAATAATTGGTACGCGTGCTGGATCGGAGACGTCAATGGGACCGGCGATCCGAGTGCCGTCAGACTTATTTACACGAACAAGTCCTTGAAGGGCAGCAACGTTTACTACATGTACGGTATGAACACGATGCCGAGATCGTGTGCGATCAATATGTCGAGTGCCGGCGGTTGTTACTTTGCATGGAGTTCCAGCCAGTCGTCTTACTCAAACAAGTTTGTCGATGCGGGCAATACAGGCATCATCAAGACACTCAACACGTCGGGGAAGGATATTCAGATGTGCGGAGGTGTCCTGGGAGAGATGAGAGTCTCGGCCTATTATCCCTTTTCGGTGCCTTATTACTTCGCGGCGTCAGATAAGTTCACGGCGTTCCTCCCGAAAACATCGCCCAATGCTGTGGCAACAGAAAGAGGCTGCTTCATCGGCAAGGGCGATGCTCATCTTTACTACTCCTTCGGAAATATACTCCTGAATAATACGCCGGTAGATTTTGTGGATGCTCCGGATAGCGTGAGATACGATGGCCTTACAAAGATTAACGCGGTCCTGGTTTCGCAGCCGATTAGGATCACCCCCACTTCGAAATTCACATTCACCGAGATGTCGACATCGTCGGATTCATTAGCATTCATGAGCGTCTTGGGAGATTCAGGCTATGTACGTTACAGGATTGACCTGGTGGACAATGTTTCGGGCGCGGTCATCGGTACAGTCAAGAACACCAAGATTACGAAGGCGAATCAGGTCGAAGTGGCGGGCACCACGTATTCGCTCGACACCAAAAATATCGGAACCAGGACTGTGAAAGCGAAAATCACCATCAGCACAAATCTTGATAGTCCCGATATCGCATTGGTGAAGAGTTACTCCGAAACAAATGTTGTCGCCGCTGCTTCGGCACAGAGTATCTCGCTTCAACCGGCCACGGTTGTCACCGATTATTCGCTGGAGCAGAACTTCCCGAACCCTTTCAATCCCTCGACACAGATCAGTTACAGCATACCGAAGGATGGAATGGTTACACTTAAGATTGTCGATGCCCTGGGCAGAGAAGTGGAAACGCTCGTGAACCAGGCTCAGACCGCGGGAAGATATGAGGTCACGTTCGATGGCTCACGTCTTGCGAGCGGAGTGTATTTCTATAGGTTGGTGTCCGGTGAGAAAGTCATAACGAAGAAGATGTTGATGGTTAAGTGATTTCGTCCGAATAGGCCAATACAATTCCCGCCACGAGACATCGTGGCGGGAATCTGATCTAAAGGTCCGTTCCACGAGTGTCGCTGCACCGTTTTGGGGTACTGGTTCAATTATTCATCTTCTCCAGGGTCGGCCCTGTGGAGGAAATCGGATGCAATTTCCACGACCTTCTTGAAGCATCTTGAGCTGTTCTTCTCCAGCTTACTCAATGTCGACGGGTCAATGCTGATGGCCTCTGCGAGCTTTTTCTGGCTGAGCCCAGTCTTCCTCCGGTGATCCCTGAGCCTCTTTCCCAAGGACTGGCCGCTGGCTTCAAATGGGCAGTACCCCAGGAAAAGGGTTATGCTCGGCAAATGCCTGGTGAGCGGTTCAGTTCTGTTACTTTCCCAGTTCCACACGGTGGTTTTGTCTACGCCGAGAACTCCCGCCACTTGTTTTTGCGTCATCTTCAGATCGAGCCGTCTCTTTCTCAAGTGGTCACCGACAGTCCTGAGCTCTCTCGGGTAAGCCCTGGGAACTGGCTTTTCCGCTCGTAATCGCACATCCAGAATGGCAACGCAGGGG
>JAJYRM010000148.1 GCA_021794075.1 Bacteroidota bacterium | reverse complement strand
CGAAACCTCCTTTCACAATCGGTCAGGAGGGGACGGGAATCGTAAGCGCCGTTGGAAAGGGAGTGAAAGAATTCAAGTCGGGCGACCGCGTCGCGTGGACGGGGATCATGGGATCCTATGCTGAATACGTGAAGCTCCCCGCGGCAAGAGCTGTTAGCGTCCCAGGGAATTTGACCGTACATCAGGCTGCTGCCGCCATGTTGCAGGGAATGACCGCTCATTATCTATCGCATGATACTTACCGACTGAAGAAGGGCGATACCGCCTTGGTCCATGCGGCAGCCGGAGGTGTGGGACTTCTCCTGGTCCAAATGGCGCACCACCTGGGAGCGCGTGTTATCGGGACGGTCTCCACGGAGGAGAAAGCTGAGCTTGCCCGCAATGCCGGTGCGGACGAAGTCATACTCTATACAAGGACCGACTTCGAGTCCGAAACAAAAAGACTCACATCGAACGCCGGCGTCCAGGTGGTCTACGATTCAGTTGGAAAGACTACCTTCGACAAGGGTCTTAACGTCCTTGTTCCACGTGGTATGTTGATCCTTTACGGAGCATCGAGCGGGAATGTGCCGCCATTCGATCTCGCTATTCTCTCTCAGAAGGGATCGCTGTTTGTTACCCGGCCTACCCTCGCCAGTTACATCGCGTCACGGCAGGACCTTCTCGGGCGCTCCAAGGCTGTCTTCGAGATGATTCTGTCCGGAGAACTCAATCTAAGAATCGGGCAGACTTACAAGCTTGAGAATGCCGTGCAGGCGCACAGGGACCTCGAAGCAAGAAAGACAACCGGCAAATTGCTTTTGATCCCGTGATTGGAGCGGCTTCGCGGGGCATCGATACGTCGAGAATCGGTGTTCGATTTTGCTTTCTAAAGTCGCCGGCCGTTGTTTACATAAAAGCGTAAATGGAGTGTTAACATGGAATACAGGAGACTCGGTCATTCGGGATTGATAGTAAGTTCTGTATCGCTGGGCACGATGCAGTTTGGAAGCGGGATGAACCTTGGTAGTCTTGATCAGAAGGCTACGGATGAAATGGTGCGGTATGCGATCGACCGCGGAATAAACTTCATAGACACCGCCGACGTGTACAGTCGTGGCGAGAGCGAAACGCTCGTCGGCAACGCGCTGAAAGGTATACGGCATGAGATAGTGCTCGCCACGAAGGTACGTCTTCCGATGAGCGATACTTATTTCAATCACAGCGGCGCCACCCGCGTAAACATTCGCCGGGAGATCGAGGACAGTCTTCGTCGTCTGCAGACCGATTATGTCGACTTGTACCAGGTTCACGGTTGGGACAAGGAGACTCCGATAGAGGAAACTCTCCGGACGCTTGACGATCTTGTCCGGGAAGGGAAGGTCAGGTATATCGGCCTGAGCAACTATTACGCCTGGCAGGCTGCCGTGGCGCTCGGCATCCAGCATGAACAACATCTCGAAAGATTTGTGACGGCTCAACTTTATTATAGTTTGGTGGGACGTGGTCTCGAGAATGATTGGCTTGACTATGCGCAATACGCCGATCTCGGAATACTGGTCTGGAGCACCCTTGCTGGCGGTTATCTGAGCGGCAAGTACAAGACGGGACAGGCAGCGCCTGGCGGAACGCGGTTCGGTGAAGCCGGGAAGTTCGTGCCTTTTGATGAAGCGAAAGGGGAGAAAGTTCTGGAGGCGTTGCGCAATGTCGCGAAGCGTCGTGACGCTACGCCTGCCCGCGTAGCCATAGCGTGGACTCTTTCCCGTCCGGCGATTAGCAGTGTCATCATAGCGGCTCGCACTATCCCTCATCTTGAAGACAACATATCTGCCGTTGATTTGAAGCTTACGGCTGAAGACATGGCCGAACTCGATCTCGTTTCGGATCCCGGAATACCTTATCCGAGATGGATGGTGCTCCAACTCAACGAGGGAGAAGATCCGCGTCCTAAAGTACTGCATCCGGAAGTCTATTCGAATGGCGGTCCCTGGAAAGACCTTCGTGGAAGAAAGTAACAACGTGTCCTGGCAAAGTCCTTCCTCCGTCGACGCCCGGAAGCGCCCCTTCCCAGGTGCGTCGCGTGAGGGGTGTGGATAGTTTCTGGAATGATGGTGAGCTTCGAGCTATTGGCGATAATAATCGGGTCGTCAACTTCTGAGAAGGTGTGGTTGTGAATGGCCGCACGAATGGGCGATTCAAGTATCTTGATTATGCAACGTTATTTACGTTTATAGTGTTGATGAGTACGGTCGGTGGTTCGTCCGGCAGGATCGAATGATGGTTCGTCAGAAGTATGTCGATTGACGACCAGCTTTGTGAACGTTTCTTCAAGTGAAGCTGAGCGTCGCGAATACAGTTGCATAGAGATCCGCCAGGCAAACGCGGAGTACCGCTGAGGACGAACCAATACACGGCTTTGATACAAGATTAATTTGTCATGGAATAAGTCAAGAGCATACATTTGAATTTATCGTCTGGTCCGGAAATTATTTCGTCAGGTAGCATGCGCGGTCGGTGCGAATCGAAGTGCCCGACGCGGGGGAGATATTTCTGCATTCTGAATTTGTCCAGGGGCCGCTAACAAGAAACAAACCGCACATCGTTTAGTCTTTCAACCTAAAACCTCGAAGAGGAGTGCCCTTTGACCGGGAAGAACATCGGGAAAATTGTATCCGCAGCCGCTCTACTGTTAATCGCGGCATTGGCCGTCGCCGCGGTAATTTATTTGAAAGGGGAGCATGGTGGCTTATCACCTCTCAGATTCACAGGGTCTTTAGCAAACCTGCTTGGACTTTGTGGCTTGCTCGGGTTTGTCCTGATGGTAGCGCTCGGAACGCGCTTTCATTGGATAGAGCGTTTCCTTGGGCTGGACAGAGTCTACAGGATACATAAGATTCTCGGTGTCGCCGTGCTCTTCACGCTGGTCGGGCACGCGCTTCTCAGAACGTTATTCTTCTCTATGTCCCACGGCGGGAAGTGGGAATGGTCGTTCCTTTTTTATTTCAGCACTAATAACGTGCCATTGCTTATTGGGCATCTCGCTGTATACTTGCTCGTGCTCATAGTCCCGTTAGCTATCTTCGGAAGACATCGCATCTCTTACTGGCTCTGGAAGAACAGCCATTTTCTGGTCTATCCCGCGGTGGCACTCGGATTTGTACACGCGTGGCTTGAACAGGGGAAGAGATTCGCGAGTCCTTCTAACCTGCTATTTTTCTTACCCATCGGCGCTATTCTAATTTTTCTGTCCGCGTACCGGATGATGGCCGCTTACCGCCTGAAGCGGCGGGCGACTTGGAAGGTCGCGGAGGTCGTACGAGAAACGAACGACACTTCCACGCTTGTCCTGGAGCGCCCCGAAGGACCAGGCCCTTTCGCGAGCCGGAAGGCGGGACAGTTCGCGATTATCAGAGTGCATGACGGGAAGAAATGGAGTCAGCCTCATCCGTTCACCATTTCGGCCCCGCCGCATTCGGACAAGCTGCACTTCACAATAAAAGCAGCGGGGAAATTCACTTCGGCAGTACCATCATTAGCTCCAGGCGCTAAGGTGCTTTGTGAAGGCCCTTACGGGATATTCTCCATTAACTTCGAAAAGGAGAATGACATTGTGATGATAAGCGGAGGTGTGGGAATAACTCCTTTCCTAAGTTCCATTAGGCATGCTTTAAAAGTTTCGGCAGAGAGCCGGTTGGTTCTTTTCTGTTGTAACAAAACGTACGATGATATAATCGCGCGGGAGGAGCTCCATGCGGCGAGTCAAAAACTTAACCTTACGATAGTGCATGTCCTAAGCAAGGTTCGGAAAGAGGATCTCCCGGAAGGAGACGAGAAGACACATTTCGAAAACGGGTACTTTTCGAGCGCGCTGGCTTCAAAATATGTGCTGGGCCTGGAAGCCTCTTTCTACCTTTGCGGTCCGCCGCCCATGCAGATAGGAGTTCTCAAGGCGCTGAAGGAGTCTTTCGGAGTTCCGCCGTGGAAAGTCAGGAGGGAACTATTCTTTTACTGACAACACTCCCGGCTCGCTTCTTTCAATACAGCCCGCGTGTTAGGCTCGTCGCAATATCTCTATCGGTGAGATCCGTGCTGATGAATGTCTCTTTCGTTACGACTTCTTTTCACTCCTAAACTCCGTCAAACATCATCGCCGTACTCTAAGCAGTTGGACAAGGTGACGAGGGGGCAGCGTAATCTGTCCCCTTGTCACTTGCATGGAAATGTTCAAGAGTGTTTCAAATAATGGGCAGCATGTAAGAGTACCCTATGTCCACCAGCAAATTACCCGTATGACTCGATCCATCCTTGGAATATTTTTGAATGTCGGTGAGTCCGTAGAGACCGCGTATGTTCAGCATGAGATCAGAGACACTGCTGACGGGTAACAGGAGTCCAACCCCTCCATCGATGCCGACGTTGACCTTGTTTATGCTGCTGGAAACGTCGGTGTTTGCGTCGAAGGATTGAGGAGGGACGGGTGCAAATCCACCGTTTCCGTTTGGCATTACAAGCGGATCCCGGTTGGCGTCTAAATAAATGTAGCTGGTTCCGCTTGTTTTCTGAGTCGCACTAAGAAGGAAACCGACGTAGGGACCGGCGTTGATCTCGAGAGAAAGGCCTCCTAATCCGAAAGTGTATTCGGCGAGAACGGGTATTTCCAGATAATTCAGAACGGACGTGTTTCTGAAGTTCGCGTAGTAGTATCCACCTCCGGGGAGGGAAGGAAGGGAAGTTGAAGTGATAGGTTGCAGTCCGTTTCTTTGTCCTCCCTGTCCGTCAAAATTAACCTGAGGTTCGATGGAGAAATTCCCTGCAACCGGAATGTCCGCCGTGATTCCAAAATTCGGGGCAAGTCGGGATGTATATCCCTGGCTGATGACATTATTTCCCCCGCTGAGCTCCGGCACGCTTAAGCCGCCCTGGATCCCGAGACGTATTTGTGCCTGAGATGTTTGAGAAACGAGAATGAGAATCGAAAATATTGAAATTATAAATAGTAGCTTTTTCATAACGTACTCCTTGGTGGTTCTTCGCAGTTTTCTTCCTAGCTGAAAGCATTTATATGGCACGCTTGCTTTGATTATAGACGAATCGGGTCGCGCTCGGTTCTGGAAAACCATGAAGGCTCCTCCGGTAAATGGAACCAATTTTGTTTTCCTCACGTTCCGTATTTAAAATTCGCACCATGAATTACTTTCGTAAACAGTCGTAAGAACTAATTATCCAAGTAGATCACCGTCCAACTATCCTAAGAAGTAAGATTTTACTCATGCGAATGATATGAAGAGAGCAAAGCATCGGACCGTCAAACTAGCATATTCACTCATCAACCCAATCGCCCCGACTAAAGGGCAAAAAAATCTGAAGACCATGCCATTTGAAAAAAATAGTCGCACACTCTCAGGGGGTATTCTAAAAGACGCAGGTAGCTCACGCAAGAAATGTCTTCCTGTATTTCTTTCCACCGCGATTGTGCTCGTGTCGCTTGGATTCATGTTCGCAGACTCTCCGGCCGATACGAGACTGAAGGTCGGGTATGTCGATTCGTCGACCATCCTGAGCCTCCTTCCCAGCGCGCAAGCAGCGCAGGCAAAATTGGATACCCTGGTGCAGGATTGGAGCGACACAATAGATCAAATGTCGAAAGAGTATCAGACCAAAGTTGAAGATTACACGAGACAGTCAGGAATGATGACGAGACAGGCGAAGCTCGCGGCGCAGAACGAGATCGCGAATCTTCAACAAGATATATCCGCCTACCGGCAGGCGAAAATCGGGACCGGCGGCGCGCTTGACCGGATTCGCCATCGGTTGTTGAAGCCGATCCGCGCCAGGATCTATTCAGCTATTGCCCAGATCGCAAAACGTGAAGGGATGGAATACATTTTCAATAAAAGCAGACAGCTTCCAGTTCTCCTTTACGAGGATCGCTACTACGATATTACTTATAAGGTGCTCGACTTGCTGAGACGCACCGGCTCCGACTAAAAAGCAAACTTTGTTCCCGAAGTCGGTATCTTTGCTGTTCGTAAAGGTTACTTCGCGAAACGCGCAAGCATCACTCGTGGCTTCTTTTAGCCCCTGTACTTTTGGCAAGCCGAGTGTTCGCCTGAAGGGCAAAGCGTTGGACATCCGGATAAAAGGAGGAGTCGTCAATTCTGGTTTCGCAGCATTTCTTTTCTTATACGCTGTGAATTCGTACATTAATGAGCGTTTTGAAATGCGCGTGAAGCTTGACGACAAGGGAAATGGTACGCCTCTGAAGTGACAGGTGAGTAATTCCCGATCAAGGACCTAATTTGAAACCTCTTTTCCGACGTGAGCGCTAATCTTGCCATACTTGCTTAACAAAAGGCATCTCTACTTTTCTCTCTCAGTTTTCAGGACTGAACAAAGCTTGAAGTCTGAAAACTCCCCCCACGTCTGAATTAAAACAAGGAGAATCCTGAATGAAAAAGCTCTTCCTCCTGATTATTCTCACAACTGTTCTTATAACCGTGTCGGAATCAAGCGCCCGAACACTGCAGAGTCCCGGTCAAAAGACGGCAGTCTCCGCCGCCTACGGAGTGATTGATAGGGTGCTTCCCGGCAGTGAAAGTAGTTTCCATCTTCGACTTGTCGAGGGGCCGTCGTGGAGGGGGAACGATGCTTTTGAAGTAAATGCCGCCGGCGGGATAGTCACGGTCGAAGGTAACAGCGCGATAGCGCTGACTAGAGGCGTCTACTATTACCTCCGCCACGCGGTTCACGCTCAATTCACCTGGGAGGGCGAGCACATCGATCTGCCTAAAGTTCTCCCTGATTTTCATTCCGGCAAGATCGTCTCGCCGTATAGGTACAGGCTTTATTATAATGTCTGCGCGTTCGGGTACACGACACCTTTCTGGGGATGGAAACAATGGAGCAGAGAAATAGATTGGATGGCGCTTCATGGAATCAACATGCCCTTGGCGATGACCGGCCAGGAGGCGATTTGGCAGAAGATCTGGGAGAATCTTGGACTCACAAGAAGCGAGGCGACTGATTATTTCACGGGGCCGGCTTTCCTGCCATGGAACAGAATGGGGAATGTCGACAGGTATCAGGGCCCTCTTCCGCAGGGCTATATTCGAAAGAGCGAGGCGCTACAAAAGAAGATCCTGGACAGAATGCGGTCGCTCGGAATGAACCCCATCGTTCCCGGCTTCTCCGGCTATGTGCCTGAAGCCATCAAGAGAGTCTATCCCGATGTCCACCTCATCAAAATGAAATCATGGGGAGGCTTCGGAGGGGAAGACGGCACATATATGCTTTCGCCGCTCTCCAAGCACTTTATTCAGATTGGGAAAATGTTCATCCGGGAATACCGAAAGACCTACGGGTACACGCATTTCTATCTCGCCGATGCCTTCAACGAAATGACCGTTCCGGTATCAGGGAACAGTAGGTATAAAGAACTGTCGCAATTCGGAAAGGCAATTTACAGCTCAGTCGCCGCCGGAGATCCAAAAGGAATCTGGGTAATGCAGGGATGGCTGTTCCATAACGACCGGGCTTTCTGGGACAAGCCCTCGGTAAAGGCCTTTCTTCAGGATGTTCCCGACAATCGCATGATCATAATCGATCTTGCGAACGAATCATTCCATGGATGGAAGGAGCTTGACGGATTTTTCGGAAAGGAATGGATCTATAGTATCATACACGATTTCGGGGGAAGGAATCAGATGTTCGGCAATCTTCCTTTCTACGCAAGTAATCCGATAAAAATGCTTTCAGACCCGAACCATGGGAAGATGGTCGGCTTCGGCATTTCTCCCGAAGGTATCGATCAGAACGAGGTAGTTTATGAACTCCTGACCGACATGGGATGGATCGATAAACCTGTCAATCTGGATAAGTGGGTCGCGAATTATTGCGTGTCAAGATACGGCGGGTATCCGGAAAGCATGAAGCTTGCCTGGAACTATCTCCTCAAGTCTGTCTACTCAAACCAGATGGGAGGACCGCTCTATTTCTACCAGCATATCCCTATGTTTCAGCATTACAATAGTGGGCTGGCTTATCCGGATTTCGATAAGGCCGTCGACCTGTTCCTTTCATGCTCTAAGGAGTTGAACGGAAGCGAACTCTACAGAGACGACGCGATTGAGATCGCGGCACAATACGCGAGTCTGACAGTAGACTCATTACTCAACCGTGCGGTGAGCGCGCAGCTGGATAAGAAGTTCGGCGAGCGGGATAGCGCATTTGCCGATGCGTTTGCGCTTCTCCCGAAGATTGACTATCTGCTGAGAGACCATCCCCTTTTCAGACTGAAGAGATGGGTGGACCTCGCGCGCGACTGGGGAAGCACGCCGATGCAGAAGGACTACTACGAAAAAGACGCCAAGCTCCAGGTCACGGTCTGGGGAGGCTGGCCCGCAT
>JAJYRM010000147.1 GCA_021794075.1 Bacteroidota bacterium | reverse complement strand
GTACGAAGGGGGGATCAAAAAGGATCCCGCCACGATGAGTTACTATTTTGTCGCCTCCGGGCTCGCGATATTTATATTAATTGCTCTCACCGTGTTGGTCGATGTGCTGAGCTTTAAGAAGTCTATGAAGTTCCTTATCGAATGCGGGCAGAATCCTATGATAGCGTATGCAGCCGGAGATATTCTAATCGCGCCGATCTTCGGGCTTACTGGGCTCAGCATAGTGCTGAAGGACCTTACTCCAATGCCATGGCTTGGGGTGATAGGCGCCGCCGTGATAACTTCCCTCGTTGCCATATCGACGGTCTTCTTTACGAGAAAGAAGATCTTCCTGAGGACATGACAGTTTCAAAGTATTCGTGTGAATTCAATGCGCTGTTTCTAAAGACCGCATTGTCCGTGTTAACTATGATTGAAATGCCGGAGTAATCGAGATGAAAATCGTATCGCTGTGTCTTTTCCTTTCGGTGAGCTTATTTCGGGCCGAAACGTCTGCCCAAATCCTCGCCAATCCTGAGACGAGAGGCGTTTGGGTTCCTGCCGGTTATTCGCCGGAGGACTCTGCGGGGATCGATACGCTTATGAGGAATCTCAGCTCCGCACACTTCAATGTCGTTTATCTCGGTGTCTGGGATGGCCACAGCCGTGAGGCAGGCACGATTTATCCGAGCAATGTCGTCAAAGAAGCTGGAGGGCCCCTTCAGTATCCCGCCTTTGTGGGCCACGATCCGTTGCGGACGTACATTGACCTAGCTCATAAATATGGGCTGGAGGTCATCGCGTGGTTCGAGCTTATGCCATTCGATGTCAGCGTCGGTAATACTCCTACGGATGTTCCGCTTCTTCTCAGAGCGCATCCAGATTGGTCTATGCGACAACGCGATACTACGATAGATTATCATCATAATGTCTATGGTTACTACTTTGGAATAGATCCGGGTGTCCCAGCCGCGTGCAACTTCGTCGTTAAACTGTATTCTGAGATAGCGAAAAATTATCCTGACCTCGACGGCATCGAAACGGATATAGAAGATGATACGCTCTTCTCGTATTCGGCCATCGCGAGAGCGCGGTTCATGAAAGAAACGGGAGATCCTGACCCGTTGACTCTGCCGAGCGATTATCCGGCGTGGCTACACTGGCGGCGTGAACAGATAACGAACGTGGTGAAGCGAATATACAAAGCCGTGAAGAAGGCAAATCCCAGATGCTTAGTGACAGGGGCGGTTCCACCACCCTACATGTCCAGCTACATGCTTGAGTCGTGGGGTGAGTGGGCCAAGAAAGGTTATGTCGACATGCTAGAACCGATGCTCTACGTGAACACTCACGACTTTGACCATCAAATGAGGCTGAGCGCCGACTACGTGCCTCAGGGATTTCAACTCTCTCCGGGAATAGCGATAAGCTCCGCCGGATCGGCTGCAAAAACGGTCTACGAAATCAAAGATGCCATGAAAATGGGCGCATCAGGCGTCGCCATCTGGTATTATAATTACCTCTTGAGCTATAAGGATGCTCTTGCCGACATGAAGTCAGAAGCGTTTCCGGAAAAGGCGATGCCGGGCTATGACGATTTGATAATGGATACCGACGGAAGTGGCATGTTCAAGTGTTCAGGAGTCTGGACATTGCAACGCGGCGGATATGACGGGACATACCTTTCTGCGCCAGCCATTAAAGGAGACACGGCAGAATTCTCTGTGAGGGTACTCCGGGAAGGTGATTACGCCTTGTATGGCTATTGGAGCGGAAACCCGCGTTTGAATTCGTCCGATGCTACGGTGAGGATATCCACATCCGCTCTTGCCAGGTCATACACCGTGAATGAGGAAAAGAATATCAACTCCTGGATGAAGCTGGACAACTATCACTTGAATTCGGGCGACACCTTGACCGTGAAACTCTTTGGTACCGACGGGAGGCAACTCGTGGCGAATGCGTTTCGGATCAGGAGAGAGTCTGCGGTCTTTGACGGACTTGGCGGAACAAAGTGAAGACGCGTACGTTCCTGCCTTTCAAGAAGCCCTGCCCAGATTCAAGGCGTCGCATCCGTGTCGGTTGCAGGCCTATTGAAAATATTGGATGGCTTATCCTGGTAAGCCTACTGTTTGTCTTATCCGGCTTTCACTCGCTCGCTCAGGCGGAGGACCTTTCGAGATACGTCGACCCGTTCATCGGCACGGCGGGAGACGGGAACGTCTTTCCCGGCGCGACGATGCCGTTCGGCATGGTTCAGCTGAGCCCTGATGAGAGAACCGGCTTTGCAAGCTGGCCTTCGGGTTACAACTATGCCGCTCATTCAATTCTCGGTTTCTCCCATACTCATCTCAGCGGTACCGGAGTAGGAGACTACGGCGACATCCTATTCATGCCGACGGTTGGCAAGATACAGGTAAACCCGGGCACCAACGCCGATCCTTACGACGGATACCGATCAAAGTTTAGCCATTCTAGCGAAAAAGCCTCTCCGGGGTTTTATAGCGTCTATCTGCAACGTTACGGGATTAGAGTCGACCTCACCGCCACGGATCGCTGCGGAATGCAGAAATATATTTTTCCGAACTCGGACAGCTCCCATGTCATAATTGATCTTCAACATGGAATCGGAAACACATGTACGGGAGGCTGGATAAAAATAATAGGCGACAGGCGGGTCGAAGGTATGAGACGGTCTCACGGTTGGGCGGATGTCCGGTATGTCTACTTTGTTGCCGAGTTCTCAAGGCCGTTCAAGCGCTTCGGTATTGCCGAGGGGAAATTGATAACCGCAGGAAGTAGGCACGCCGAAGGCGACAGCGTCAAGGCATACTTCTCGTTTGATACGAAAACAAATGAAGCGATAAAAATAAGAGTTGGGATATCGGCGACAAGCCTGGAGGGAGCGAAAGATAACCTAGCGGATGAAATGCCGGATTTCGATTTCAACAAGTACCGGCAGGACGCTCTCGACGCCTGGAACAAGGCGCTTGGAAAAATACATGTTCAGGGAGGCACACACTCGGAGAAGGTGACGTTTTATACGGCACTTTATCACACGATGATGGCTCCCAATCTTTTTGAAGATGTGGACGGGAAATATTTTGGGATGGACCACAAGATTCATACGGCCAAAGGCTTTACAAACTATACAGTGTTCTCCCTTTGGGACGTCTTTCGCGCTGACTTTCCTCTGATGTCGGTGATCGAGCCGATACGTTATGAGAACTTCGTGCGCTCCATGATTGAAGAGTACAAGGAAGACGACTTCCTTCCGATGTGGCCGCTTTGGGGGAACGAGACTTATACGATGATAGGGTATCCGTCAGCCGCGGTAATCTTCGACGCTTACATGAGAGGTTTCAGATCGTTCGACCTTAAGACGGCGTTTGCCGCGATGAAGCATAGCGCGGACCTGGACTGGCAGGGTCTTAAGGCTTTCAGGGAGCGCGGCTATGTGCCGGCGAACCGACAACCCGCTTCTGTTTCGAAGACGCTGGAATACGCGTACGAAGATTGGTGTGTCGCGCAGATGGCCAAGAAACTCGGAGACATGGCCGATTATAGAAAGTTTAATTACAGATCGTTGTTTTATGAAAACGTCTTTGATTCAAGAGTCGGTTTCATGAGGGGAAAATTATCGGATGGCAAATGGATAAAGCCTTTCGATCCGAATGCAGTATCGGGCGATTATACTGAGGCAAACGCCTGGCAATACAGCTTCTTCGTCCCGCAAGATATCGGTGGCCTGATTAAGTTGTTCGGCGGGAAAGCGAAATTCGCGGAGAAGCTTGACAAGCTTTTTAGTGCCTCAAGCCAGCTGACCGGCAAATACCAGACTAAAAGCATAACTGGTATGGTTGGCCAGGATGCGCAGGGGAATGAGCCGAGCCATCACATGCCATATCTGTATGACTATGCCGGGCAACCTTGGAAGACACAACGCGTCGTAAGGGAAATTATGTCGAGATGGTACACGGATAAACCCGAAGGGCTCTGCGGAAACGATGATTGCGGGCAAATGTCTGCGTGGTACGTTTTCAGCGCGATTGGGTTCTATCCTGTCACACCGGGTCAGAACACATTCGATATTGGAAGTCCATTGTTTCGCAAAGTAACGATCGCACTTGGCAACGGGAAGCGCTTCGTGATAGAGGCGCAAAATGGATCGGCCGAAAACAAATATATAGATTCCGCCGTTTTGAATGGGAAGTCGTATAACTACGCTTACCTGACACAGTCAGATCTTGTGAAGGGAGGTGTACTTCGCTTTGTAATGTCGAGTAAGCCGAACAAGAATTGGGGTGTCGACAACCCCGGGCTCTTTGCAATGGCGCCGGATCACAACGTCGTTCCGATGGTCAGCGTTAGATCAACGGGTCTGAGATTTTCTGATACAAGCATGGTAAGGCTGAGCTGTCGGATGCCCGGAGCCAGGATTTACTACACATTGAATGGGAAATTATCGCGCGCCGAAGCGCATCAGTATATTACGCCATTTGTCGTCCGTAAGAGTTGCGTGCTGAAGGCGGCCGCCTATTTCAATAGCGAACGCAGCGAGAATACTATTGTCAGGTTCGCAAAGGCGCTCTATCCGCCTTTGCCAGCCGAATATAAATTCAAGTATGCGAACCAGTACACGGGAGGCGGAGTTTCTGCGCTAACCGACGGACGTTTTGGTACGACGAACTATGAGGGAAGCGCGTGGCAGGGATTCAGAGGGACCGATCTTGATGTTGTCATCGATCTTGAAAAGGAGAGAAAACTCGGAAAGGTCTCTACGGGTTTCCTTCAGAACGCGGACATCGGGATATTCCTCCCTGAATACGTCGATTATTACGTATCGCAGGATGGAAAACATTTCAAGGAAGTTGCAGACATTAAGAACACCGAAAGAACCCGAAAGCTTACTCCATACATAAAGCGATTCATTGTAAATCTGCGAGGTGTTAAGGCCAAGTATCTGCGCGTCTTTGCCAGGAATCGGGATGAAATCCCGTCGTGGTGCTGGAAGTCTGGCGCGCCTGCATGGCTCTTCGTGGATGAGGTATCGATGAAGTGGCCGAAGGTTAAGCCGAACTAAGATGGTAATGAAAAATTTATGACTGAGGCAATACAAAAAACAACAATTGGCATATCGGTTCCAAAGATGGCAGCTCGTTGTTGCCAGCACGAATTTACATTGAGTTTGAGGAGAGCATGAGATGAAGAATATATTATCGGCGTTGTTCCTGTTGATTGTTTTCGTGCCCGCTGTAAAGGCGGTAAATCTGCCGGCGCCGGAAACGCGCGGTGTATGGGTTACGGGTAATTATCTTGAAGGCGGCCAGCCAGCCATCGAGAATCTAGTCGACAGTGTAGCTGCGGCGCATTTGAATGTGATCTATATAGATGTATGGTATCAAGGTTCTACGATTTATCCAAGCAGTGTGGTCCCCGCAGCGGGCGGACCGGCTCAGAATCCGGCCTTTGTCGGCACCGATCCACTGAAGACTCTGATTACGGATGCTCATGAGCAAGGAATCGAAGTGGTCGCCTGGTTCGAATATGGCCTGGCGGTCGGCATGGGGAGCGACTCGACGCAGGTGCCCAACATCCTGCGCGTTCATCCGGATTGGTCAATGGTTCAGCGCGATACCACGAAACATTTCAACTATGACGCCGGCGACCACATTTACCTCTTCTGGGTAGACCCGGCAGTGCCTGCAGCCGCCGATTTCATTGTTAATCTATTCAAAGAGTGTGCTCAGAGATACCCCGATCTCGATGGAATTGAATTGGACAGGCTTCGATATCCCGGCACAGATTTCTCGTATTCTGACGTTGCTCGTGAACTGTATGATGCGCAGTATGGGGTCGATCCGCTGAGCCTTTCGGATACCGATCCAACGTGGGAAGCATGGAGGGAACAGAAAGTCAACGACGTTGTCAGGAGAATATATGAAGCGGTGAAGTCAGTAAACCCGAATTGCCTGGTCTCCGCGGCGGTGGATCCGTGGGGCCTGCCTGGGCTTGCTTCGACAAATCTGCAGGCATGGAATGTCTGGGCCGACAGCGGATACGTAGACGCTCTTGAACCGGAAACATACTGGGATGTCGCGGACTATGAGGCGGAGGTGCCGCCATTGAAGCGCATAGTGCCTGACAATTTCTATCTGAACACAGGAATAGCACTTAACCAGAGTGGAAGCGTTGCGAATACGACGACTGAAATAAATTTCGCCCGTCAGCAAGGATGGAAAGGCGCGGTGATCTGGTACTATGGTTACCTCGAGCAGAATGGGTATGCTGGTTCACTCAGGAATTCCCTTTTTCAAACGGTCACTCTTCCGAGTTTCAACGACATCCTGATTGACAACACAACGCAAGGCGCATTTTCAACGCAAGGGTCGTGGACTCTTGCGAGCGGCGGTTATGATGGGTCGTCCAGTGTCTCGGTGGCATCGCCATCTAATACGGCGACTTATGCGTTCAGAATTCTGAGGAGCGGAAGATATTCTTTGTACGGTTATTGGTCAGGAGACAGTTCTTCGAATTGCCGCTCTGTCGTCCTCGGCATTGCGTCTGGTTCCTTCTCTGTGGTTGACACTATTGACCAATCGAAAGACTTGAATACGTGGAACCTAATTGGCGCCTTTCAGCTGAACTCGGGCGACACTGTTCATGTCACGGAAAGTGGAAGCGGGAGCGGAAATGTGATCGCGGACGCTTTCAGGCTGCGCAGGGAAGTTCCCCTGCAGCTTCAGGACAACGCAGTGCCGGACAGCAACGAAGTGCTCCTTAAATTCAATCAGGATCTCCTTTATCCTTTGGCCTCCCGCACGAAGATATTTTTGTCTAGAGCCGGAGGCGACAGTGTGTCGGTCACGGCGGTTGTCGACTATAGCGACAATTACGTCCTTCAAGTAGCGGTGCCCACGATGCAGACTGGAAGCGAATACATACTCTATGCTCAAGATCTTGTCAGCGCGCAACATGATACCGCCGATTTCACGATACCGGTAATTTATGAGCCTGACAGCACGGTAGTCGAAGTTGATGACGCCTCACCGACTCAGTTCACCACGTTAGGAAATTCTTGGAAATTATTGAGCGACACGAGTGCAGTGGGTGGATCTTGCAGGATCATAAAGCAGTCGGCGAGCATCGTTCGCGCTGAATGGGCTCCTTTGCAGGTTCGCCGGGATGGCTACTATGAAGTGTACGCCAGTATCCCGCAAGTCCACTATCCGCTCTCAACCAGATGCCTCTATTTGGTGCTCAACTATAATGGGACGGATTCGGTGATTACTTCGCAGAACGATGCTGTGAACGGGTGGCTGAAGTTGGGCAATTTTCAATACACGACAGGGCAAGTTGGGGCGGTTATGGTGTCGACCTTGACCGGTGCTGACACCAATCAGTATCTCGTTGCGGACGCGATCAAATTAAATAGGTCCGTGGAGATTGCCGGTATCGGGAAAACGCCCGTTACGCCGAGAGACTTTCGCCTTTTTCAAAACTACCCTAATCCGTTCAATCCAACGACAATGATCAGTTACCAGTTGCCTAAAGGGAGTTTCGTCAAACTAAACGTGTATGACGTGCTGGGCAGGCGGGTTGCCACGCTTGTGGATGGGAGACAAGATGCGGGCGACCATGAGGTGAGTTTCAATGGAAGCAATTACTCCAGCGGCGTGTACTTTTGTCGGCTGAACGCTGATGGCCATTCGGCTGTCCGGAAGATGATAATGATCAAGTAATATTGGGAGAGGAGAATAACGATTATGCGTTGGCTCTTTATTGTAGTTGCTGCTTCGTTAAGTTTCGGGAATCTGGCCGTGAACGCAAAGCCCGCTCATGGAAAGGACGCCTTTCTTTGGCTTGACGGACACGCGAACTTTAAGCGCTTGGGTACCAAGGCGGGAGTGGATCGCGTACTGAAAGATGCCAGATCCGCGGGGTTCACAGGAGTTATCCTGGGGCTGAAGGGGATCGATGGATATGTGTTATATCCGAGTCATATTGCACCTGTGCTCCACCAATTCAATGGATTCAGAAGACCGAGCGACTACAATTTCCCAGCCGTCGTTCTCAAAGAGGGTCACAAGCTTGGCCTAAAGGTCTATTTCGGCATGGAAATGTTTCAGGAAGGGGAAGAGAAGGGACATGAAGGAATAGTTTATACGACACATCCCGATTGGCAATGCCAGGTCTATACTCCCAAAGGCATCGTGCCAATGAGTCGGATTTCATCGGTGGCTGTTTTTGCGAATCCGGCGCTACCACAGGTCCGTGAGTATGAGATTTCACTCTGGCAGGAACTTCTAAGAATGTATAAGCCTGACGGAATAGTCCTTGACGGAGCCAGGTACCCCAATAGCAAAAACACGGATGACGCCGACTTCAGTGATGCTTCACGATATGCATTTGAAAAGTTCATCGGCCATAAGAT
>JAJYRM010000146.1 GCA_021794075.1 Bacteroidota bacterium | reverse complement strand
CGGTCATGTCAGCGGCTTCCAGCATCTTTGGAAGCATGCTTGCGTTGATGGCGGCTGTCTGGGTCCGAACTCTTAGCCCATACAAATGCGAGATCTCAGAGGCAGCGGTGCATCGATAGCCTAAGCTCTCAATTATTTCGGCGGCGCGGGTTTCATTCGACGGATCGTCGACCCCAAACGCCTCAGTCGCAACAAACACTTCCGCACCTTCGGATGAGAGTTTATCGATGGCGTTCTTAAGATCCGTTTCTCTCAAGCCACCGACGGTATCTACAAATGCGAATCGAGTTTTCAAGAACTTCTCCGGGGCAAGTTCGAGCTCTCGGACATTTTCCTGCGACTTGATCCGGAATTTGAGGGTGCCATTTCCCATGCCTATGATTCCGACCGCCGCTACATCACCCTCTAGGAGAGCATTCGTGGCTTGTGTAGTGCTGTGAGCTATTAATGACACTTGATCCGGAGAGATCCCGACTGAGGCGAGTAACTTCTGCAGGGACTGCACCACGCCGAGAGCGACGCCTTCCTTCGCTTTGTGCGTTGTTGGCACCATGGCTTTACCCAGCACCTCAGCAGTATAGGCATTCACCGCGACAGCATGTGTGAACGTGCCTCCGACATCTATGCCTACCTTCACCTTCCTACTTCCGTTCGCGTCAACATCAACCATTAGAAGAACCTCAAACCTGCTATGATGAGTCCGGCAAAAGCCGTCACCCAGGCGTAAGGGAGAGTCCTCCACATCAGACTGTTGACGTCCACACCTAATTCATTTGCCAGCCAGACGTTTTGTGTGTTAGTCGGGTCAGAAATACCCTGCACGATGCTCATCGACATCAGAATTCCCATGATTGCGTTGGCACTGAGCTGCCCGGTCGACATAAGAATACCAGCCACCCCATAGCCGAGCCCCCACACGTTCATCGGGCCGCGATAAAGCGCCAAAGGGGCCAGAAGGCCAAACCCCAATGTGTATTCCCAAAACGTGTGTGGAATAACAAGACGGAAAATCGGGCGCATATCGGTTAGGACTGGCCACGCATGGCCACCCCCTGCAACTGAGCTTGCAAAGTGCCCACTTCCCGGACCGCCCGGTGATGGCCCAAGAATGGAGCTCAGTAGCATGCCGATCTCTATGATGAGCACGATGACCGGAGCAACCCCTTCTACGCCCTCTACGAGTGATCGTGTCGTCAGTTGAACGCTCCCAGGCCTCAAAGTAACCAGGATGCTGTACACAAATCCTATCAAAAATGACGCGATGTATTCAACATGAAATACCAGGATCAACACCAGCGGAACCAAAGGAATCAGGTAACAATACCATTTAACCTCAGACTCGTTCCCCTTCCTGAACGCTGAAAATCGATCGTAGAGAACATAGAGGAGCAGCGCTATTCCGAGAAATTCGAATAGATATCGCGCAAGAGTCAAAACCGGGTTGAAGTTCACGCTCTTGAGAAAGATGTATCCCAGAACGCCGATCACAACTGCGCCCAAGAGATATGATGCGGCTCTCAACGCTCTCGATGAATCGAAGTGTATCAACCTACTGCGCCATAACTCAATGACGATGTAGACTATCGTTACGGGGATCAACACGAGAAAAAGAAGCAGGGCATAACTAGAGATGGTCGTCGGACCGATGGTCAAAACCGTTTTGTAAACAGCCCAGTTGTTCACATTCAAAATCCCGCCCACACTTATTCCGAATAGCAAGATCCCGCCTGCTACTTCTTCCCGAACACCGACGGAAGCAAGAATGGGAAGCACTATCGTCGCAATCATTATGACAGCGCCCAATCCGGTAATTGTAGTAAAGAGTAACCCGACAATTGCCACGACAACAAGCGATACCGCGAGCGGACTCGACCCGGCGAGCTCTGCGCCCAGCTTGACAAGATTTTCCGCCACTCCGGATTTTTGAAGGACTACACTGATCGTACCGCCAAATATGATGATGATCATCGGCTCGACCAGCCGTTCAGCGCCGTTAGCTACCACAACCAAAAGAAAATCGTTCAAGGATAGATGTCCCGCAATCACTTCGACAAGCCCGATACCAAGCGCCAGGATGGGGAGGGCAACTATGGCGGGCAACTTGCGGAGAAACATCAGAGATGCTGAACCAGCAAACAGAAAGAGGATAACAGCCGCGACGATCACGATAAACAGACCTCCCTCTTCGCGTTCGCCGCTTGTGGTTTACGAGTAATGAGAACGCGGTACATCACAAGCTTGCGTTCCTTTGGCGCAACGCACTTCTGAGCTCCGCCCCGCTCACACCGCGGGAAGGGGCACTCCTGTCGAGTGATATCGAGGATGCGAGCCCTGCTGCCTCTCCCATGGCGCGGCAATTTGTCTGGATGCGCACGGAAGCTTGCGCCTCAAACGTTGCCGATATGCACCTCCCGGCCACAAGGAGATTATCAACTACCTTAGGAACGATGCAGCGATATGGGATCTCATAGTACGCGCCTGTGGGAAGATGATGCAATTGCATTCCCCCCTTCTCGTCAGAGCTATGGATATCGATCGGGTAATTGCTTCTCGCGATGGCATCCGGGAATTTTCTCGCGCCAAGTATATCTTCAGCTGTCAGGAGGTATTCCCCTTGGATCCTGCGGGATTCACGGACTCCAACCATCGGAGCGATACTTGTGATCGATGCGTTTTCGCATCCCGGCAAATACTTCCGACAGAAGGCAAGGTATCTAAGGATGGCCCGTCTCCCTAATATTTGCGCTCTCGTCAAATGGAAAGGATTCGTCCCATCGACCTGGAGCGTGATTCTAGGGCAATTGAAAAACACTTCGCCACTCCTTCCCGCGACGGTGAACGCCTGGAAATAATTCCCGTCCGTCTCCAAGAGTACTCCATCTTTGACGGCCTGACGAAAGACCGGCTCGAGTGGAAAGTCTCTTCCCCATACCATCGCGGTATGTATCAACGGGGTATTCGAACCTTTAGGATGCTGCGTAACTTCCGAACGGCCTAGAGAATTAAGGAAGGAGATAAATCTAGGCATATCGATGCCGCCAGCTGAAAACCTCACCGAAAAAGGCTGATTTGTGCCAGTTGCCTCATCGCCGGAGAAGAAGGGGACCCCGGCTCTCGCAGCAACATCTGCATCGCCTGTGGCATCTATCACCCTTTTTGCAATTATCGCAGCCCTGCCACCCTTGTTCAAAATGGACACACCGCGAATAGTATTGCCATCCATGATGGAGTCTTCGAACATTGTGTAGTACAGAATGTCCGCGCCGGTATCAGTCACCAGCTGCTCCAGAACAACCTTCAGCATCTCAGGATTAAACCATCCCATGTTCCCATCGGGCCACTGACCAGATTCACCCACCTCCATCATTCGCGAGTTTATCTCCCAGTCAATACCGCGATTTAGAGGTACCTTGTCGATCTGGTTTGGCATCATTGGCGTGACCAGGCCTGCAGTCTGTGTCCCTCCGAGAAAACCAAACTCTTCAACAACAAGCGTTTTTTTCTTCTCGCGCGCCGCTGAAATGGCCGCGACCGATCCTGCGGTACCCCCACCGATAACTAGCACGTCTACTTCGGCTGATATTTTCCAGCTATCAACAACGACCTTATAATCCAGCATCGTGCACCAAAAATCTGGAATCGTGAGGAGCGACTATCCGACGAGTGCGGTAATACCACTGCGAATGCGACCCACTTAAGGATGGACTATCTTGCACGCTTGACAAGAATCGATTACGGAAAATCATCATACCCATCCTGTGTAGAACTATAGTTGCATCATATCTGCAAAATCGATTCACCGATTAACTTCTCCTTGGCACCTTATCGATGGCGACCAGTGAATCCCACTCACGAGGCCTGACGGTTCCCCATCCGGGTACTCCTTCAACTAACAAGGATACCCCCACTGGACTCTTTTGCGTTCCGATACCGTCGCTTCATATGCGTCATGGGAGGCTGCGGTTCAAATAGTTCGTACAGTATAAGCCCTATCGCGCCCAACAAGACACCATCAGTTTTATGATGAGCGGGTACGACCTTCACTTTTTGCACAGGAGCCGGAAGTATGTCCTTCTTCAAAAAAGCAGAAACATCCAGCATCAACTGAGGATATGATTCAATAACGTGTCCTCCTAGAACGATCATCTCCGGATTTATTGTGTTCGCTAGAAGTATGCCGATCGTACCGATTAACCTGCTCATTTCTTTAAAAATTTCCGTGGCAACCTCATCGCCCTCTGAAGCTTTTTCAAGAATTACCTCGATGTCACATGAGGTTTCATCTCCGGTTCCGGCTGCTCTTTGGTAAGCTTCAACGATCGAATCCTCCGAAAGAATATCTCCAAAATCTTTTTGTCCGGAGTAAAGGAGCGGGTATTCTTTCTCGTTCGCGATTAGAAAACCAAGGTCATTGTAACCAATTTCGCCAGCACTCGCGGTGGCCCCCCTTAGAAGTCTTCCTTCGACCATTATGCCTGCACCGATGCCGGTGCCGGTCCAAAGGAGAACGAAATCCCGGACACCTTTCGTCACACCTAGAAGGTATTCTGCTATGGTCATCGTTTTCACGTCATTCTCGACATACACGGGGACCTTGAATTGAGCTTCAAAAGTGTCGCGAAGAGAAATGCCGTCCCACCCGCGCAAAGTATCTGCAACCAGTAGAGTGCCGGTCAAGTAGTCGATCACTCCGGGTAACCCAATTCCGATCCCGATCAATTCCCCTGAGTCGGCAGGCTTTCCTTTCAGCAAATCTCTCACCGCTTTGACCAACCTTGGAACAACCTCGTCAGGTTTCGCTCCTTTGCCGAAAGTGACTTTCGTTCTTGATAAAATTGTCGCGTTTAAATCAGACAGCGCTATCTTTGCTGAAGACATCCCGACGTCAATTCCTGCGACAAGCTGGGCGACAGGATTGAACTCGAGGAGCACTCTTCGCCGGCCTCCATTCTTGGTTGAAGATGACGTCCCTACCTCGCGGAGGAAACCGGTCGACATTAATTTCTGAACGACCTCTGAGACTCCCGCCTTTGAAAGGCCGCAATTCCGCGAGATCTCTATTTGCGAAGTAACTCCGCGTTCTCTTACATACCTGAGAATTCTAATCGTATTCGGTTCACCAATGTTTCCCATGCGTTCACTGAAGAAATTCCACACAATCCACTCTCCATTTTGAGAATGACCAATAATTCTAATTCGCGACGAGATTCAGCGCCAAAGAAGGCGTCAGAGAAATAGACGGAAATGGCACGGCTCATCGGTTTGTTCGGGTAGCGAACAAAATTTAGCCAATACACTCAATGCTTTCAAGCAAAATGACCTGCGCCGATCGAGACCGCGCCAAACTGTCTTCCGTAGTAGACAACGTCATTGCCATCTCGTTATAGTAATCATAAGCCGTATGCCAGGCGCCAATCAACAGACTAATCTTACGAACAGGAATTAGCCTTGTCCTGTCGCCCATTTGAAAGTCTGGTATTTCAGGAATCGAATCCTGGATTTGCCTGACCTCTCCCGCTTGACCGAGCCATAGCAGGAACGGCGAGTGCACGAAATTATCACTCGGACGTAAGACGTCATCAGTTCGCGCTGAGTATCTCGAGCTCGGCGGGTTAAATGCTTCGCCAGAGTTTCGCAAAACGGAGCGTAAAGAATTTCGACCGATCATTTTAGAAGAAGCATCTTAATGATCTTACGCCTTTCATAACTCGTTCCTGCAATTCTCACTGACGCGAAGTAAAGACCGCTAGACATTGACGAGCCGTCGAATTTGACGGACCACGTCCCCGCCTGGTAGCTCCTTCCATCCAGCAATCGCTTTACCTTCTGGCCAAGTGAATTATAAATCGTGATATAGACACTTGCTCTATTTTTCAACTGAAAAGAAATTACAGTCGATGGGTTGAACGGATTTGGGTAGTTCTGATAGACAACAAAACTCTTCGGGATATTGTCGTTTCCCAACACATTCGTTATCTGAACCGCTCTTTCAAGCATTATCGCGTCTGCAGCAACATATTGACTGGTGTCGGTCCCGGCAATTGAAGACAATGATGCCGCAAACTGGTCTCCAGACTGAAACGGAAAGTTTCCTAGATCAACCCATGTGCCTTCGTTCGCGGATTGTGTAATGAAAACCGAGTCGCTTCCGAAATGATCTAAAACGATATACATGCATCTGCCGCTCAGCGTAAGTTGCGTCTTCGGAATGTAAGCGTAAACATTATAGTAACCGTTGGTCTTGATCTGCATGGGTCCCCATTGGACACGATCCACTTGTTGGCCTTGCTTTGCGACCCAATAGCTTCCGCCAATTGCGGACGAGCTGGTGTCCTGCAGCCAATCACCCGTCTGTTTCCAAAAGGAGTTCGGCGTGCTTCCGTCGATGACAAACGTGGTACTATCAGGATCGTAAATCAAAGAGCGCGACAAATTCAGTGTATCATACGACACATCAACGAGATTCTTCACATAGACTGTGAAAGGGACATTCTCCTTAAGAGTCTGGACGGCAAGATGGAGGATCGTATGGTCAGTCGGATCCACGAAGTAGCTCAATTTCGCTCCGGTAAGCGAAGCGGATACTGTAGTTATTGGCGAGAGCGGATCCAAAAGAGGAGTCGAGAATTTTAGCAATATCGTTTCACTGTCAGGAACGGCATAGTCGCTAAGCGTAAAGGGACTGGCACGCCTCAGTCGGAACGCGTCAGCGATAAGATTGCCACCTCCGGTGCCGGACAGTCTGATTGTGACTGTGTCGCCGGAATTAAGCTGGAATTTATCGACATAAGACCACGTATTGAGATTCAAATCCTGATTCAACGTATCGGTCCTAACAAGACTCGAAGTAGATACTTCAGCTAATGCCTTTGAGCAGTTGCTGGAAGAATCTCCGCCCCAGTAACCATAAAGAGTATATTCTCCGCTTCGAAGTATCCTAGCGGAGAAGGTCGCCGTGTTACCCTGGACCGCTTGCGCGGTCAGATAGGTGCCGTTGTATCCTCCACGGACTCTCGTCCAGGCGCCCTGATAGTCGAGAACTCCTCTTGAGTTGTCGATAAGAAGATCATCGTAACTTGGCATCGTCTTCTCAGGAAACACCTGTGACTTCAGGTCTGCGAAGGCATTCGGATAAGTGCTGAGATAACCGTAGTACCATATCGTGACGCCAGCGGCGTTCCTGTTCACAGCATCTTGTATTTCTGATATTGTGTTAGCAACGGAACCGGCAGAACTCATGTCAATACCCGGAGAAAGCTGGAACCCTTGCGGGACGTAAGTGGTGCTAAGACTCATCTGGTTGTCAAAATCAGCGGTGTTGAGGTAAAGCATTGGTTCAGCCATATCGATGTAACCGCTTTTTGCCCACTCATCCCAGGATTCGAGCATGTAGCTCGACATGTATGGCGGAGGAACCGCTGAGGTAACCACACAATTAGGGTTCACCGCTTTAACGCCATCATATATTCTCCGGATAACATTTGTTATCTGAAGTCGCCTCCACGAAAGCCATGCGGAATTGTTGTTTGGCAATGTCAAAGGGTCGGGCTGCCCCGTCTCCTGCATGAAACGGATTCTTGAAGTGTCAGAATATGACACTGTGGTATCGTTCTCGATATCCGTCTCTATTCCGTCGAGATCGGGATAATTGCGCGCGCATTCCGTATACATATCTACTATGAAGTTCGACGCGGCAGACACACTGGGGTCGACGGCAAAGAAGTAGCCGTACTCGTTATGAAAGAAATTCTTCGTCGTGTCGCGTTGCACCATCGCCCAATCGGGATGCTTCTGCAGTATTCCGGGAGCATCCGCTGAGTCCGTACTGGTTCCCACCATGAAACCATACTCAAACCATGCAAAAACTCGTATGCCGTACTCATGAGCAATTTGAATCGTGGTTTTCAGCGGGTCGGTGCCGACGAAGACTGGGTTTTGTGAGGGACCGCCTGCCGCCTGAACTACCTGGCTGGGGTAAATGGTCGATCCCTGATACCAGACGTCAATATATACCGTATTAAAGTTTGCTTCGCTGAGATTTCTCATCAGCGTTTCTATGGTGCTGGGACCGCCCTGGAGGTAATTACCGCTAATCCACACGCCACGTGTCTGTGGACTTGGAAAGTTCATAGCGCTAGCCGAAGCCGCCATCAGAGCAACCAGCATGAAGGCGGCCAATCTCAGCTTCTTCATTTCACGAGCATCATTTTTATCTGCTCCATCTGGCTTCCAGCAATCACCCTGCAGATGTACAACCCCGAAGCGAAGCTTGAACCGTTGAAGGTAAGAACGTGAGTCCCGGGAGCGACACTGCCACTGGCCAATGTGGCAACTCTCTGTCCCAGTATGTTGAACACTTCAGCTTTCACGTTTACTTCGGACTTCACTTCAAACACGATCTTTGTGGTTGGATTAAATGGATTCGGATAATTCTGCCGCAAGACGAAATTGTCAGGTAAATTGTGAGGCCTATTAACCACCGCCGTAGCTGTCGATTCAAATTTGA
>JAJYRM010000025.1 GCA_021794075.1 Bacteroidota bacterium | reverse complement strand
CCACCACCTTTGGATGAGAAGACATGTCGGCGATCCTGGCGAGCGATGCATCGTCGGCGCCGGCCGCGTCATGAGGATGGAATCCAACTGCGGCATAAACTCTCTCGAATCTCTCGGCGAGCGCGATGGCCTTTTCGCTGGAAGGGAGATCCCAACCCGGGACGATGACATGATCCACGCCAGCGCCCGATGACCTCTTCAGGGTCTCTTCAATGTCCTGGAATTTATCATGGTTGAGATGCGCGTGAGTATCGACTAAGTAAGTCATTTCTGCCTGCTATCCGTTGATGGAAGTGCGCGAGATTTATGATAATAAGTCAATGAATTTTCTATTTACAAGAATAAGTGCCTGCTGACTTCAACTTCGTGGACTCATTTCCAAGGCGAAGCTGCATCGTCATCCCTTTAGGCTTTTATCAATTTCGCTAAAACATGCGAAAAATTCACCGGCTCCGCTTCAGGTTTTTGGGAAAATAGCTGCCTCTTCTACTAATTTGTCTTCATGATAACTTGTCCACATTATGGAGGCTGTGTGGCAAGTTGTCGCACTCGAACGTGTAATAATCCGACCATGACGGCCCAATTTCGCCAGAATATCTGATAATTGCAGGCACGGCATTTGACGTACCTCCTTATGAATTCCTCGGTTCAAACTAAGTCTGGCGGGCCCACGAAGAGATCCTTCGGACGAAACCGGCGGACAAACTTGCCTTTAGCACACAATGCGGGAGGAGAACAAGGATGATTGAAATCAGGATGCACGGCAGAGGCGGTCAGGGCGGGGTGATTGCCGCGAAGATTCTTGCATCTGCTATGTTCAAAGAGGGAAGGTTCGCTCAGTCATTTCCATCCTTTGGAGTCGAGAGAAGGGGCGCGCCGGTTCTCGCCTTCACCCGAGTCGATGACAAGCCTATCAGATTGAGGACAGCGATCTATGAGCCGGACCATCTAATCATTCTCGACGCGACTCTAATCAAATCCACGAACGTCTTCTCAGGTCTCAAAAGAGGAGGGACCATCCTGGTCAATTCAGCCGGTCCCGTTAGTCTTTTCAACTTCCCGTACGATTATCCGGCCGCTTCAGTGGATGCCGCCGCGATAGCCGTCAGGCACGGGCTTGGGACGAGAAGCATTCCGATCGTGAACACGGCGATTCTCGGAGCGTTCGCGAAGTTTTCGGGTCTCGTAGGGATAGAGGCTATCGTCGAGGCGATAAGGGAAGGGGTCCCTATGAAGCGGGATGAAAACGCGGCAGCGGCTCTTGAGGCTTACGATTCGGTGGAGTCCGTGGCCGATGCACCGGCCAATGGAAGTTTTCCTTCGGAGGATAATGGAACTATAACCGTAAAATAAGGGCGGCTGTTATGACCAAATATAAATTCACTACTGTCGAAGAGATGCCACCACTGGCGTTCTCTCTCGAATCGACTCGCGAGATACCGACCGGAAGCTGGCGCCATGTCCGTCCGGTCTATAGAGACAAGAATTCACCCTGCCATGTCACTTGTCCGGCTGGCGAAAAGATACCCGATTATTTCGAACTCGTTCGGCAAAAAAAATACAAAGAAGCATGGTACAAGATACTCGAGGATAATCCACTCCCCGGCGTTACGGGGAGAGTGTGCTACCATCCTTGTGAAGGACAGTGCAATAGAGCGGGCTATGACGGCGCTGTCGCAATACACAACATCGAACGTTTCGTCGCGGACAAGAATTTTAAGAACAGGAAACTTCCCGCAGCGGTAGAGGCCCGGAAGAGCGAGAAGGTTGCCGTAATCGGTTCAGGGCCGGCCGGTCTCTCATGCGCCTATCAGCTTTCGAGATTGGGATATCGATCAGTCATCTATGAGGCCGACCATGAGCCAGGAGGGATGTTGAGATATGGGATTCCTGATTACCGGCTGCCGAAAAAAATTCTCGATAAGGAGATTAAGGACATAGAAGCTCTCGGCGTCGAAATAATGGTCGATTCGAAAATCGGCGACAATGTGGCATGGAGCGAACTTGAGAGATATGATGCCGTATTTGTCGCGGTCGGCGCTACCCACAGCCGGAAGATTGGTGCACCCGGCGAGGACCTGAAAGGTGTCTACACCGGCATCGACTTCCTCAAGGAGCTGAGCACAGGGAATGTACCGAAGGTCGGACGCCAAGTGCTGGTGCTCGGCGGCGGCAATACGGCAATAGACGCTGCGAGGAGTGCGTTGCGCCTCGGCAAGCGTGTCACGGTTCTTTATCGGCGGACAAGGGTGGAGATGCCCGCTGTGCCGGAGGAAATCGAAGAGGCAGAAAAGGAAGGCGTGCATTTTGAATTTCTGGTCACTCCCGTCAAAATATCAGGGAGCAAAGGCAAAGCGTCTGAAATTGAGCTGATGAAGATGCAGCTCGGCGAGCCGGATGAAAGCGGGAGAAGAAGACCAGTTCCGGTCATAGGATCTAATTTTTCAATGCGGGCCGACACGATCATATCCGCGATTGGCGAAGAACCGGATCTGTCGTTTCTTCCGTATTCGTTTCTAAGGAAGGGTATAAGACTATTTGTCGATGATGAGCATACAACCGGAGTCCCCGGTATTTTTGCGGGCGGAGACGCCGCCACAAATCCGAACGGAACGGTCGTAAACGCGATCCGGGCGGGGAAAGAAGCGGCTATCTCTATTCACGAGTTTCTCGGATGGCGCTCAAGATCGAATGGCGTATCTCACGACGCTGTCAAGCCGGAAGAGGTAAACACATTTTATTTTCCACATGAGGGCCGCGTCGAAGTTCCGAGGATAACTGTACAAAAAAGTAAAACGACTTTTTCGGAGGTCAACAAAACATTGACGGAGGAGCAGGCACTCACCGAGGCAGAGAGGTGTTTCACATGCGGCACCTGCCTCCACTGCGATGTATGTATGACTTTCTGTCCCGATGTCGCTATCAGCAAGGATGAATCGGGTGAATACACGATCGATTACGAGCATTGCAAAGGTTGCGGAATCTGTGTCAACGAATGTCCGCGTGGGGCGATGGAGCTCGTTCCTGAAGGGGCGAGGGAAGCGGTTGAGGAGGTGGAACACATATGATGGAGAAAAATGTGGCAAATACAAAAAGAGACGGCTTGCTGCATCCTTCTATTGACAAGGTCGTGGTCATCGAGGGTACTCACGCTGCCTCACACGCGGTGAAGCTCGCCAGAGTGCAGGTGATAGCCGCTTATCCCATTACACCTCAGACAAGCGTTGTCGAAAAACTGTCAGAAATTGTAAGCGACGGCGATCTCGATGCGAAATTCATAAAAGTCGAATCCGAGCATTCCGCGATGGCGTGCTGCATCGGTTCCTCGATCAGCGGCGCGCGTGCCTTCACGGCCACGTCATCCCAGGGTCTCGCGCTCATGCACGAACTTCTTCATTGGGCGGCGGGGAGCAGACTCCCGATTGTCATGGTCAATGTAAACCGCGCGATGGCTCCTCCGTGGTCCATATATGTGGACCACAACGACAGCCTTTCGCAGCGCGATACCGGTTGGCTCCAATTCTATGCGGAAAGCAATCAGGAAGTTACAGACACGGTATTGCAGGCGTACAAGATTGCCGAGACTGTTTCTCTGCCGGTTATGATCAACCTTGACGCTTTTGTGCTGAGTCATACTTCCGAGCCGGTGGCTCTTCCTAAACAGGAGATCGTTGACGAGTTTCTGCCGGCGAGGAAAGCCTCATTCAAGATAGATACGTCGGATCCTAAGGCTTTCGGGGCGCTGATTGGTCCGGAAGCGTACATGGAAATGCGCTACAAGCTGTACCGGGCCATGGAGGACGCGAGAAGCGTCATAAGGGAAGTGGACCGTGATTTTGCCGAGAAGTTCGGCCGCTCATACGGCGGACTGGTCGAAGAGTATATGACTGAAGATGCCGAAACGGTCCTGATTACTTCCGCGACTGCCGTCAGTACCGCAAGGATCGCGGTCGATGAGTTGAGGAGCATGGGGTTTCCTGTCGGGCTCATGAAGTTACGCGTCTTCAGACCGTTCCCTGTTGATGAAGTACGGGAGCTCGCGAAACATGTCAGGAAGATCGGCGTCATGGACCGCAACGTGTCGTTCGGCGCGACAGGGATTATTTACCAGGAGACGAAAGCGGTCTTGTACAACGCGGCTGACAGGCCAAGCGTGTTCGGGTTCATCGCGGGACTCGGCGGACGCGACATAACTCCTGAAACGATTAAGGAGATTTTTTCATACCTGATGAATCACGACGAGCCTGAAAGTGAGTCCGTTTGGGTAAGTCTGAAGACATCCGATGCAGATCAGGGAGCGCGGCCCTTTCCTGAGACGGGTGCCGGAATTCGAAGATCAGAGGGAGTCAAATAAATGGGACAGATAAAGTATCAGTTGCCTCCGGACGAGGTCCTGGCTCCGGGGCATTTTGCGTGTCCGGGATGCGGAGCGACTTTGACTATGAGATATGCACTTAAGGCCCTCGGGAGGAAGACGGTAGTGGTGATTCCGGCGTGCTGCTGGTCCGTCATTGACGGGCCGGTGCCGTACTCCGCGGCCGGAGTACCTGTCTTTCACACGGCGTTCGAGACTGCGGCGTCCACAGCGAGTGGCGTCAAAGCGGGGCTTGACGCTCAGGGCGACCATGAAACGACCGTCCTTGCCTTTGCGGGCGACGGAGGCACATTTGATATTGGTTTGCAGGCGTTGTCAGGAGCGGCGGAAAGGAACGAAGATTTCATTTATATATGCTATGACAACGAAGCCTATATGAATACCGGAATTCAGAGGAGCTCTGCGACGCCGTTCGGCGCGTGGACCACGACAACACCCGCCGTATCCCCGAAGGCGGAAAAGAAAAAGAACATAATAGAGATACTTGCCGCTCACCGGATACCATATCTCGCTACCGCTAGCGTCGCTTATCCAGACGACATGATCGCGAAGATCCGGAAAGCGAAAGATATCCGCGGGTTCAAATTCATACATGTATTCTCGCCGTGTCCTCCCGGTTGGAAATTTGAGCCGGAAGATTCAATAAAGATTTCCCGGATGGCGATCGAAAGCAAGGTGTTTCCCTTGATTGAAATAATCGACGGAATAGATTACGCGCTGTCAAAAGAACCCGACGGCATTCCCGTTCGTGATTACATTAAGATGCAGGGAAGGTTCCGCCACCTCAACGACGAGCAGATCGGGATAATTCAGGCGAACGTCACCGAGGACTGGGAAAGGTTGCGAGCGAAATTTGCGCCGACAAGAAAAGTTAGTCGTTCAAGGAGAGATGAGTCCACAGGCGAAAACAAATCGTCTCAAACACGAAACGTCACGCGGACAAAGAACGCCAGGAAGAGAGCTCAAAAATCGCGTGGATGATTTGCAGTCAAAAAATGAGCGTGATGCTGCGGCCTTTTTCGTGCTTGACTCCGTGATATGAAGAGGGTCGGTCACTGCCTAACAAGCTAGTAGGCCCAGTATATCCGGAGGTTGTCTCGAAGTTCTTCAGAATAAACTTGCAGTGAATCAATTGGAGGAAGCGTGCCGAAGTTCAAGATAAGGAATGGAAATCAGATGATCGCCGAGGGAGCAATCGCTGCCGGCTGCAAGTTCTTTGCCGGTTACCCGATCACCCCCGCGTCGGGAATTTACAAATCCATGATAGACGAACTTCCGAAACGCGGCGATGTCGCCATAGGCGCCCCTGATGAAATCTCCGCCCTCGCCTTTTGCGTCGGCGCTTCTCAGCGCGGCTTCAAGGCGATGACGGCAACATCGGGACCTGGATTCTCCTTGATGATTGAAACGCTCCAGTACGCGGTGATGACCGAAACGCCGCTTGTGATCGCTCTCGTCCAGAGACTTGGCCCATCGACTGGTGGAGCAACTCAGGGAGGACAGGGCGACGTCCTGCTGGCGGGGAACGCCATCGGCGGCGGTTACACCATACCCGTCTTCTCCCCGTCCACACCGGTCGAATCTTTCGAGCTTACGATCCATGCCTTTAATGTCGCCGAGAGGCTCCGCACTCCGGTCATTTTGCTGACCGACAAAGAAGTCGGGATGACGTCCGAGAATGTCGATTACTCGGCGCTTCCGCAATCAGGTATCGTCGACCGGAAGCTCTTTGTGCGAAGCAACGGCGAAACATACGGAAGTTATCGATTCTTACTTCCTGATGAGGTACCGGAATTCGCGCCGATCGGCGGGAGAGAGAAGGTGACCGTCACCGGCTCCGCGCATGACAAAAGCGGGCGGCTTCAGAAAAATTCTCCTGAGACAATTGAAGTCCTCAGGCATCTTCATGAGAAGGTGGTCGCTAATTCGGAGGAAATCATCCGGCTCGACATTGATGCGGTTGACGGAGCTGATGTAATTGTGATCAGCTACGGAGTTAGCGCCCGCACTTCGATAGAGGCCGTGGCGGCATTACGCGCTAAGGGCGAACGTGTTTCGTTCTGCAATCTGCGTACGCTTTTCCCGATTCCGGAAAAGGAAATCAAAAAGGCGGCTGGGAACGCGAAGAAAGTCGTGGTTGTCGAAGAGAATATCGTGGGGTTGTACAGGACTCAGATCGAACGATTGTTCCCGGATAAAAAAGTTTCGGGCGTAAATGCGGTCGGGAAGATGATTACCCCCGGCGATATTGAAAAGGAAATCTTGTCGAAAAACTAATGGAGCATAAATGTCGGTTGTAATGACTCCGAAGTCGGTGAAGGGAAACAGTTACCTGAAGGTGACTCAGAAATTTCCGTTCTGTAAGGGGTGCGGTCACCATCAAATAACGAAGGCGATCGACGGTGCGCTTGTTCGTCTCAATCTTGACCCGCGCAACATCAACATAACTAGTGACATAGGATGTGTCGGTCTCGTCGATTCGTTATTCCAGGATGTCCATTCGCTTCATACGACGCATGGAAGGTCCACGGCCTTCGCAACGGGGGTGGAGATTGCCGACTCCATACTTGGCGACTCAAAGCTTAAGAACCTCGTGGTAATCGGAGACGGCGGAGCGATGATCGGCCTCCTGCACCTTGTCAATGCCGCGCAGTTGAATGTCGACGTTACAGTGATACTCTACAACAATTTCCTTTTCGGCATGACGGGAGGGCAGAACTCGAGCTTTTCACCTCTTGGGTTTGTCACTGCTACGACTCCGGGGGGAAACATAGTCCCGCCGGTAAATATCATAGACGTCTTAAAAGGAGCGAACGCCGGCTTCCTCGCACGGAAGACGGCAACCGACGCTGACCTTGCCGAGATCATCGCTGACGCGATTTCCTATCCAGGTTTCGCGCTTGTTGAGGTGCTGGAACTTTGCACTGAATACGCTCTGCGGGGCAATGTGATACGCGGCAACAAGCTCGCTGAACTCGGCGCGGGGCCAACGGCTGATCTTGGAATCATCGTGAACCGGCATGACAGAAAGGAGCTTGGCGTGGTCTACAAAGAAAAGCTGAAAGTGCAAAAAGAAGAGACTAAGGGAGTCGGGATCGAGCCGCGTTACGAAAACGCGCTTGAAAAGAAAACAGGCTTCATCATTGCGGGGACGGCAGGGGAGCGAGTTCAATCAGCTGCTTATATGCTCGTGCAGGCCGCCGTACTTTCGGGAGCGAACGCGACTCAGAAGAACGACAATCCGGTAACGCAGGGAACAGGCTTCTCTACCGCAGAGGTCGTGCTTTCGCGCGAAAAGATACTCTATACCGGCATAGATGTCCCGGATGTTGTGGTAGTAGTGTCCGAAGATGGAGTCAAGGATTTAACCGCGAAAGGTGTGTTCGATGCGACGAATGACGAATCACTGATAATCGCCGATGAAACTTTGGTTATACCATCTTGTCGTGGTCGTGTGCTCAGACAGCCGCTCAGGCGGAAGTATTTGCCGGAGGGAGCCGCATTCGCTGGAATACTTACCGCAGTCAAAACCACTGGAATTTTGCCTCCCCTCGCATTCCAAGATGTGGCTGTAAGTCAAAAGAGAGCGGAAGAGCTACTTTCAATCTTGGAACATGTCATGGGGGAGATCTGAGGAGAAGAAGATGGCTAAGGATCAACCTGAAATCAGAGACGCGATAATTTCGATTCTGGAAGATGCCATCAAGAGCGAAATCGAGTCCGAAGAAAAGTATCTTCACGCGGCGGAACTGGCATGCGACACTAGAGTGAAAGATTTCTTTATTTCTCTCGCGAAGATGGAGCGAGAACACAAGGTCCAACTTACGGCGCAGCTGGAAGAGTTAAGGGCGCAGATGACAATAGTGGGCGAGATGAACGAGATGTTCATCTGACGGTTCCGCGCCGTCTCCTGCCGGAAGTACTTGTGTGCTTCCAGCAGGATATTGAGTTGTGAATATTGATTCTTCCCCAGGCGCATCCTCCCGGGCTCTAACTTACGTTGTAAAAAGGAAAATTAGCTCAAAATAAAGGACATTCTCCTTGCCTGCGATGTGGATGTGGATCCAATGATTTGCAAAGTGGGAGTTGGGCTTTTAATTTCAGGTTAGCCTAGTGCATGGCGAACTCACTTTCCCTTGCATCGAGATTGCAAGTCGGCGGAAAGTGTACCCGGCTAAACAGATTTGATGATTGGTTCTTCCCGTTGGCGGGACCGTCGTTTGGAGACAGAATTTCGGAGGAGGCGCATTATTATCCGGATAAAAGCAGTTATCCTCATCTCATTGTCTCTCCTAATCTCTTCTTGCGCCACACTGTCATTTGAGAGTATAACTTCGTTGCAGAACCGTCTCGGTATTAAGAGTCTCCCTGTCGCATCGGATTACCCGGGCGCCGACGGGGTTATCATCTTGGATCGCACGAACGTTGTTACGGAAGTAGATACGAATTATAACTATCACACGACAGTTACTGTCCATCGTGTGGAGCGCGTCTTCTCAAATTTCGAGAAGGATGCGCCAGTCACGATTAGACTCCGTCCGGGACAGACTTTGCTCGCAATCAGAGCCCGCACAATAGAGCCGAATGGAAAGACCTTGTACGTCCGGGCGAGAGATTTCCTCACGACTTACGGAAACAGGGGAGCGGGATCGGTCTTTCCTGCCGATGCGGCTCAGTTGAAATTCGTGTTTCGTCGCGTTACGAGCGGAGCGATACTGGAATACGCGTACGCTTATAAGGAGAGCGTGCCGTTTCCGGCGGGAGAATGGGTGATCCAGCGTCATCTCCCCGTGATGAGGAGCATTTACAGTCTTACGGTCCCGTCATTCATAATAGGTGGGACCGAAAAAGACGCAAAGGATTGGCAATGGAATTATGTGACATACAATTATCCTGACATTGGGGAGCCTACTGTAAAGCGGCATTATAAATCGGAAGGTTCTGGAGGAAACTGGCACAATCTGGCTTCGTGGACCTTGAGCGGCGATTTAGATTCGGAGGGGGAAGGTGAAAAATATGATCGAAACTTGGATGAGTTTACGTGGACACTAAAAGACGTTCCGGCTTTTCACTCAGAACCTAATATGCCTCCTAAGGATTGGTATCGTGGTTATGTCCAGTTTGCGCCTTCATTCTGGCAATCATGGAATGACGTATCAAAATGGTATTATGACGATTTTATCAAGCCTCGGCTTATCATTAGTGACGCCGTCAGAAAGAAGGCCGAAATGTTGGTCAACGGGGCTTCATCGGAAATCGACTCCCTAGGTCGAATTCTGAAATACGTTCAGGGAATTCGCTATGTCGAAAGCAAGAGACTGTTGGGAGATCTCGCGCCAGAGTATCCACAGAAGGTTATGGAGAGTGGCAAAGGGGATTGCAGGGGGAAGTCTCTCCTTCTGACTGCGCTTCTCAAAGCGGTCGGAATTTATGCGAAGCCTGCGGTGGTCGTAGCGCGCTCGAACAGTCATCTTGACACTCATTTTCCGTGCTGGCGTTTTCACAGGATGCTCGTGGGCGCTCTCATACCCGGAAACCGAATAGTATGGTTCGACGCGGCGGCGCGATTTTGCGGCGTGGGTGAAGTTCCGCCGGAGGACGAGGCGGCAGTAGCCCTTGTCATGAATGACGACGGAACGTCGTTCTTCATAGTAACCCCCGGATCGCATGCGTGGAATAACCCAATAGATATTACTGTCAAAGTCACGGAATACGTGACAACGCCGAGCGTCTTTCACGCGACAATTGCGTATGGCGGCGAGGCTGGAATTGTCATGCGAAATAAGCTCGCGAAGTCGGACAGTCAGACAATCGCCTCTTACTCCAAGTCGTTATTATCCGGCGCGTTCCGCTCTCCTGACCTCATCTCCTGTCGGACCACGTCACCCGATTCTCTTCACTCTCCGTTTACGCTGGCGTTTGAATTTAGCGCCACGAATGCCGTCCCTAACGATTCAACCTTGTATTCATTGTACGTCGAACCGTTTCCTGCGTTTGAGAACCTTGGCTGGCTCACTACTGGCTTAAGGGAATATCCGGTGGAGTTTGAATATCCATACGTCCTTACCGAGAGAGTAGACGTGCTGTTCGAAGGTGACTCCATGCTCGTGAAACACTTGCCCGGCGAAGTCGATATCACAAATCCCGATTTTGAGTATTCGTCGTCTTATGCGAGCGAGACACCGGGGATGATTAAGTTCAGTGAGGTGCTTGCATCAAAGAGCAGGCTGCTCGAACCGAATCGGTATGATCAAGCCGTCTCCTTCTTAGATACTGTCAGCACGGCAAAAGGTGAACCTGTACTTTTTGAAAGAAAGAGATGAAACGTGGCGAGAGGCGTGTAACGCGCTAGTTCGCCGGGGCTCCTTCCATTACCCATGTCTTGATCCCTTGGATCTGATTACTGTTTAGCGCGGAGAGCGGAGGTGGAGGCATTATGGGCCCTATACCCTGGATGCGCTGAACGAGAATGCTGTGTACTGTGTCTTTAGGCGTGAGAACTCCGGCAACAGTGAAGAGGCCGGCGTAATTGGTAAGGCTGAGCCCTCCGGCCTGTGTACCATCATCGTGACAGCCGGAATAGTCGCACGATTCCTCGAAAAGAGGAAGGACCTGTCTGTAGTAACTAACGTTGGAGTCGGGGAAGACTATTGTCGATTGGCCGGATGTCGGTCCAAGCACATTCTTGCAGGAAGAAACCTCCAATGACACGGCGATGATCGCGAGAAGTATTATTAGGCTCAAATATTTCACGGAGCAATTTAACAATCGGTCGATCTTAATCAATGGCATCAAATTGTGTCTTGCCGGTGATGCTTTAATAGAATTTAAAGATTGTTTAGATTGTTTGCATGAAAGCCGTAGTGTTTTTCTTCGCATTTAGTTTCTACATGGCGATCTCAAACATAGATCCAAGGCCGGTCGATCCTCCGGCCATAGTGTATGTAATGCCGAGAAAACGTCTGAATCTCCCTCGACGTCGCTGCTCTAACCTTTCGCGCATCCGCATCGCTGACTGATTCTGCGCCGCTCAGGTGCCAGTGCCGGAACAGTGATTATTCCATGTGTGGGGCACTGAGTCGGCAACAATTTCATCCATGATCCTGAAACTCTTAAGATGCCAGGTATTGTTGTGGCTTAAAAAGGATATCTATGAAGATAGTGGTCGTAATTCTTATGGCGATCGGTTTAGCTGCTTGCTCGAAGACGGCGGCACTTAGTCCGACTGGGCCGTCGCCCTCCGATACAACCATCAGCTTTTCAAGCCAGGTCCAGCCGATATTCACCAACAGTTGCGCGATACCGGGGTGCCACGTCACGGGCGGCATCGCACCGATGAGTCTCCAGGCAGGATTCGCTTACAAGGATATAGTTAATGCTCCGAGTATTGAACAGCCGCCTTACGTTATAGTAAAACCGTACGACGCGGACAGCAGCTACCTCTATCTCAAGATAACGGGACAGGCCGGCACTCGAATGCCGCTCAACCACACTCCGCTCGATTCAGCGCAGATCGCCACCATAAGGAGCTGGATCAATCAGGGCGCGAAGAACAACTGACCATATGTCAGTCCGCGTTGTACCTTGTTCGTCAGTCTTTTGATTATTAGTTTGTCACGTCCTGGCGATGGAGTTCGCCAGTTTAAACAAGTTTCTTGATTTCAAGAATGATGACTCCTGCCGTGAAAGATGTCTTATGGCAGGAGTTTTTTTTTGTGTCATTATATAGGGTCAACAAAGTGAACAGGAGTTGTAGTGATAAAGACTTTAGTGATTTTTATCGGGGGCGGCATCGGCTCGGTATTCCGATACCTTGTATCCGGCTGGATGTACGCGCTTCTCGGCCCCGATTTTCCTTTCGGGACATTCGCGGTCAATATAATCGGAAGTCTGATAATAGGTTTTTTCCTTACAATTGCTGAGGACCGGTTTCTCGTGAGCCCTGAACTCAGGGCGTTCGTCGCGATCGGGATACTCGGAGGTTTCACGACTTTTTCAACATTCACTTACGAGACGCTCGGTCTGTTCAGGGATGGTTCATTTTTTATCGGTGCGACTAATATCGTGCTGTCAATTGTGGTAGCGCTGCTGGCCGCTTGGCTTGGAACACTTTTGGGAAAACTTGTCATATAGGAGGCGAATATGAAATTAGAAGGAACAGGAAAGCTTTTGAGAATTTTCATCGGTGAGGACGATCACCTGAACAAGAGGCCCCTATACAATGTCTTCGTGGAGAAAGCTCGTGAAATTGGAATGGCGGGTGCCACGGTCTTGAGAGGCGTGGAAAGCTTTGGGGCGGGGAGCATGATCCACACGGCAAAGCTTCTTGAACTAAGCGAAGACCTGCCGATGGTAATTGAGTTTGTGGATACTGAAGAAAAGATCGACGCCTTTCTGCCGATCGTTGAAGACCTTTTCGAGAAGGCAGGATGCGGCGGCATGATCACCGAGGAAAAGGTAAACGTGATCCATTATACCCACGGGAAAAACCCGTGATAAAATGAGTGCTCTTTAGCCGGAACCTGCTTAATTCAAAGTCCTAGAAGCCGTCAGGGAGGCTTTTTCAAAAGTTCGGCGGGGGACACAATCCACCTGCCGGTGAGTAGTCAAACGTGTGCTGTCTATTCCGCGCCTGTTAACAACTCGGTCGTGCGAGTTCGGCTTTTGATCATCTAACAAAAGACTCGATCACGAAAGGGGGCGGGTATGAAGAGAGTATCCGTGGTTTTCGTTTTCCTCGTTTGCGCTGGAATGGTTCGGGAGGCTGCGGCGCAAATTGACGCGAGGCTGATGCGGTATCCCTCAGTATCAAGTACGCAGAGGACCGTAGTGACTCCCGACTTCAAAGTGGTGGAGAACCCGGCTGAGCTGGCCTCCGGCGTAAATGGGCAACTTGAAAAGGCGATCGAGGTCGTGATGCGGACGCTTAATGTCCATCCTTTCGTCGCTCCTGAGCAGCCGCCTTACCAGAAGAGGTGAGCTTGGAAGACAGCCCGGATTACGTTCGAAAGAAAAAAGCCGCGGAGAAATCGCCGCGGCTTTTTCACGTTTCTGTGAGCTTGTTCTCTTAGCAAGTCATCCCCACTTTTTCATTATCTCCCCGAAGCATTCGATACCGCTTGAGAGCACGCTGCCGTAGCCATGGCCCGGCTTTGTCCACGCGCCTGCCAGGTAGAGGTTATCTATCGGTGTGTCATGGCCGAGCCTGCTCGGACCGGAGTTGTCAACAGTTTGATCGAGCCCGTAAATAGCTCCGTGGTAGTTGCTGGTGTACCTGACATTCGTTAGCGGGGTTCCAATCTCCTTTACTTCTATTGTCGACGAAAGTCCGGGGAGCAGTGTCTTCTCGACCTTGTCGATCAGGATGTCGGCCAGCCGCTCCTTTTCTTTGCGGTACCCATCTTTATTGCCGGCGAAGTAGTCTTGCTCAAACTTCTTCCAGTGATCGTAGCCGGTGAAAGTGATGATGTTGACGGTGTTCTTTCCGGCGGGAGAATAGCCCTTATGAATATTATCATACAGCGTGAGCGCGTAACCGCCGTTTCCAATATCTCCTCTCTTGGCGGCAAGGTACGATCCTTCCATGTCGTAGCCGGTTTCGTAGAATATCTCTGAATCCTTGATGCCGCTCTTCCCGACGATATCGTCGCTTAAGCCTAGGAATATCTGGAACGAGGAAAGGCTGACGCTATAACGGTCGAGCTGATCTAGATACGCGGATAAGAATTTGTCTTCATCGGTCAGCTTGCGAAACGTGTCGAACGGGTTCGCGTTGGACACTACCACGCGCGATTTAAAGCTTTCGCCTTCGCTTGTCTGAACACCATATGCCGCGTGGTTTTTGGTCAAGATCCTTCCCGCACGTGTGTTAAGCATAATCCTGCCGCCGTTCAGTTCGATAAATCTAGCCAACGCGTCGCTGATTTTCTGCGACCGGCCTATCGGGTAGTAACCGCCGCCTGTCAGGTACCCGATGGCGGGGATCGCGTAGTAGAAGCTGACAAGCCTGGACGGTGGAAGCCCGTAGTAAGCCCATTGCGCGGAGACTATCGTCCTGAGTTTCTCATTCTTCAATCGTGCGTCGAGCATCTCCTTCCATGTCCTGTTGTAGAGTCTTGACATCAAGGGGTAATCTGTTGCGAAGTGTTCCATGTCTATATTTCCGTTCGCCCGCGACATTTTCTGGACTTCTTCGAATAGCCCCTGCATGTCTCCAATGAGTCCCTCTATTCCTTCCTTTTCGTCGGGGAAGAGCGAGACAAGTTTTGCAGTATACGCTTTTAGATCTCTTTGAGGCACGGTGATGTCGTAGTCCGGGTAAATTGCTCTGTAGAGGTTTGGGTGCGGAACGAACTCCACCTCGGTGATTTCCGGAAAGCCCGGAATCAAATTATGTAAACCGTTCCTCTCCTCGATTACTGTGGAGTGAAGCGAAACGTCGAACTTAAATCCGCCGGGTCTTTGAAATGCCGTAGCATATCCCCCCGGCTTGTCGTGTTGCTCGAGGACGAGTACTTTGAATCCCTGCCTGGCGAATGCTGCAGCACAACTCAGTCCCCCGAGCCCCGAACCGATTATCACTGCGTCGTATTCGTCATCTTTCGTGAGCGCCTCGACTCTTCGGGGGAGAGAATTCCAATCGAGCGCGAGAAGTCCGGCGCTGCCCATTACGTACTTCAGAAAATCCCGTCTGTCGATCCCATTCTTGCCCATTGCTTTTTCCTCCAAGACATTTAGTTATTCATCCTGTCTTCAAGCTTCAGCTGATGCCAGGGCGATCCGCCCTTCGATGGGAGTTGGTATGCTGCACACTGATAAGTATTTCCTTGTGCATTTTGCAAATATTCAGGAAGGTGGAGAATGAAAGGAACAGCATCCCTGGTTGCAACACGGCTAGGCGCCCTGACGGACTATTCTACGAATCGCAAGTCTCTTTTCCAAACGTGGCGGAGTTGACTGAAATCCGACAAGTCGATAAGTTGAGATGGGGGACGGTTGAAGTAGGTATTCGGCATTTAACATTCAAATGGTGAGAAAATGCCAGAAAACAAGTACAAGGCAATAGTCCGGGAGTTATTGGAACTCGCCGGAGTCGATCTGAACGGAAAGCAACCTTGGGATATCCAAGTCCACGACGATAGGGTGTACAAACGAGCGGTAACCGAAGCGGAGCTCGGTCTCGGCGAATCGTACATGGCAGGTTGGTGGGACGCTGGAAGAGTCGACGAAATGATTTTCAGGGTAGCTCGTGCCAATTTACAAGCGAAGGTACGTCGCAATCTGAAGATCATGATGCAGCTTATCGGATTTCAATTATTGAACATGCAGTCGAGAAGACGGGCTTTTCTTGTTGGCGAACGCCATTATGACCTTGGGAACGACCTGTTCCGGAAGATGCTCGACAAGCGGATGAACTACAGTTGCGGATATTGGAAGGGTGCTCGGAATCTTGACGAGGCGCAGGAGAACAAGCTCAAGCTGATCTGCGAGAAACTCTATCTCAAACCAGGAATGAAGGTGCTCGATATCGGTTGCGGGTGGGGCGCATTTGGGAAATACGCCGCAGAGAAATACGGCGTGGAAGTAACTGGGATTACCGTGTCGAAAGAACAAGTCGCTTTGGGAATGGTACTCTGTAAAGATCTTCCTGTGGAATTCAGGCTGCTGGATTACCGGGAGATGAATGAAAAGTTTGACAGGATAGTCTCTGTCGGGATGATCGAGCACGTCGGATATAAGAATTACCGCGAATATTTCCGCGTGGCTGACAGATGCCTGAAGGATGACGGACTCTTTCTTCTCCATACGATCGGCAATCCAGTGTCGGCGAAAAGCACGGATGCATGGACGCACAAATATATTTTCCCGAACGGGATGCTCCCGTCCGTCGCTCAGTTGGGAAAGGCATTTGAAGGATTGTTCGTGATGGAAGATTGGCACAACTTTGGCGCCGATTACGACAAGACTCTGATGGCGTGGCACGCTAACTTCAAACGAAGCTGGGATGCGCTGAGAGGTAATTATGACGATATGTTTTACAAGATGTGGGAATATTTTCTTCTATCGAGCGCAGGCGCATTCAGGGCGAGGAGCAATCAGCTGTGGCAGATAGTGCTTTCTAAAAAAGGGATGCTTGGTGGGTACGTTTCTGTCAGATGATGCCCCGCCCGGGAAAGAATGTCTTAGAGATGGCGTTACTCCGCCGGAGCTCTATTCGCCTGGTCGGTGAAAATCTTCTTGTATGTAGCCTCTACAGGCCGTTCGAGATTGTGATTTGTCTTAACGTGGGGGCGCGGACAATACGACGATTCCATAGGTGATGTTAAGATTGCAACGGGGAAAAGAACGCTAACCAGGCTCAGATGCTTATTCCGAAGATCGACCTTGCGAGAAGGCCGACACCGTAGGTTACAGCCACGGCAATGAGCAGGATGATTAGGTTCGTCACGATTCTTCGCCGCATCTTCATTCCGGACAGGAACGCAATTACGGTAGAGATGAAGACCATGACAACCGCCGCGAAGCCGAGGGACCACCAGATATTGACCGCTCCCAATAACACCGGGAGCACCGGCACCAGAGCGCCGAAAAAGTACGACAAGCCGACGACGAGGGCAGATTCCGCGGCGGTTGAGGAGGAAGCGGAGATCTCGCCTGGTTTTCCATCGATGAATTCCTTCTTTGCCGCGTCGACCCGCTCGACTTCCTTTTCCGAATTGATGGCGCCGAATGCGCCCGCCGCCATGGAGATCGAGCCGGCAACCGCCACAGCGACACTCGCGGCCATGACCGCGGGTACGCTCGATAACGCCGCGAAGAAACCGGATACCGCCCCGAGAATCTCGACGAGTCCGTCGTTAAGTCCTAGAAAAATATCTCTTACACGTTCCGGATGGATCAGCCTTTTGCTCGCCGATGAGACGATTTCATCCTCGTGCTGGAATTCATCCTCAAGAATTTTATGCACCGCGTTGCCTGTTGGCGTTCCCTTGTATTTGTTCCAGACGGTCACGTACTTCCTCACACCGTAGACTTCGATGGCTTCGAGCACGAGATGAGTTCCTAGATTCCCGAAGAGACGCGCGACCGAAACCAGCACCGACAACTTCACCCTTCGCCTGAAATCGAGTTCGTTGATATTAAGTGAGTAGAACTCCTGCCAGAATCTCAGGTGCTTTGCTTCGGTCGGGATGAGTTCATCGAACAGAGGCTTGAGATCTTCGGACACGATCTGCCTGATCTTCTTGTAAAGTGTAAGGTCAAACAGCTCGTCCAGGACGAGCTGCCTTCCAAGCTCCTGTTCCATGATGCCTTAAGTTAGATGATGCGGGCCGTGAATGCAAAAGTTTCCTTGTCTATGATGCTGCCGTAAATCCTGCCTGACTCATATCGACGCGCGACCCGCCCTGGCCAGAACGATAAGTGATGCAATGACACTCTTAATTTTGAAGCTGTTTCCTTGTTGTTTTATACAATGTGTTGCCAGTGCTACACATTGAATCACCTGTTGATTTTGCAGTCTAACCTCCCTGAAGTGTGCAACCTTCATTAACCCGAGCTCCTTACACAATGCTAGATTTGCTCCATTTTAGAAGGGATTCCCGATATCGCGGCCTGAAGCCAATGTGCCCGGAGTTCATCAAGGAGAGCTCTCTTCAACAAAGACTTAAGATCGTTAGTGACGGAGATTCTGCTGTGCAGCCCGAAACGGTGAAAGGGCGCGCCAAAAATCATCTTCTTGGGATCAAGATAAGACTTATTTAAGTCCAAGCTGAGAAATCCGATGAAAGAAATGAGAGGGTTTACCGTTGTCTTCCGGGTACCCACGGGAAGTGGCTCCCCGTGGCGGAATGAAAATTTCCGGGCGCGCAGCATACGAAACTATAGTTAACGGATTTTGATGAATCCCAGGTGAAGGTGTAATATGCTGAAATCAATTAGCAAGCTTTTAAAGGAATACTCCCTTCATGCGGGAATAATCCTTATCCTCGCACTTTTCTTGGTGGAGGTGACAGGGTACTGGGAGCTTACGGCTCTTCTCGTCAAGTCGGGCGCGAGCTACGGCTCAGATGCCAGATTGATGCTCACTGCCGGGATCCTGGGGAGCTTGATTGTTGTCGTTGCACTTGCAGTTTACCTAAACTCGACTCTTGTCGTTCCTTTGAAACTCCTTTCAAGCAAGGTTAAGAAAATGGCCGAAAGAGATTTCATTTCCTTATCGGCCGCATTGACAGAGATGGCTCATGGCAATCTTACCGCGAGCATCAAACTTGAAACGGACCCGCTGAATTCTTCGGTGAACGGCCACGTGGGCGAAGTGGTACGCGGCTTGAATTCAATAATCGGGCATCTCGGCGATGCGAGCAAAGAGTTGAACACGGCAACGGATAAGCCTTTGCAGAGATTTGTCTACGTCGGCGCCGACTCTTATCTGGAAGGACAGGCTTGCGGCGAGGCGATGGGGAAGGCCCTCAAGGGAAAGGGCAAGGTAGCAATACTCATCGAGAAGTTTAACATTATCGGACACGACCTGAGGCGGAAGGGATTCCAGAATCTGCTGCGCGAAAAGTATCCGTCAATCTCGATCGAGGAAGTGCTCGAGACGAATTTGAACTTTGAAGTCGCGTGCGATCTAACAAAGAGTTTGTTGAAGAGACACCACGATCTCGCGGGAATCTATATAACCTATGGAGGCGCGCCCGTTGCCAAAGCCGTCGAAGAATCGGGTAAATCCGGATCGGTGAAAATAGTTTGTCACGACCTCGTCGACAAAACGATGGAATACGTTAAAAAGGGTATCGTTACTGTGACCCTTTCTCAGGACGTGTTTGCACAGGGGCATGACCCGGTAATACACATGTTCAACAAAATTACTGCAAACTGGGCTCCGCAGCAGCCGAGGCTTCTTACAAACATGGACCTGGTGACTCCTGAAAATTATTCTCAATTCTGGGAGCCAGGGAGGGGAATTATAGAGACGCCGGCCACGGCCGCAAGAAGACCTAAGCCGATAAAAAAATCGGACAGGATAATCCACATAGCCGTGTTGGGAAGGAAGGGTGATCGATTTTGGGACACTTTCAAAGCAGGTGTGGACTTGGCGACAAGAGAGCTTAGGAACTTCAACGGCATTGTCGATTGGATCATTCCCAAAGGCCAATTTGTAAACGGTGTCGTCAACGTGAGCGCGGACATCTACAGGCCGGCAATCGAGGACTGCATCAGGAAGAGATATGATGCGATAAGTGTCGGCGTTTTTGACAGGAATGTCGTCCCGTACCTCAACGGGGCAGTGGAGAGTGGGATAGTGGTTTCGACGTTTAACAGCGAGCCTCTCAGTCTGCGCGGGATATTCGGCACGCTGGCAGGAAGATCGAAGAAACTTCTGAGCCTCAGCCACGATCTTGCGGGTACCGCGCAGCAGTCCGCGGGCGTAACCAATTACAATTCCAGCACGATTCAAACGATGGCGAAGAGCCTTAACGACGAAGCGCTGTCGATCAGCAATGCGAACGCGAATATGGAGCAGATCGCCGCTGCCATCGACACAATCGCGAGAGATTCTCACGATCAGAAACTCGCTGTAGACAACGTCTCGTTCTCCGCTGTAGAAATATCTAGGGCAATAAATTCGGCAAACTCGAGCGCCAACACAGTGGTATCTGCCGCGACAGAAGCTATAAGCGTGTCGAAAGCGGGCGCGAGCGCCGTGATGGAGAATCTCGAACAAATGAAGAGGATCGAGGAGACCGTAGCTGCCTTCGCATCGAAGATCGAGGGGATGGCCAGGCAGTCTGCACAGATCGAGGGAATTATAGAAAATATCGAGGAGATAGCGGAACAAACTAACCTTCTGGCCCTCAATGCCGCCATAGAAGCTGCCAGGGCCGGGGATCACGGTCGCGGTTTCGCCGTTGTCGCCGATGAGGTAAGAAACCTTGCGGAGCGCTCCGCTGCCGCAACGAAAGAAACGTCCGGTTTGATAAACAAGGTCGAAGAGGATATAGCGGACGCGAGTAAGTCTGTGCAATCCATCGTCGAGAAGGTTAATGAAGGTAGCAGGCTCGCAACCGAATCCGGCAAAGCGATAAGCAAGCTTCTCTCTTCTTCAGAAAACATGAATAAGCAGGTTGATGTGCTTGCCACGGCCAACAATGTCGTTGTCAAGACGATGGCGGGGCTATTGAAATCAATCGAGAAAATATCTGCCGTCGTGGACCAGAACATGAGCGCTACGGAGGAGCTCAGCTCGGGTGTGAAGCACACGGTTGAGATGATTAACAACGTTGCCGAGATAAGCAAGGCGAATGCCGACACCATAAATGAAATATCCGGCAATACGGTCCAGGCTGCCAGGGAAGCTCAGGAAGTTGGGTCAATCGCGACTGGACTTTCCGAGCTTGCGGATGAGATACAGGCATCTACAGCACAGTTCAAGATCGAAAGCGAAACATAACCCGGAACTAACTCTTTCTCTGTGTCCCCCTTGCCTACCCGCAAGTCAGCCCGGTCGATGCTTCCGACAGAAGAGAGCGCAAAAGAAGGCGCAAAGAGGGTAAAGAATTGATCGCTTTTGCCCGCGTTCTTGGCGTAAACAGTCTATCAGTAAGTACTTCCTGCAAAGATATTCAGTCAGAGATTCATTTCGGGCTCGATAACTTTTTTGGTATCCGCCACTGTTGCAGCCGAACGTTGTGAATGCCCGCCTCGTCTGCGTCTTTCAGCGTCGGTTCGACACACCCGGCTCCGCACAGAGTATCGGCGCCGGGTCTCTGGATCAGACAGTAGGTGCTCGAGGCTTTTCTTTGAACGCTGTTTGCTCGAATATCCAGAAAATGACCGCCGCGATGGCGTAGGCCGCGCCGAGGATGCAGACGCCCAACCAGCCGTGTGAAGCATATATCGCTGCCGACGTCGCGGAGCCAATCGCGCCGCCGGTGAAATAACTCGTCATGTATGCTGTGGTGAGCCTGCTCCTGGCCTCCGGTCTGAGGCGGTATATTTCGCTCTGATTCGTGATATGCGTTCCCTGCACACCGGCATCGAGTATTAGAATACCGATGATGATGGGGAAGATGTGCGTGCTTCCTGGGATCATCAGGATGAAGGCGATCACGTTTATTAAAAGAAGCACGATCGTGGTTCTGTTGGCGAATCCCTTGTCGGCGAGCCGCCCTGCGACGTTCGCGGCAATTGCTCCCGCCGCGCCGACCAGGCCGAAAAGACCGATGATTGCATCGGAATAATGGTACGGTGCCCCTGCCAGAAGAAATGTCAAGCTTGTCCATAAGACGCTGAAGTCCGCGAATACGAGCGCGCCATATACCGATCTCAAGCGGAGAGTCTTTTCCGTCCTGACCAGGTGTCCGATTGAATGCAGAAGCCGCGGGTAACTTATGTCGAGACTGTGTTCATACTTCGGCAGCGATCTCGCGAGAATCACAGTTAGCACAAGTGTAAGGATTGCGGCCAGTCCGAACACCGCCCGCCAGCCCGCGACCTCCGACACCAAGCCTGCCACCGTTCTTGCGAAAAGTATCCCGAGAAGGGTCCCGCTCATCACCTGTCCTACCACTTTGCCTCGCTCGTGATCCATCGCAAGGGTGGCGGCGAACGGGACGAGTATCTGGACTACCACTGAAGTTACACCAACAATCAGTGAGGCAACGAGGAAAAAGTGTATCGTAGGTGCTACCGCCGCGATTACAAGCGCCACGAATATCAGAAGAGAAATGGATACGATCAGCCTCTTCCGTTCGAGCAGGTCGCCGAGCGGGACGATGAAGATAAGCCCGATGACGTAACCAAGTTGCGTGAAAGTGACGATCATGCCCGCGACGGTGGTGCCGACGTGGAACGCTCCTCCGATTGTGTCGAGCAGCGGCTGTGCCCAGTACAGGTTCGCCACGCTGATACCGCAAGCCACGGCCATGATGAAAACGATCTTGCCGCTTAGTCCGCTCGCGCCGTCCGGTCTCTTGACGTACAAATTGTGATGCGGATTATCTAAATGCCCTGCGCTGTTCAAACGAGTTTATTTTTGCCTTTAAGCATGAGCCCATTCCAACCCTATCTTCAGCTTCTCAAAAGGACCGGGGAGGGGGGATTTGTGTGATCGAGTAGGTCAGTCGTTATTCTATCATTCCAGCGCCGCCGTTTGCAGGTGCCTCTTCAACCTTTTGGATGTTTCGCGGAGATCGCGGCGCTCCCAATCTGTCGTAGGCGCGGTATGAATCGCCGAGGATCTTTGCCAGGTGCTCGACATGTTGGCCTGTCCCCTGCACGATCTGCATGTTACAAGTCCCGCAAGTCGTAACCACTGAATCGATCTTCGCTTCTCTGATTTGCTCAAACAAGTTCCCGCCCGCTTTCATAGACATATCATAAAACTGCTTCTTTAGTCCGAACGTTCCCGCCATGCCGCAGCAACTGTCCTCCTGAAGCTCAACGACTTCAAGACCGGGAACCAGCTTCATCAAGGCTATCGGCTGGTGCACCACATTCATTGGAGTGGAATGGCAGGCGTTGTGGTACGTGACCCTCTTTTTCACCTCACCGAAGTTCATATTCAATTTTCCTTCGTCCGCAAGCCTCCAAAGATAGTCCGCAAGGTCAAAAATATGATCCGAAACCAGCCTCGCGTCCTCATTGCCGACGATATCCGGGTAATCTTCCTTCAGTGCCAGTCCGCAGCTTGGGGCGGATGCAATTATGTCAAACCCCTGCCGGACATAATTAGCGAGTTCGGCAACGTTCCACGTGGCGTCATCAACTACAGCGTCTCTATGGCCAGTGGTTATCTTTGCGATGCCGCAGCAGCGCAGGCTGTCAAGGACGCGAACGTCTATGCCGTTGCGCCTGAGTATCTCGATTGTGGAGAGCCCTTCGCCCATCGGGTCATTGAAGTTCGCAAAGCATCCCGAAAAATAGATTACTCTTCTTTGTGCGTCCGGAGTATCTCTGTTTATCCTGACTCGTTTGTAAAGAGGTTTATGAAAATGAGGGAGCTTACGGCGGCTGTCAATTCCGAAGAATCGCTCGAGCGGCTTTCGGACAACGCTCATGCTAGAGGCGATATTTGCGAGCGTCGGCGTGATCGAGGCTAGGGCCGAGAGGGTGGGGAGCCTGTCAATAAACTTGTCCTGGGCCTTCGGCTCCGTCTTTTCATGGAAAGTGTTTTTTGCCTCGATTACAATTCCCGGGATGTCTATTTGTGTCGGGCACTCGGTTAGACACATCTTGCAGTTGAAGCAGTAGTCAAGAACACTCTTGAAATCTTCTTTTTCCAGGTAAGAGGCGTCGAGGTCCCCGCCGATGATCGATCGAAGTATGTTTCCTTTCGCTCTCGGAGTGGCGCGTTCGTCGAATGTGACTAGAGCGGTCGGACAATAGCTAAGGCATGTCCCGCAGCCGTGGCACTTTTCTATTTCGTGGGCTGTCGACTCTTCGTCGAGCGCAGTTCCGGTTTGAATCCTATGGTAGCTCTCGCCGAACCTCAGATCGTGGACGACGGAAGCGCCCTGCTCGCCGACCACCTTGCCTGGGTTCATTATTCCGTTTGGGTCGAAAATATTCTTTACCTTCCCGAAGAGGGAATAGATTTCATCGCCGTATAAATTTGACAGGAAAGGCGTCCTCAGGAAGCCGTCGCCGTGCTCACCGCTAAGCGTGCCACCCAGCGACGTCGACAGTTCATAGATCTCCCGCGCGATCGGGTCGATCTTTGCGAGATGACGCTTATCCTTGAGATCCAGCAGGACGATCGCGTGCGTATTACCGCTTCCGGCATGGCCATAGAGCGCGTACTTCACGTCGTGTTTATTGAATATATTCTGCGCCATCGCGAGGTAATCGGACAATCTGTCAACCGGGACTGCCACATCTTCGACGAAGGAGGTCTTCTTGCCCGGTTTTTCGATCTTATAGAAAATCGCCGACGCTTCTTTCCTGACTCGCCAAAGTTTCGCGGCTTCCGTTGTGTCCCTTGGATGTATCACTTTGCTCGGCAGGCCTAAGGTTTTGAGGTGCGCGGCGAGTTTTACTACCTTGTCGTCGCCAAGTCCTTTCTCTTCTTCTTCAAACTCATATATGATTATGGATACGAAATCTTCGCCGAGTATTTGGTCTATAAGCGGGTCGAGCCCCATTGCGGCGGAAGCGAAAGTTTTGTCGATCATCTCCACAGCCGCGGGATTGAACTGCAACGACTCGCTTGCGGCGACGGCGCACGCTTCGTAGGAGGGGAAGTACGCGATGAGGTTTCTCCTCTCGACAGGAGCGGGGAGCAGCTTCAGGGTGGCCTCAACCGTCATAGCAAGCGTCCCCTCGCTTCCGCAGAGAAGCTTGGTGAGGTCGACGCCGGCCCCTCCAATCGCGTCACGAAGGTTGTACCCCGAGGAGTTCTTAGGCGAGCGTGGCCACTTGCTGAGAATTATATCGCGGTAAGGCCCGAGGAGGGGTGAAAGCTGTTTAGTAAACCTGTCGGTTGCAGCCTGTGTCGTTTCGATAATGTCGCCATCGGCGGTCACGGCTCTCAAGCTGACGACGTTGTCCTTCGTCGCGCCGTACTTGACGGTGTGCGCGCCGGCGGCGTTAGTTCCGATCATGCCTCCGATGACGCATTGCTTGCCGCTCGATGGATCCGGGCCGAACATAAGTTTGTGCCCTGCCAGCGACCGGTTTAGATCGCTAAGGACTACTCCCGGCTGAACACGAGCAGTCCGCGTATCTTGGTCGATTTCGATTATGTCGCGGAAATACTTGTTGAAGACGATTATGATTCCGCTCCCAATCGATTGGCCTGCCAGGCTTGTCCCGGCTCCGCGCCCCGTTATCGGAATCCCGCGTTCGTTGCAGTATCGCAACGTTTCCACGACGTCCTCGACGCAGCGAGGTACGACGATGCCCATCGGCCTCACCTGGTACATGCACGCCGCTGTGCTGAAGAGTGATCTGGAAATGTCGTCGAAAAGGATTTCCCCCGAAACCCGCTTCCTTAGATCGGACGCTACTGCATGCGGTTCATCTATCATCTCTTGTCGGTTCCATGTGGCTCGCGATCGTGGTATTGTGATATGAGGGTGTCTTCGCATGGATTCGCTTCGAGCTGGAACGTAGGATGATTAATGCCGAAACGGTCGTACAGCTGGCTGTCGAGTTTGTTGGTAAGATCGATCGTGCGACTGATGTGCGTGTCTTCCACGACAATATGCGCGGAGAGAGCTCTGAAGTTGGTGGAAAGGCTCCATATGTGAAGGTGATGAATTCCTTTCACTTCCGGGAACCCTCGGATGAAATCGGCCACGTCGTTCAAGTCGATCCCTTTAGGCGATCCCTCGGTGAGTATGTTGGCGGATTCGAGCAGTATATCCCATGAGCTCTTGATTACCAGCAGCCCAATTGCGATTGAGACAATCGCGTCGAGGTAATGAACCTTGAAGATCGAAATAAGGATCGCCGTTACGATAACCGCGGCGGACTCCAGAGCGTCGGTGGCCAGATGAAGGAACGCGCTCCTGGCGTTGAGATTCTCGTCTTTGTGAGGGCGGAGGAGCAGAACGGATATCAGGTTGGCCAAGAAGCCGATTGCCGCAATGATAACCATGAGCCTTGCTTCGATAACCTGCGGTGAATATAGTCTCGCCAGTGCTTCGTATATGATGTAAGCGCCGATCAGGACCAGCACTATCGCGTTCAAAAACGCGGCAAGAATCTCGACCCTGGAATAGCCGTACGATTTCTTTTCGTTGTTCTGCCAGTACATCATCTTCGACGCGATGAAGCTTGCGATCAGGGCGATGAAGTCACTGAAATTATGCAAAGCATCGGAGATCAGCGCGAAGCTGTTTGAGAAGACGCCTCCCACCAATTCGGTCACCGCTATCAAGCCGTTCAGGAAAATTGAGTAGAAGAGCTTCCGTTGTATCGGCCGGCTTTTATTCATGGATAAATTTCAAATACTCAAGCCTCATAGTCAACGTTAAGCCAAGTCCTCCCCAACTTTTTCCCGTGAATTGCCGTCCCCGATCGGGCCGAATGAAACTATATTGACTGAACCTTGCTAGAGAATTGTTTGGCCGCCACCTTTTCAAGAAAGCTTTCCATCTTGTCCGCGGAGTTATCCCAGGTGAACCGGGATGCCCATTGGGTTGCTACCTCGCCGAACTCTCGCGTGGAACGTTCGCTTGAAAGAAAGGACTCTATCTTGTTCGCCAGCGCCTCTATGTTTCCGTACTCGTACAGTAACCCCGTCTTGTTGTCAAGGACGCTGTCTCTCAGTCCGGGAACATCGGCAGCGATGACCGGTCTGCCGCACGCGTTGGCTTCGATGACTGTCAATCCCCATCCTTCTTTCGCGGATGGATTTACAAGGAAAGTCATTCTCTGTAGCAGCCTGACTTTTTCCTCGTCCGAAACCTTGCCTGTGAATTTCACGCGAGACTCGACGCGCAGTTTGCGGGCCAGCTCTTTGAGGCCGTCGATATTGTCTCCGTCTCCGACTATAAGCAGTTCCGCGCCGGGGAATTTCCCTGCCACCATAGCGAAGGCCTTAATCAGATGATCCACGCTCTTGTACTTCTTGATCCTTCCCAGATATCCGATAGTCTGTTTATCAGGTGGAACGGGGGAGAGGCGGTAAAGGGAAGAATCGACGGCGTTAGAGACGACCTCGATCATGGATCCTTTTATGCCTTTGCGGAGGAGTTCTTTCCTGGTGCTCTCTGAAACAGCCACGAAGGGAATTCGGGAGTAAATCGAAGGTACCATGCTTTCCGTCAGGTAGACATAACCAGCAAAGAGAGGATTGGTCTCTTTGAAAATCGTTCCCCCGAAGAAATGATGCACTATTGCCGCGAGCGGCTCCTTGACGAAAGACGGGGTGAAGAAAGGTATCTTGTTTATATCATCGACGACGACGTCGAATTCCTTTGATGCTCGAAGCCGTCTGTACATTCCCCTGACGTAAAAGTTGAAGAGATTTCTTCCTCCTCGTCTGTGCACGTTAATGCCGTCGATTACCTCCTCGTTCGGCGAACCGGGGAATTGAGACACGATCATATCAACTTCGTGTCCCTTCGAGGCGAGTCTGGAGAATATCTCGTGCATGTGCACTTCAGCGCCTCCACCAAGTGGATTCTTGATGTCCTGCCAATTGATGACAAGGATTCTCATAACGTTGAAACGCCTCTGACAAAAATCAACAAGCGGAACCTTCGATCATTTTCTCGCGATGACCCCGATCGAGATACCTGTATGAAGCGCAAGGCTGGTCGAAAAACGGGCCCGCAGCTTGCCGCGGAAATTTGACGTGAAGTTCGAGACTTTCGGATAAAGGGGCAGTTTCAAGCCGAGTTTCATTAACCCCTCTCTCATGACCCTGTAAGCGAGGCTTGGGTACATCCATTCTCCGTATCTGTATATGGGTTCGAGTTGGAGGCCTTTCAGAATATCCGAAAGCTCGCCGACGGAAAATTCCCTTTCCCACCCCGCGAACCACTTGTCGATCGAGATCAGGGTGTGCTTCATCGCCGTGTAAACATGGTACCGCTGCGGGACGTCTACCAGCAGAAGTCCGCCCTTCTTCAGGACTCGGACGTTTTCCTTAAGAAGACGCAGAGCGTCGTTTTCGCGGAAGTGTTCGAGAAGCCCCTGGTGAAATACGACGTCGAAACTGCCGTCATCGAATGGGAGACGAAAAGCGTCACCGCCGATCATATTCACGTCGACCTTCTCCTCGACCGCGATCTCCTTGATAATCTTGAGCGAGCCGGCGGCATAGTCGAGCATGAACACGTTCGCTCCGTGGTCGGTCAACTTGAAGCTATCCCGGCCCGTCCCGGCGCCGACTTCCAGCACATTCTTGCCTCTGAGATCGGTGACCTTCAGTAGATTGCGGAGTACGCGGTTGTTGTTGGAGTAAACCTCGCGTACTTCCTTTTTATTTTCCCAGAAATTTTCCCAATGAGATTTTGTGGACTCTTTTTGAACGGGTGCCGTTGCGGCATCATCTATCTTCATTAGATACTCTCTGTTGGTTAGGTGTTCCGGTGAACAAGCGCCGAAAACTCTGAGGAATCAAGTCCCCGGAACATTTTCGACCAACAAATTTGCGGCTATTTGCCGAGAGAGTCAACCTCCGCTTTGCCGCTTCCCGCCATCAGAGCCTGAAGCTGTTTTATCCTCGAGCCGATGCCCTTCTCGTTAGGGAAAATCGACTGCAGTTTCGACAAGAGGGCGATCTCCTTACCATAATCCTGTCGCATGTCGTACATGTCGAGGAGGATCCGGTACGGGTTGTAAGCTGAACTGACATCCATCGGGTTCCTTTCTATCGCTGCCAGGGCATCGCGTTCCACGATGGCCGAGTACCTCTCATATTGTTTCCTGTCGCCTGCGACCAGATAAATCCTCGCGACATCGGAAAGGATCCGGTAATCTATTGGGAGAACTTCTATTGGAATCTTCGCTTCCATCTGGTTGAGCGTTGCCACTGTACCAGCGCTGTCTCCGCGCTGGAGATCGTAAACAGCCAGGCGCATGAACGGGTTGCGGTAGTTGAGGCTCAGCCTGCGCGCGTTGTCGTCGTAATACACGTTCGGATTTGTCAGGTTCGTGAACCTGAACCCGTAGTGCGGCTCGATATATACTTTTGAAGGAGTATCGAAGAGACATTGGCGCATTATAGGCGCGTTAATCGGGTACTGCCCGTCAGGAGATCGCATTTCGAACGGCATTACCTGCAAGGCCATCCCCTGCATCTGCAGGTACCTGTCCAGCCCGATGAAATTGCTGTTGGCAACGGTGACAGAGAAATAGAGTGGCCTTTGCCATTTACTGGTTTCGACGATGTCCTTTACTATAAGGTCCTGAACGCGGACACCGCCCACGTTTTCTCCGCCGATTGTCGGGTTCATTACGAACTGTATCGCACCCTTGTTGGTGATCGACGTATCGGTGACGCCGAATTGGGCGTACACTTCCTTCGGAACGGGCACGCGCACCGTTGTCGGGCTCCATTGAACGGGCGCCATGCTTCTTATGGTTCCGTCGCTTATGCTTATGGGTACTTTCATTGCCCCATGCGGAGTTTCGTTTTTCAATTGCAGTATATACCAGTCGGTGTTCAGGAGGCTGAGATTTACTATTCTGATATCGGTCCTTACACCCATTACTTCCTGCAAGTACCAGAGAGGAAACGTATCGTTGTCGCCGTTCGTAAAGAGGATCGCGTTCTTTTTGCAGGACTGGAGAATGTTATATGAATAATCGAACGGAACATAGTTGCCGTTCCTGTCGTGACTGAAACGGTTCTCCGCGAACATGTTGAAAGGGAGAATCAGGAAGAAGATGAGCGAGAGGGCCGCGGTGGCGTAGAGTTTTGTCTTCCTGTCTTTGAGATAATCAGCGATCATTTCAAGGATGCCCGACACGCCGATAGATATCCAGAGCGCCATGACAAAGAAAGCGCCTACAAAGAAATAATCACGCTCCCTGGGCTGCGGTTGGGCCATGTTGAAATAGAGTGCGAGCGCGGGGCCCATGACTATGAATAGCGTTAGGAATGCGAGTCCGAATTTCCAATCTTTTCTAAAATGGTACCACAAGCCGAAAAGCGCTATGAAAAGCGGAATCGCAAAATACCTGGCGGGGTAACCGCGCGTCCCGTCGAACCATCCCTGAGGCGAATTCACGAATGCCACGGGCGCATCCTGAATGTCTCCCGACCGCCCAATGAAATTCCAGCCAACATAGCGAAGGAACATGTGATCGAACTGATACTTCGCGAAGAAATCCCAGTCAGAGGAATAGTTCTGGTAATTTTGCATGTGAGACGGATCGTTGGTATCCCAGCGTCTGTTGAATATGGACGGCTGCACGCCGTATTGCTCGCGGTTCAGATAGCTGACGAGCCTTTCAAGCGTGTCCGGATTGTTTTCGTTTATGGGCGGGTGGGCGTTCGCGCGTACTATGATCAGCGTGTAGGTGGAATACCCGAGGATGACGAACAATACGGCGAGAAGTGATACGTTGAGAATCTTTCTGTGTTCTTTCTCCGATCTGTATATGCCATAGATTGCCGCGAGCACTACCACAACAGGAAGGATCTGCAGCAAAAAGCTTTCCGTAATATGCAACGGACCAATTTCGACATCGCCGTCCAGTATTCCCGGCAGCCACTCAACTATAACCGGGTATATGATGCCGAACGAAAGGACGGTTATGGCGCCGAAGTAGATGAATCGTTTGAGATTAAATTCGTTATACCTGAAGTATACAAACAGAGCAACCGTAAAATAAGCGAGCAAGCTTAGTTGATGTATGCCGATGGAGAGTCCCATCATATAAGCAATCAGGAGAAGGTATTTCTCGTTGCCGGGCTCGTCGGCCTTTTCATACCAGACCAGGCCGAGCCAGATGACGCACGACACGATGAACATGCTTAGCGCGTAGACTTCCGATTCAACCGCGTTGAACCAGAATGTGTCCGTAACAGAAAAGAGGAGCGCGCCGATTGCCGAAGCGCCGAATACTACGATCGCGCCCATCGTGTTCGAAGGGAAATTCTTCCACCGGGAAATTACTCTCACCCCCGTCAAATAAAGGAACATGATGGTAAGCGCGCTCGCGAGCGCTGAAATCAGATTTATTCTGAAACCAGGATCGCTGACGAATGGAGTCATCATCGCCACGCGTCCGATCAACGTGAAGAGCGGCGCGCCCGGGGGATGAGGTACTTCCATAGAGTACGCCGTCGCCGCGAACTCCCCGCAGTCCCAGAAAGCAACCGACGATTGTGTGGTTGCAGCATACATAATCAACGTCACGACAAATATCGCCGCGGCGATGTAAATGTTTAACTTCCTAAAGTTCATGGTTAGCCCGCCTGACTTATTGGAATTTATGTCCGCACAATTTACCCGCGCATGTCTCAAGAAACAAGGTAGGTGTAGGGGGAGAAGGTGACCGGAGACGCGGACAAGGGGTGACTGCGGGGCGAGGAGAAGAGAAGCCTGTGGACCTGTGAGTTGACGGCTCGGGGAATTTCGCCTTCCTACAATCTGCAATTAATTAATTGGCGACATCGGCTGGAAGACTGCTCGGAATATTCAGTGTGCCCTCGATCCATAAATCCACCAATCCCTTCCAAAACCCCATTAATCTAACAATCCATTATTCCACCATTCCAACATTCCCATCATTGTAAATCTTCGCCCAACCGAATAAATTATACATGGTAATTCGCCCCCGTAGCTCAGTTGGATAGAGCAAGAGTTTCCTAAACTCTGTGTCGCGTGTTCGAGTCACGCCGGGGGCACGAGGGATTTCGGATTTCGAATTGCGGGTTTACAGGTTTGGGTTCCGAAATCTTGACGCGCTATTTCAATCGTTGCCTTGTAAATACAAAGCTTTAGTCCTTAAATCCGAAATACGAAATCCGAGATCCGAAATTCACAATGAGACTCAGTACCTATTTCCTTCCGACATTGAAAGAAAATCCTGCCGACGCGACGATGGCCAGCCACAGACTGATGGTCAGGGCCGGTCTCATTCGTCCGCTGGCCGCAGGCATATATTCATGGCTCCCGATGGGTTGGCGCGTCATGAAGAAGGTCATGGAGATTATCCGCGAAGAGATGGACGCGATCGGCGCCCAGGAATTTCAACTCCCCGCGCTTAACCCGATTGAAATCTGGGAGGAGACTGGACGCGTAGAGGCTTTCGGAGATACGCTCTTCCACGTGAAGAACAGACCGCTCGTCCTCGCGCCGACACACGAGGAAATTTTCACGACGATCGCGAAAGATAACATAAAGTCATACCGCGACCTCCCGCAGATCTGGTACCAGATACAGACGAAATTCCGCAACGAGCCGCGCCCGCGCTCCGGCGTCATCCGCGGAAGACAGTTTTTCATGAAAGACTCTTATACATTCGACAGGAGCTTCGAGGAGCTCGACAAGAGCTACGGCCTCCACAGGGAAGCCTACAAGAAAATCTATTCTAGGAGCGGGTTGAAGTTCTTCATCGTTGGCGCGTACAGCGGCGCGATGGGAGGAACGGGCTCTCAGGAATTCATGGTCGAGTCTACCGATGGCGAGGACACCTGCGCCGTCTGCGACAACTGCGACTACGCCGCTAACCTTGAAGTCGCATCGAGCAAGAAGGAGCCTGTCGGCCGAGTCGGCGATTCTAGGCCCGTCGAGGAGATTCACACTCCTAACATAAAGACGATCGATCAGGTGGCGGAATTTCTCAAGATGTCGACTGAGCGGTTGGCGAAGTCACTGGTTTACAGCGCCGACGGCGAGGCGGTACTTGTCCTCATGTCGGGAAACGACCAGCTGAACGAGTCGAAGCTCGCAACGGCGCTCGGCAAGACGGCATACGCGATGCAGCCTGAGGATCTGGTGAAACTTACAGGGGCTAACGCGGGCTCAATCGGTCCGGTCGGGCTAAAGAATTTTAGAATCATCGCCGATAAGCGGCTCGAGGACGCCAACGAGCTCGTCAGTGGTGCGAACAAAGACGATTATCATCTGGCGCATATCGACTTCAAGCGCGACGTTAAGATAGACGGTTACTATGATCTCCGCACCGTCGAGCCGGGCGAGGGGTGTCCGAATTGCGGGCACAAGCTCCGCATTGTAAACGCGATAGAGATCGGGCACATCTTCAAGCTTGGAACGAAGTACTCGGCTGCCCTCCACGCGAACTACCTGGACGAAGCGGGCGCGGAGAAGCCGATAGTCATGGGAAGCTACGGAATTGGAGTGGAGCGTATTATCGCGTGCCACATTGAGCAGAACAACGATGCGAACGGAATCAAGTGGGGAAAATCGATTGCTCCGTTTGATGTCCATCTTGCTTCAGTCAACATGGATAACAAGGAAGTTGTTGCCGCCGCCGAGAGGGTGTTCAACGAGCTCAAGGATGCGGGGATAGACGTCCTCTATGACGACAGGCAGGGAGTCAGCCCGGGGTTCAAGTTTAAAGATGCAGATCTTCTCGGGATGCCAGTCCAGGTGATTGTCGGCGAAAGAAACCTCAAACAGGGCAACATAGAACTGAAATTCAGGAGCACCGGCGAACGGAAGGTGGTCCCAGCCGCGGATGTGATCGAAGAGATAAAGAAGTTTCTAGCGAGTTAACGCCAAGGTCCCGCCGCGTTCCCGCCGCGTTCCCGACGCGGCACGCAGGTTATGTCGGTTGTGCAGTTTTTTGATTTGAGGTTGGAGTGGCTTGATGAAACACATGTTATTCATCGACGGTGAATGGGTTGACACCACAGAAGTAGCGACGGTAACGAGTCCGTATGACGGAAAAGTTGTCGGAGAAGTCTGTCTGGCGGGCGAGCCGGAGCTAGAGCGAGCGGTCGATTCGGCGGACAAAGCCTTCCATGTTACAAGGAAGCTTCCGTCCTACAAGCGCGCCGCCATCATCGAGAGCATAGGGTCGCAGATCCGCGAGCGAAGAGAAGAAATCGCCCGGACGATGACGCTCGAATCGGGCAAGCCTATTCAGCTCACGCTTGGAGAAGTCGACAGGGCTGTCATGACATTCTCAATCTCCGCCGAAGAGGCCAAACGGATTCCCGGCGAAGTGATCCCACTCGATTTAGCCGACGGAACTGAGGGAAGGTGGGGCGTCGTCAGGAGATATCCGGTCGGGGCCGTCGCGAGCATAACCCCCTTCAATTTCCCGCTCAATCTTGTTGCGCACAAGATTGGTCCCGCGCTCGCCGCGGGAAACACCGTGGTCCACAAATCGCCTCCGCAGACTCCGCTGACTTCGGCCCTATTGGCGGAAATTATCAGGGAGTCTGGCGCTCCGGCTGGCGCGGTGAATGTTGTCGCTTGCTCAAATGAATTCGCGGAAAAACTTGTCGTGGATCCGCGAGTGAAGATTTTGAGTTTCACCGGCAGCCCGCGGGTGGGCTGGTATCTGAAATCGAAGGCCCCCAAGAAAAAAGTAATTCTCGAACTCGGAGGCAACGCAGCGGTCATCGTGGAACGTGACGCGAAGCTCGATGTGGTCGCGAAGCGACTCGCGGCCGGAGCGTTTGCGAACGCCGGGCAAATCTGCATCTCGGTTCAACGCATCTACGTGCAGAAGGACGTATACGAAAGGTTCCGCGATCTCTTTTCTTTGGAAACCAAGAATGTTAAGGTCGGCGATCCGATGCAACCGGATACGGTTGTGGGCCCAATGATAAACGCTAAGGAAGCTGACCGCGCTTTCAGCTGGATAACACGGGCCAGAGAGCGCGGCGCGGTCGTTGTGGCCGGAGGGAAGAGGGAAGGGAATCTCATCGAGCCGACCGTGTTGGAAATGGTTCCGGCGGACGCAGAACTTTATTGCGAAGAAGCGTTCGCGCCTGTGGCAATTCTCGAATCTTATTCCGAATTTGATGAGGCAATTACGAAAGTGAACGACACCCGGTTCGGATTACAGGCGGGCATCTTCACAAACGACGCGCGAAAAATTTTCAGGGCGTTTGACGAAGTTCAAGTTGGTGGTGTGATAATAAATGACTATCCTACTTTCAGGATCGACAACATGCCTTATGGAGGCATTAAGGACTCGGGATTCGGCCGCGAAGGTATTCGATATGCTATCGAAGAAATGACCGAACCGAAACTCCTTGCGCTGAACGCCCAATAGACCCTTGACGTACCGGGGTGGACTGTCCGGATTTTGGAGGTGGATTTGAGAGCTGCGTATCTTCTTCTAGCGTTCGTAATATCGTCGTGCGCGCTGTTCGTGCCGACGGCTAGCGTTCATATTACGGGAGTCCCGTTGGATTACAGTCTCAGCTCCTCCGATACTACAAAAGAGATTTTGTCGATAAGCAGCAACATGTCTGCGCAATTTCGTTTGAACGGCTCCAACACTGTTCCCCTTAAGCCGGGCGACGAGGATCTTATCGCGGAAGGAGTACATGCCGGTTGGTATTACTTCGACATAGTCGGCGCTGAGACATGGGTTCGAAATGTCCCGGTGTACTTGACTGGAGCGGACTCTATTTCGTTTGTTGTAGCGCACAATTACCTTGATATAAATGGGAGAACTTTTTTCAATTCGTATCAGGAGAAGAGTGTGCAGTATCCGTTCTATCCTGTGATCTCTTTGAATTGTTATGGCTGCAATTATCAGCCGGCCATTAAATTTGACGGAAGCGATATGGTTCTGACGCCTCCGTGGACGACGGTTGCACCGGGCTGGCACACGATAGATATTTATAGCCCGCTCGATCACGTTCAGCTTCATTACAGAACTTTGTTCGACAATTACACAATAACTCAATTTGACCTTTACCCGGTATCGATGTTTTAAAAATGCCACAGTTTGTTCATCTACATAACCATTCTCATTATAGTCTCCTTGACGGCGCGAGCCAAATAGACGACATGATAGGGCGCGCTGTTGAGTTCAAGATGCCTGCTCTGGCGCTTACCGACCACGGCGTTGTGTTCGGCGCCATCGAGCTTTATAAACACGCGAAGAAAGCCGGCATCAAGCCGATCGTCGGCTGCGAAATGTACGTCGCCAAAGGAAAGAGAACTGAAAAGAACGGTTACAATCACCTGACGGTTCTCGTAAAGAACTTGGCAGGCTACAAGAATCTCATCAAGCTGGTCTCGCTCTCCCATCTTGAAGGATATTACTATAAGCCTAGAATTGATTTCGAGCTGCTGAAAGAATATCACGACGGACTCATAGTACTGAGCGGATGCCTCAGCGGTCCGGTCTCCGAGTCGATAGTAAACGGAGACCTTGATGGCGCTCGCAATGCCGCACGCATGTACAAGGACCTTTTCGGCGAAGATTACTACCTCGAAGTACACAACCACGGTTTGGAGGAAGAGAAACGCGTACTGGCCAATATGCCGAGGATCGCGAAAGAAATCGGAGCCAAACTCGTGGCGGTGAACGACGGACACTACATAAGGCGCGAGCACGCCGTTCCTCATAACATCCTCCTGAACATCTCACAGTCAAGCAACGGCGCCGTCGATCCGACTGAGCTTCGTTACAAGGTCCCTGAGTTTTACTTCAAGAGCCCCGAAGAGATGGAGAAGGCATTCGCGGCTTATGATTTCGGTCCAGAGGCTATGGACAACACCCTCGAGGTCGCGGATAAGTGCGACCTCAAGATGGAAATGAAGCAGGACCTCATGCCTAGATTCCCGATTCCGGAAGATGCCGGAGTCGCCGGACCGGAAGAGTATTTCGAGAAACTCGCGCGTGAAGGACTAGAGAAGAGATATCCTGACCTTGAGCCGGAAATCGAGAAGCGTTTCGAACATGAAATTAAGACGATCAAGAAAATGGGATTTGCCGGTTATTTTCTAGTCGTCCAGGATTTCATAAACACCGCGAAACGAATGGGGGTTCGCGTCGGACCGGGAAGGGGAAGCGCGGCAGGAAGCATCGTTTCGTACTCGCTTGGGATCACCGACGTCGATCCGCTGAAGTATGGGCTGTTGTTCGAAAGGTTCTTGAACCCTGAACGTGTGTCGATGCCTGATATAGACGTAGACTTTGCCGATAACAAACGCGACAAGGTCATAGATTATGTGAAGTCGAAATACGGTGAGGGCTCGGTATGCCAGATAGTCACGTTCGGTACTCTCTCCTCGCGAGCAGTACTTAAAGATGTCGGAAGAGTCCTCGGCATCCCGCTGTCGACGATAGACTCGATCACCAAACAGATTCCCGTAATTCTCGGAAGGGTCACTCCTCTGCAGGAAGCTATCGACACGATACCGGAGCTGCGTTGGGTGAAGGAGAGCAATGACCCGAAGATAAAACAGCTCATCGAATACTCGCTTGTGCTTGAAGGGACGAATCGTAATGTCGGTATGCATGCTGCGGGCGTCGTGATCGCTCCGGCGATAATAACGGACTACGTCCCGCTCTACAAGACTCCCTCGACGGAGGTGATTACTCAATACGAGTACAAGAGTCTCGAAGATATCGGCCTTCTGAAGATGGATTTTCTCGGACTGAGGACTCTGACCGTGCTCGAAGATACTCTTCGGCTTGTCAAGGAGAATCACGGAAGAGATATCGATCTGAATCAGATTCCATATGATGATCCGAAAGTTTACGACTTGTTCGCGAACGGTCAGACTGTTGCAGTGTTCCAGTTTGAAAGTTCGAAGATGCAGGAGTACCTAAAGAAGCTGAAGCCGACGTCCATCGACGACATCATAGCGATGAACGCTCTTTATCGTCCCGGCCCGATGGATATGATCGACGACTTCATAGACAGGAAGCTGGGAAAGAAGCCGATCGAGTACCTGCATCCGGACATGGAAAAGATTCTCAAGCCTACTTACGGCGTGATGGTGTACCAGGAACAGGTTATGCAAATCGCGAGCGAGATCGCCGGATTCACCCTCGCGCAGGCAGACATGATGCGCCGCGCGATGGGAAAGAAAGACCTGATCCTGATGGCGGAGCAGAAAAAGCTGTTCGTCGATGGAGCCGAGGCCAGGGGGATAGACAGGAAACTCGCCGGCGAAATATTCGACCAGATTGACAAGTTTGCCTCGTACGGGTTCAACAAATCGCACAGCGCGGCATACTCCGTTCTCGCGTATCAGACAGCTTATCTAAAGAAATATTACCCCGCAGAGTTCATGGCGGCGACGCTGACCAGCGAAATCGGCGACATAAACAAAATGACGCTCCTCTTGGATGAATGCCGCAAGCAGGGGATAACCGTTCTCGGCCCAGATGTCAACGAAAGTGTCGCGACATTCTCTGTCGTCAAAGGTATGCTACGGTTCGGGTTGAGCGCGATCCGGAACGTCGGCGTGGGCGCCGCCGAGGCGATTACGCAAGAGAGGGAAGATAAGGGAAAGTTCGAGAGCATGTTCGATTTCGTTTCGCGCGTTGACATGAGGGCCGTGAACAAACGCGCCCTCGAAGCGCTGGTCCAGGCGGGCGCTTTCGACTCGCTCGGCCACAAACGAGCCGAGCTTCACGCGTCGCTTGAGAGAATAGCCCAGTTTGGACAGTCGACGCAGGAGAGCCGGAACAGCTCGCAATCGTCGCTGTTCGACGTGCTCGACGGCGAGCAGAAAAGAATTGCGACTTATCCCACGCTTGTCGAAACTGCGGAATGGAGCCAGGGAGAGAAGCTTAACAGGGAGAAGGAGCTTCTAGGCGTGTACATTTCCGGCCACCCCCTCCTGAAGTTCGAGCAGGAATATAACGCGTTCACTAATATCCGCCTTGGCGACGCCAGCACTGTCGTCGAAGGAGCCGCCGCGAGGGCTGCCGGTATAGTTGTCGACGTCAGGCGTAAGATTGACCGCAAGGGGAACACAATGGCTTTTGTCCAGTTGGAAGATTTTACAGGCAAGGGCGAGCTGATATTTTTCTCAGATGCGTTTTCGAAATTCCAGAAGGTCCTTTTCCCAGATTCAATTATTATAGTTTCGGGGAAGGCGGAGTCTAACGGCGATTCGGTCCGCATCATGGCGAACGAAGCGTATCCGCTTGAGGAGGCCGCACAGAAGCTCACAAAAAGCATCGCGGTCTCCATAGACACGGGAGGAAAATCGAAGGACCAACTCGCGCTTCTTAAACAAATGTTGGCTAAACATCCCCGCGGGAATTGCACGATATTTTTCAGTGTTACTAATGGAGATTCCAAACCTACGATTTACAGGTCGAACTCATACAGCGTCAAACCTGATCGACAGCTTTTGGAAGCGCTCTTTGAACTGTTTGGCAGTGACAATATAAAATTGCTTTCGTAAAACAAACCCAAAAGGAAATTTCCCGATGAAACCAGTAGTTGTGAGCACTCAAAATTTTGAGTCCGAAGTGGTGAAGAGCAACATTCCTGTCCTGGTGGACTTCTGGGCGTCGTGGTGCGCACCCTGCAAGATGATCGCTCCCGTGGTCGAGGAACTCGCCAAAGAATATGACGGTAAACTCAAGGTGGCAAAGCTTGATGTGGATGCTAACAGAGAGATAGCCCAGAACTTTGGCATTATGAGCATCCCGACGTTGTTGATCTTCAACGGGGGGCGCGTGGCGGACCAACTCGTCGGCGCGGTGCCGAAGTCGATGCTAGTAGACAAGATTACCAGGGTGCTTGAGAAGAATTGAGTTTTGGCTGACCGGCTTGACCGCGCGTCCCTTAAGGCCGCGCGGCAGCCTTAATTGAGAAGAACCTAAATTGGAAGAGAGATACATGCAGTGGATGACCAGACCAAAAATTTGAAGATATATACAACGTCATGGTGTCCGGATTGCCGGGTCGCCAAGAGATTCCTGAATGAGCATAACATAAGTTACCAGGAAATAGACATAGACAAGGATTCTGAAGCGGAGGCCTTCGTGATCAAGGCGAGTGGAGGGAGACGAGTGATCCCAACGATTGACGCGGATGGCAAGTATTTATTCAATCCCCCTTTGACTGAACTGGCCAAGGCGCTAAACATAAAATAGCTGGAGCACCACTCGCGGCCGGGTCGCGACGTCAATTCGTCCCGTGTCTATTCCCAATTCATTCTCACAAGTGAGCGGGAGGAGAAGATGAATAAAATTGTTATCATAATTTCTGCCTGGCTGGCCTTCATGGGGTTAGCTGTCGCGCAAAGCATCACCACTATGACTGTGAGTTACCCGAGCGGGACCGACACCGTTTCGGGATATTTGGCTATGCCCAAGTCCGGCGGAAAGCACCCGGCTCTCATCGTTATTCACGAATGGTGGGGACTCCGAGATTGGATCAGACAAGACGCCCGCGATCTGGCGAGGCACGGTTATGTCTCGCTTGCGATCGACCTGTATCGCGGAAAGATAACCGATAACCCGCAGGAGGCTTATAAGCTTATGATGTCCGTACCCCGCGAGCGGGCTATCACCGACCTGAAAGCGGCATTTGCTTATCTCTCAGGTATGAAGGAAGTGAATCCATCAAAGATCGGATCGATCGGCTGGTGCATGGGTGGCTCTTACTCTTATATTGCCGCGATGAATCTTCCCAGGCTTGCCGCGTGCGTGATAAACTACGGCAATGTCGGGACGACCAAGGCGGAAGTCGAGCCGATTAATTGCCCGGTCCTCTGCAACTTTGCCGGACTTGACAAGACTTACACGGTGAAAATGGGAAGAGCCTTCGAGGCCGCGATGAATGCGGACGGCAAACTTGTCGAGTTCCATGAGTACCCGGGAGTCAATCACGCCTTCATGAATCCGAACAATCCAGGTATATATAACGAATCTGACGCGAAGCTTGCGTGGAAGAGGATGTACTCTTTTCTTCAGAAGCATCTCGAGAAATAGAAAAGCTGGGATTGCCAAGGGCCGGAATTGAATGAATCTGTGATCGTGGAAGCCCGGTTCGAGCTCGCGACACAAGTGTGCCATGTATGGCCGGCACATAATCCAATTACCGAGAATTTCTTGCAAAACCGGCTTCGGAGTGATAAATTACAAGCCAAGAAAGTATCTCTTGGCAATCTCATGGCGGCATTTTTTTCGGTGAGTTGAATGTATGCGCATGTCATGAGCAAGTCTGTCCCCATCGTCTAGCGGCCTAGGACATCGCCCTTTCACGGCGGTAACAGGGGTTCAAATCCCCTTGGGGACGCCACCTTCCCAGTTCGAGGGCAGTGTCCGGGCTTGACTTCCTTTGTGAGAGGGGTTGAAATGGACCTCCGGGAGCACGAAGAAACACCAAGTCGTTTATTTCAGGGGAGCTCTTTGCGTCTCTTAGCGTTCTTGGCGGTTAAATGACCGCTCTTCTGAACGATGCTAATTGGAATCAGGATTCTACCAGTTCGAGTTTCTTGTCGATTCTGATTTTTCTTGCTGGTATATTCCCGTTCAGGAGGAGATCATGAACCCCGAGCGGCGCTTTGAAAACTTCTCGCAGTTTTATCCGTTCTATTTGTCTGAACACGCTAACCTCTGGTGCAGGAGGTTCCACTTCGTGGGAAGCCTCCTCAACGAGTCTCAGGCGAGCGTGACTTTCGACGTGGAGACGGACACGGCACTAACGATAAGGAACGTGTATAACTATCCTGATCCGTTCAGCAGTGGAACGGCATTTACGTTCCAGAGGAGCGACGCG
>JAJYRM010000024.1 GCA_021794075.1 Bacteroidota bacterium | reverse complement strand
CGGCTCCCGCCACGTAGTAACCGGCGGTGAATGTGCCGTTTGGTCCCCATGTCGTGTTCGCTGTACTGTTGGTTACGTAAGGGGATACCCCTTTCCAGTCACTGAAATTACCGTTGATAGTAATTTGAGCCCAAGCCGTTGGTACCACAAATAGAAGAGCCAGCACTGAGATGGTAAGTTTGGTCTTCACGATGTATCTCCTTTATTATTGGTAGCTCATGCACCCGCTCTCGCAGAGTGCATGCCAGATTTCTATCTCTTTTCACCCGTCGCCTAAAATTGGTAACGGAGACCCAGGTCTGCTGTCGCACCATAATCAGACTCGGATATCGGTACTCCGCCTCCTTGAATAACGCTCACGCTGTTGGCGCCATTGAGATTGTATATATCGCCGTACAACTGCAGCCCGTGCCACGGGAGTCCCTGTTGAAATTCCAAATCCCATGTACTGTATGCAGCCGTGTAGTTTCTGAGCTGTGGCCAGAAATTGGGACCCGTGAAGATATTGTCCTGATATAGCCACGCCACCCTGATCATGAACGCTTCATAGTTAAATCCGAGGGAGAGGTTGAAGATGTTGTCCGGCTGGTATAGGAGCCGGTCCGTGAAAGAAGTGTCGACATAATCTATCGAACGTCCGTTCGATTGGACCATAGAGTAGGGATATTGCGCTTTGGAAAATATGTGCGAGTAATTGACGTCAAGGACCAAACCCGATAATACCCCGGGCAAATACCAGAAATGCGTTTCCCAGTCGAGTTCGATACCATAATCATGTATCACATCCGAGTCGTTGATAGTAGAGTTGATCTGGTAAGTCCCGGACGGCGGGCTTGTCGAGCTGAGAAGACTTTGGGGATAATACTGAAGGGCCTGTGTCCCAGAGACGAAGAAAGTCCAGGGATAGGCCAGATCGCGAATATTCTTCCAGAAACCACCGACCGTGATAAGACCACCGACGATATTGTTATTGTAAACCGAGAAATCAATATCATAGTTGGTGGAGCGGGACGGAAGCAGTTTGTAATTGTTCCAGGAAATCGCCCCCACGCCTACGTCAATTCTAGGTATGATGTAACTGTAGGAGGGATATGCCAATGTATGGGTATACGACACCCTGACATCGAACCACGAAAGCGGTTTATATCTTAAAGAAATGTCGGGGAGGAGGTAGCCGTGATTTTGGACAGCGGTTGTATCGTAGTGGTTATATACCAAGAACGCGTTACGACTTTCTATGCCGCGAGCGCCGGTGTAGGTGGTCCGAAGATCCTGATAGCGAACTCCCGGCAGTATGGTCAAATCCGGTCCAACATTTATCACCGCCATCGCGTATGTCGCCCACTCGTTCTCGTTCCCTACGTAATTGTTTGTTGTCGAATTGAGATTATCGTGGCTGAAGGCCTGGGTACCGTTATTATTTGCGATATATTGAATGCTGTCTTGTAACATTCCCATCATTCTGGATATGACTCCGTAATTCAGCGGCTCGGTCATTTGATATGTACCACCGAGGAATTTCCCGTAGTTGTAGCTTGGGTCGGTGAAATCGCCTATGGGGATGTGGTACTTGGCCGATGCCGGCAGATTGAACATGTTAATTATCAGATCATTGACCACTCCAGATCCGGCAAACTGAAGACCACCGCCGTCGGCGACATTTACAGCGTAGTAGCGGTTAGTATACCTGTACATACCACCGACCTCTATCTTTGCATTTACCAATTTTGAAAAGGCGACATCTTGGGCGAGGTCAAGAGAGCCCGACCAGACGTGCGACTTGGAGAATGAGTTGTCTGCATACAGAGATTGCAGCAATGTGTTCGCCAAGTCCGGTGTTGCGGCCTTGGGAACCTGTATCGGGTTGACATTGGCCTGATTGTCGAACGGCGACAGGCCGGCATTTGACAGCTGACTGAAACCCACGGACCAATAAGGACCACCGCTCTGCGAATACGCTTGTGACACTTTGGCATCGACATGAAACGCGGAAAAAGACTGCTTGAATTCCAATCCGTTGATTAAATCCAGACCGGTGCCGCCAGTATTGGAAAGCGAGTAAATAAGTTCATTATCAGTCACGTCGTATGTCTGCTGCCTGGTAATGTCGCTAGTCAGAGAAGAGCTTAGGAAATTCGTGAACTTAATGCTTCCATTATGGAGTTGATAATCCATCACTAGAGCAGCATTACGTCGTTGGATATCCCTCGGTATGTCGCTCAACGTCAGACCGGTAGTGATGTATTGCGTCAAACTATTTCCGAGGTGATTATAAGCGGCACCTAATTCATTCGAAGTTAGATTTTGACGCTCAATATCGACTTGAGCAAGAATCCCGAATCGGTCATTGAAAAACCTCTCTTCGGCCGTCCCCGCATATTTGTAGTTGTTGAATTTATTGTAAGCATCAGAAAGGCTTTTGTAACCGCCCTGGGCAAGGAGATGTATCGTCGGGACCCCGGAGTGGCCTGTTTGCGCTTCGCGCAAGCTGAAATCAACCGTTCCCCCCATTACGTCAGCATTCATGTTGGGAGTCACGGTTTTGAATACCTTTATGCCTCCAAGCATGTTTGACGAGATCCCACTCAGGTCAATGCTTCGGTCGGTGGGATTGGATGATGCCATTTGAATTCCGTCAATCTGTATCTCGTTGTATTGTGGCGCCATCCCGCGAATGACAAGTTCCGTCCCCTGCCCTCCACTGCGCAAGACAGATATGCCCGGAAGTCTTCCCACGGATTCGGCCGCATTTTGATCCGGTAGCTCCTGTATCCTCTTAGCTGAAACAGCATTCATTATCTGGTTTGATGCAAGCTCTTCGTTGATGACCTGATTCTGACCGCTGGCAAGGGCGGTCACTACGACACCCTTTTTGTGTACGCCAACAGCCACCAATTTCACATCCCGCACTAGCTGGGCGGCTGAAGCGACGGTTATTTGTTCTTCCACTTTTCTGTACCCGATATAGGTAGTACGCATCTCATAAGTCCCGGGTGGGACGCTCGGGATCAGATAGCGACCGTGTGAACCGGTAACCGCCCCGAGACTTGTACCTACGAGAAAGACGGTAGCTCCATATAGCGGCTCACCCGTTACGGAGTCAGTAACGCGCCCCTTTATGCTTGAGTCAGCTCCCATGGCAACGGTTGTTAGGGAAAGTAAGATTAATAAGACTTCTCCCGATAAGGAAGTAATCATGCGCATGGGTATCTCCTAAAATTTTGAAACCAAGAGAAAGGGGTTATCAATTCTTTCCGAGCTGTCATCGTGCTAGATGACTCCAAAACAGCAAGCTCAGAGGATAAGAGGTTGGGAAAGAAATCGAAGGTTTTGCTAGCGGCACGCGAGGCGTCCTGAAAATGCGAGCCTCGAACTGCTTGAAGAGCTATTTGGTTAGAGCGGGCTGTGTATTGGTACGTCGCGTTCGTGACAGGAGCTCCTTCTGGTTCACAACTAACGGTTCACTCGGACTTGAGCCTAATTATATAATATCCTTCAATTATTGTCAAGGTATTTCTAAAAACTTTTTTTTAAATATCACTCTCGCATTCCAAGTGAAAAAGCCCATTTCTAGCTTTGGACTGAAGACGTCGTCCGGCTTTCTGTCGAAGGGCAACGACTGTCCACGAAAAATAGTCCACGGAAGTGCAATTCGGGCATGCAGGGTTGCGCTTAGCTTGATGATATGCGGGGTTTTCCTACTTGGGCACATATTCAATGACCCGCCTGTGAGCTCATCCCCATATAGAATCACCTGGTTATTTAAATCGAAAGGCGCAAAAGGATAAAACTTCTACCCATTGCATTTTGTAACGATTGCATTCATCCATACGCCAACCAAGCTCACAGCTTCCCAACGATCCATTTTGATTTCAAAGTCAAGTAAAGTTGGGTGATCATAGCAATCTAGAGATACCCATCTTCCTTTGAGACCGCCAGAGTTTGTTAAGGATGATCTTATGCCTGAGTCATTTCAGAAGAAGATGATCGGCCGGATGTATAATGATTTTTGAACGCATGTAAATATCGGCAAGTAACCTTGCAAACGACAGGTAACATCGCCTGCTCACGACTGAAATCAAACGCGAACTTCCAAAAGGACCAGGAATCAATTTCCCATGAACTAATGATGAGTAGCTATTCCCTGCCGCATTACCTCCGCTGCAGATTGCACATCGAGAAATAGCACTGCGTCTTTGTGCCGCCGCAGTATCGATGCCGGGCAGGAAGTGGTTATTTCTCCCTTCAGAGTATCAAGCACGGCCTTCGCTTTCGCGGGGCCAGGGACGACTATGCTTAAGAAATTGGCGGACAACATCGGGGGGACGGTCACAGTCATCGCTTGTCTCGGGACCTGCTCCACCGATGCGAAGCAGCCGTCATGCACTTGCTGCTGCCTGCAGATCTCGTCCAAATTGACAATTTTCATGGTTTCGGGGTCGTTAAAGTCCGCAACGCCAGGGTCGTTGAATGCGATGTGCCCATTCTCACCGATCCCCAAACACACTATATCAATCGGCGCTTCTTCTATAAGTGCAGCATACCTCTTGCATTCCTCCTCAGGCTCCTGCGGTTCAGGATCCAGGTAGTGAACTTTTTTGAAATCCAATTTTCCGAAGAGTTTCTCCTTCATGTAACTTCCCCAGAGCTCATTCGAGTTTCTCTTTAGTCCGACGTATTCGTCCATATGGAACGCGACAACGCGCGACCAAGCGACTCCATTAACGAGCGATAACTCTTCCAGGAATTCGTTCTGTGAAGGTCCCGCTGCAAATATTATTCGCACGTTCTCCTGTCCAGAAAGAAGCTTCACAATTCTGTCTCTGACCACCACCGCCGCATTCCTCCCCGTCGACCGGCGGTCAGCATAGACTTCGACCTTCAACCTATCGATGCTGAAATTTGAAATTGGGTCACTCAATCCTCTTTTTCCTTTCCAACTTTGATTCTATTGGTTAAAATAGGCTCTGTCTCTGTTTTCGCAAAAGCTTTCAAATCATTTTCCCACCGACATATACACGTTCTACGTTTAGTCTGTATTTCCCTTCGGATAGCTCAAGCGAGGCAATGAGCAGGTCGGCCAATTTGCCCGATTCAAGGCTCCCCGTGAATCCGGATAAACTGGAATCGTAACAAACCGACGCAGGTTCGAATATACCCAGAACTCTTGCTGGATTCTTGCTGCACATCTCGGATGCTCGTGCAATAGCAGAATCCAATCCGATTGACTCGTGCCTTTTGACCCACACGCCGTCCACTCCAGCAGTCAGCCAATTTATCATGTTTGAGAACGCAACGTCCATGGTCAGCATACTGCCAAAAAGCGTATTTGGCTTGTCTGCATCTTCTACAAATTTACAGTCAGCGCTAACTTTCCCACTCACGCCGTATACCTTAAATTGATCCATGTCAGGGAAATTTGCAGTAAACATGCTGTCCGTGATAACAACGACTTGATCAACGCCCTTTCTAGAGATCGTGTCCAATACATAAGACTTGTCAACGTGGTAACCGTCTGCGATTATCTCCACAAACAGATCATCAGCCCGCAAGACACTCTCCACTGCGCCACCACCGTCGAAAGACTTAAAAGAAGTCCCCGTCGGTCCGTTGAGAAAGTGTACCGCCAACTTCGTCCCACTTTTTCTCGCCAAGCAGTATTGAGAGCCAGTAGCACCAGTATGCCCGGCCGCACAAACGATTCCACGTGAAGATATGTGTTGGATAAGTCTCAATGCCGGTTCGCCCCACTCCGGAACCACATTGACAATTCTGATGAGACCGCCGGCCGCATCCTGAAGTTCATCAAACAGTCGCTCCGATGGCTCATGAAAGTAATCCGGATTATGCGCCCCACTGTACTCGGACAACTTCATGAATGTCCCCTCAACATAAAGACCACCAAGTACACTTTCCCATGGCGCATTCGTTTGTCTAGCCTTGTACGCGCGTGCATAGCTGAAAGCCCGCTTCAACTCCTCGAGAGGAGAAGCTAAGCTTGATAGGACCACGCGCGTCGTACCTCGTCTCGCATACTCTCTTAGCGCCTGGTCCAATCCTGATATATAAGCTTCTTCATTGAGAGTGAAACTCTTCTTTTGCCGATCATACACGCCGCTGGTCAAATCAAACCCGGCAATTCCGTTGGTGTGGATATCGATAAACCCAGGAAGGATATATCTTCCTTCCGCGTTCACAATCTGGCACGGGTGGTCAGGAACAATGTGTGCTTCTATCGTTGAAATCACCCCATCCACAATCTCCAGGTCAGCTCGCTTCAGCCCTTCGGGTAGCAGGATTATCCCTCCTGTTATTATGATTCTTTCTGACGTTCTATCTCTGTCAGGTTTGTTCCGCCCCATCCATTGTGCCATGAGTAATTGATCCTGCTAGTTCATTTCCTCAGCGGGCTGATTGGTTTGAGCAAAATCCTTCTTGGGGAGGGCCGAAGTTCTCCTTATGAGCTGGATGTTTGTCTGAATTATTGTGCCGCGAAATTTCTTAAGTCCATCTTCAGCCAAAGTCATTTTAAAGGTGTTCTCGATTCCGGTTAACAGGCTTTTCAAGACTTCTCACAATTAAGTATGTGGGATGTGAAGGCACAGTCGCAGTTCAATGAAACATCGCTTTCACCTTCCATTAATGCTGGGCTCACTTACCTGCCGAGCGAATTCTGAAGTCAATCCTTGTCTAACCAGAGCACCGCACCTCTGCTAAAGTTCGGAAGTTGAAAAGAGTAATCACCGCCTTTGCTCTCTGCCTGGATAATGTAAGTGTCTCCCAGGAATGGCGTAACTCTTACCCAGGGTCCACCCAGGGTCTTCTTGTACGAGATCGTGATCCTGTCGGGATTCTCTGGTCCTTTGGATACAGTTGAAAGCTGCCTTACGTCCATAAGGTTTATGTAGGTTTTGCTTCTTGTGTCGGAAACAAAGCTTATGACGCGAAGCGGGGCGTGGACTCGCACTCCTGGTACCGTATCACAGAATGCCGACAGTTTTTCCCCGAAGAGACCGCAATATTTCTTGAGCTTGTTCCCGTCGTTCTGGTTGCCGTTGAAGTAACCGTCCATCATGCTGTCGGCAAGCGTGTAGTAGGTCATGCCAGGGTCGCCGGTCATGTAAAGGACCTCCCCCTTTTTCAGATCATTCGATGTGTCCTCGACGCCGAAAAGGGTCTTGAGGTAATCGCCAAGACGCAAGACTCTGTTGTCGTCGTACGAGAGACTGTTTCCGGTAACGAGAAACCTTGTGCCTCGCCTTAAGAGCGACCTGAAGGATTGGATCTCTCTGTTGTCGACGCATTTTATGTTATCGAGTATCAACAGCTTTCCCTTGAATGCATGGAGTGTACGCGGTGTAACAATCTGGAAATCGACATGATTGTTCATCAGAAGAAGCATCATTCCCCTGTAGCTGTTGATATAAGTGTATGGGAACAGGTCGCGCGTGTCGGGCGAAAAGTAAATTCCAACCGGATCGACGTCGTATCTCCTTGAGCCGTACAGATTGTATTGATTCTTCTCGATCCACTTGAACGCAATTTTCCGCGTCGACAAGTTATTGGACGAAGACATCACGAATCCTTTGGCGTCCCAGACATTTGCGCCAGAAAACAATTCAGACGCGAAGAGGCTCTTCATCGCCGCGGAAGGCTTCACATGCTTGTCCTTGTACCAGGAATAGCTCAGAATCCAAGTCGGCTTGGGGTATGCAAAGGCAGTGAAGGTTTTGATGCCGGTTATGAAATTGTACCAGTTGAACGGCCTGCGTTCTGCCGCGTAAACCTTCCCTACGTGATACTCGTGGGTGATCACGTCCGCAACGGGGGCCAGCTGGTAGGGATCCGCTCCCACTGTTACCGGATCGGAGCCCAAGCCCGGATATATCTCGGGTATCAGCTCGCATTGAGGATTCACTGACTTGATGTTCTGTTTCACCTGCTCCAGGAAATCAGTTATCGTCCTCATCCTGAACTTCACCCACTGCACGAACGTGGGGTCGTTGAAGTCGCCAAGCTTCATATCCATTGCGTTGAGCCCCGTCTCTTTCTTGAAAGCCGCGACCGTGTACTTGTCGAAGCTTCCCCACGAGTTCTCCCATCCCGGATAGAACGTCATCCAGTACGGTATATCGACATAGATGCCGTCGATCCCTGTGGCCGCGATCTGCCTAACACGTTTCATGTAGATTTTCCGCCATCCCGGCGCATAGGGTGTCAGCCAAGCATCCTGGTCCCCCTTGCTGACCCAGAACGCGATTCCATGCCCGAACACCGCCGGCTGTCCCTTGAAATTTCTTTGGACTCAGTCGGGGTGGTCTCCGTACAAATTGTGCTTCACGCTGTCGGCGCGAGAAGTTATGCATTCGAATGCGGCGATATAGACAAATGCGTGATTGCCAGCGGCATGAGCTTTTTCGGCCATAGCTCTTATCGCGGCAAGCTTCGCCGCAGGATGCATGAAGGTCGCATACCTGCCGGTTATATCATTATCGACCTCGATGCCAAACTCGTGTGACTCCTTAGCACGGGCGATGATCGAGTCGATGTGCGACATGTTCAACCCATGGCCGGAGGTCCTCATGTAGTGTGTCCAGTTCTCCTGAGCCCAGCCGGTTCCCATCGACAGTGACATGATTGCCGCCAGGGCGAGCAGAACCAGCGCCACGCTCCCGACTCTCGCCGCGAACTTCTCCATTTTCGCCGTTAATTTCATTCCATCACCCTTCTATTTGGTGGGCCATATATCGAACGGCCCTTAATTGCAGCACCTCGTCGGATCTAAGATCCATCACTTCGTCAGCTCTATGAGGCGGGTTGATTTACCTGGCACGTTCATTCGAATCTCGATGGAATTCCCACGCTTGATGTATCTAAGAGCACTTCCTTTCACGAGACCTTTCACGCCGGAAAGTCTTTTGATGTTAAGAGCTCTTGCATCTACAGTCATTGTAGCTTGAGACGTTATGTCTGTAGGATTGTACACAGTGAAATAGATAGTGTTGCTGCTTCTGGTTCCGAACCTCTCAATACTCAGCGTCTTGCTGCTCAGCCTGGCATATGTAATTGGTTGCCAGCCCGCCTTCGAAATTCTCTTTATCAAAGGAATGAACTTCTTAAAGAACGGCCTCCCTTCATCGTATTTCACCGAGTCGGTCCAATAAACGTTGTCGGATGAATTGACACTGAAAAAAGAGGGATAGAATCCGAAGAAGAGCATCTTCTCCATATAGTTGTCGTAGCCCGTGTATGGAGGATCTGTAAAGCCCTTGTCATCCATCCCCCCGTTCAAAAGGAACACAATAGGCTTCTGATCGGACAGGGCCCGGTAGAACTGCAGCCGTTTCATCCCCGTCTCGATCTTCGAATCCCAGTTCAGCTCCGAGCCGAAGAGATCCAACTGACCAGCTTCGAATGGGATCCAGCCGTATCCGTTTCCCATGACGTATTTCCCCTGAATGTGCATTTCATCGGCGATCTTCCGCATCATCTTGTAATCTTCCGCGTAGCTCCACAGCGCCGGTCTCGGATCCTTAAGCGATGAGGAAAAGGTCAATGGGTAGTTCGCGTAAGAAAAGTGCGTCGTGTCGTAATCAAGATCGTATTGCCAGTACCATTCGAGGCAGTCGAAGTAAACACCGTCGGCACCTTTCCTCAAGGCGGGATAGATTTGTCTCTTGTAGACAAAATCGTAAGTATTGGGTCCTTTGATGTCGGGATCGGCGTTTACATTCAAACTGACGGCCCAGCCGGTGTGGTTCCACGGCGTCTTAAGTCTTCGCGCTATCAGCCTTCCGTCCTTGTCGCGAGCCGCGCAGTTCCATAAGTATTTTGCCATTTCTCCATGCATGATGGCCTGGCCTGTGACTTGAGCGTATGTACTGTCACGTTTCGTTATCGGCAGTTCTATCTCCCATGGGTCGGTGTACTGAAAGCTTAGGACATGAGCAAGGCTGTCTGCTGCGATCGTAGAACGCGGAGGAGTCAGACCTCGATCTTTCGTACCCCAATCGGTCTCATGAAATGCAAATCGAAAATCCTTCCACCTCTTTATTTCGTTCAGCGGCGTGAAGGGAAGCCAGATGCCTTCACGGGTCACCCTTCTTTCGAAGTATTTCGGCTCAAGCTTGTAATATTTCTTGAAGGCGGCACGCATATGCCAGGCGGGATCATACTGAAACAGAAAGAGCTTGAAGAATGCTCTATTGGGAAAATTGAATGTCTCAGGCGAGGTCGCGAGGTCGAATTCAGAAATCATGCCGGACGCGGGCTCATATGCCAATCGAAATACAAGCGGGATTCCCATGCTAACTCCCCAGCCATAACCGATCTTGCTCGTCGACAGTGCCGCCAACGGATAATAGGACATCTCGCCTGTTCCGAGGTTGTCGCCGTAACCGCCGTTGTCGTCACCTTCCGCATTGAAACTGCCATGATTCGGCACCACGCTCTGTGCCTTGATATAGTCGCAGTATATTCGCTTTCCAGGTCTGACTGCCACGGTGCTGTCGAGCTCATAGCTCCACGTTACATTCCTCGTCCGGCTCAGCGGGAAAATGACTTTCAAAGTAAAACATAAATTCCGGTTGCCAAGGTTAACCGCTTCGCCGAACAGCTCAATGTGAGACTTGTATTTTTTGAAAGTCAGCTTCACGTTCATCCTGCTATCGCTGAATTGTTTAACGATGCCGTAATGGTTAACATCGCTCTCCCTTTCGCGAAGCAACTCGAATGAGCCTGACTTCACCGGAGAGTAGTATCTAACAGCCACTTCCGTATTTTTGATAACCTTCATCCAGCCACCTACTTGTGCGTCAGCAGATACGATGGTTGCAAAAAAAACGAGGACAATTCCGATTGTATTCTTCATCCTATCACCCATTTGTATTGTAGCTATCTCTTATTTCGACTCTTGCAGTTCCTGCCGTTGTCCGCGGAAGAACGATTGGCTTTGACGATTTCATCTCCCTAAATCCGAGAGCAAGCGCTCCCCGCTCGGCTTGCAAATCCTGTCTGTTACTGTCTTTAGCAGCGCAAATGTTCTAATGGACCCAGGTACTTTCTGAAGAAGTTTATTTCATCCTTCCAAAATTCAGTCGTGTTATAAAAAGTCGACCGCGCTTGCCTCCCGTTCTGCCATCGCGGATGGGAGCTTGTCCACAGACTAGCCAGCAATGAACATTCATATCGATATTGTCCGCTCCTCGGAAACCCGTGGCCGAATAAGACTCTACCCAAACCGTATAGGCTCCCGTCATTCTGTATTCGTGTTTCTTTCGGTCACCTTGGAGTTCTGCTCTGTTTAAAAGCGCTATCTACTATTGTTTTTCAAAATGAATGTTACGCTTGAAAGTCGACGATGGTGCGATGAAAGCATGTATCCAGGAATATTTCACTTCAACATCACGATCGGTAAAAAAGGATTGATCGCCCGATTGCTAACCACGCGAAGTTCGCAGTTATACATAAGCCGATGGATTCAGCCTCTCAACATCAAACAGGTCTTCGGCAAGATACGCTGCTGCGCCCAACGCGCCGGCCTTACTTCCTAAAGAGGATGTAACAAATCGAACATCTCGGCTCAGCGGGACTAGCGAGTGTTTGATCGCGCTTACTCGTGCGGTCTCCGACAAATATGGGGCTGCAGTGAACACCCCGCCCCCAAAAATTACCATGGCCGGATTAAGAAGGTTGATTAGCACAGCAATTCCAGATCCGAGGTACTTGGCGGCTTCGTCGAGAATTTCAATTGAAAATTCGTCCCCCCGCGAAGCTGCTTTAAGCACGGTCTCCGCATCAATCTCGTCCCCTTTCACTTCCAAAGTTTCTGTAATCATTGACTTTGCACCTGCAGCAAGCTTCTCCTTCGCTATCCTTGTCACTGCTTTGCCGGATGCGACAGTCTCAAGACATCCTCTCTTTCCACAATAACAGAGTTCGCCGCTCTTGACAACCTGGATATGACCGAACTCACCTGCATATCCATCCTGGCCAAAGTAGACTTTCCCGTCGATTATGATGCCTACTCCCAGACCCCAGCCGACATTGACGCAAATCGCGTTCTCCACATCTTTGGCGGCGCCGAACCATCGCTCACCGAACGCCATGGCTTCGAGGTCATGCTCTAGATGGACAGGTTTTCTGAGTCGCTTTGACAAAAGTTCCGTAACGGGTTTCTCACCGAAATTGAAATACGTTTCACCCAGCCCCTGTTTTCCTCTCACCATTCCGGGCAGAGAAATTCCCACGCCGAGCACTTTATCCCAACTCGCCTTTGCCTCACTCAGGACATTTCGTATCTCTTTTTCCAAATCGTCAAGGACCTTAATGTCATTCCCTAGTGTAATAGACTTTCTTCTAGCCTCCGCGACTATGTTGGTTCCAAGATCGAGCACAACGAAATTCGTGGACAGGCGGCCAATGTCGACTCCTACGATATAACCAGCGCCCGCATTTAACATGACAATTGACGGGGGCCGCCCCACCTGACTCTCTGTCCCATTGGTACCTTCTACGACCAGCTTACTCTTCTTGAGTGAGGAAGCAATGGTAGAGACTACAGGCAGAGTCATTCCTGTCTTTTTGGCCAGGTCCGTTAGAGAAAGTGGCCCGAAATCCAGCAATGCCCGGAGGACGAGCCTGCGTCTAATTTCGTTCTTAGCGCTTACCTTATTTTGTTTGAAAGCTTTCGACGTTGGCATAATGTAATTCCCAATGATTGTTAACCCGCGTAAGTTCTTCCTTGACTGTGTAATCCAATTGTTGTTCAACGATAGGAAGCGCCTTCCCGTCTTTTAGACGCACGGCTCTACGGTGTGGTACAGATGGATAAAATGTTCTTGCAGACAAATTGTAACGCCCGGTCTGCTCACGAAAAGGGATCACTTTCCAAACCTTCCTGTCAGGATGTTCAACGCGTTCTCTCTGTATATTCTCTTCAGAGTCTTATCGTTCAACCCTAATCCATAAAGCGGCCAAATAGTCTTGAGCAAGTTCACCGCATAGAAATGTTCGTCCTTCGTCTGCAGAATCGTAAATGTAACATGATACATGTGCGCTCCCTCGTCCATGTCAGTTGCGTACAGGATCTGTCGGCTGTACTTCTCCAAGAAGGTCCTGGCGTATCTCGGAATGGTTGCCAAATCCGCATAGCTAAGGGAAATGTCAGCGTATAGGTTGTGGTATTTATCAAACAACTTTCCAAGCTTCTTGAGATCGGTCATCTGGTTGGCAAGATGAGCCGCAATAAATATTGTTTTCGGATGTTCTGCGACCGCTCTTGCGAGATGCGCTAGTTCCTGGTTCAGGTTGTAGTCCCACCCCATGGAGAATCGGCGATAATAAGCCCCCATCAGGCCGTCGTTGGTTGAGTCCATGGGCTCATAACACCACTGTGGCTCGCCGATGCTGATACTTACCGGCATTCCTAGCTTCGCGCACTCGTCGAGCAAGGGGCCAAGTCTTGGATCATCTATGTGTACCCAGTATGCCGGCGGGGTAGTGTGAACAAAACCGCGGCTTCTGTCCACCAATTCTCCCACGCCTTTGGCGCCTTCGGCGTAGCATTGCTTTAGCTCCCTCACTGACTTTTCGGCAAAGCCACGCTTGTAATAACCCGATAAATCAATACCACAGAAAAGCTCAAACCTTTTAGGGTACTTAGAGTAAAACGTCTTTAGCGAATCAAACTTACGCCCATACGCATCTGTTAAAACAATCGCCTTCTCGATGCCACACGAGTTCATATGCTCAACCCACTCACCGAGCTGTTTCTCTGATTTCGCTTGAGGTGTGGAATACATGTCGATCGCCAACGTCTTGGCTTTTCGAATGTCAACGTAGGGTAAGTGATAAATACTGTTAGGCCTGTAATTTCGCAGCAAAAGATTCGGCGGAGAAGTCACGCCACCCGGGGTGGTTTGACAATGGAGAGACCCGGCGACCAGTAGAACCGAGAGCACTGCACTGCTTAAAGAAAGAACTGTATTTTTCACTTGCCTTCGTCCTCCCATTCTTTCATCTTCATAATCTTCTCAATGTCCAGCCAAGTCATTCATCTTAAGGCCGTATCAACCAACGAAACGTATGAAAGCTTTGATGAAATGACGTTGAAAATTTTCCATGATGTCTCCGCATGGCCAACAGAGCGAGTAATGGCAGCGGGAACGTTTCAGAATCCACAGGGATGAACAACTCCAAATCAGGACGCTTCAAAGGATGATTTTGAATACCGAAGGATCGACACTGCCCCACTAAGCGCCCCTTCATTTCCTCCAGTTGCTCCGGCCTGCAATTCATATAGCTCCTTCAAACCTTTTGCAACCGCACCATTCAAAGCGTGGATCACAAATTCCTAAAGAGAGAATAGCTCTGCCCGGGCATTTCAACAAGAAGCGCATCATGGAATGGAGCCCATCTCTCCTTGCAACTGCGACAATACCCGGATTCCCTAGCCCAACGCGATCCATGGCTCTCACTCAAAAGTACGGCTCCTTCTCAGAAAACAAGAATAATGAGATACAAACGCTCTTCAATCTACCGGCGCTCGTCGCTTCTGTTACCGCATCCGGACTCCCGTACGTACCAACGAACACGTAATTTCTCATCACAATTTGAATGAGGATTGTGCGGCATCGGGCGAGTTACGCGACACCACCGGCTTGCCAAAGTAAAACAAGCATGAGATTTGTGAACCTGTTCTCGATGTTCCACACTCCTCGCAAGAACATCTTGAAGCCGAAGTCGGACGGCGCTTCCTTCTAACCGTAGAGAGTATAATAATCTTTTTATTTAGTATCAAGCGGTTTGTAAGAATTTTTTTAAATTCCTTATCAAGGCAGATGACTAGAGTTGGCCTTACCGCCATCTTCGGTGGGTGGACAATTAGATATCTAAGTGACACGAAAGTCAAACAGTCGGGCCTTGTCGGAAGGGGTTCAAAGGAGTCCGACGACCAAGAAGAGCCATGCCCCTTAAGCGTTAATGCTGTGAGTGGGTGGGATTGATAGCTGGATCGGTTTATCGTAGGAGTAGATTCAAGACCATGCTCGCATTGGCCAAGCTTCAGTCAACGGCAAAGCAACCGCTCCCCGACATGGTGGAACGGCGGGGGATTTGGTAACGTATCTCAGCCTTCTCGTTCGAAGAATGAGAATATTGGCCGCGAGCGCATGGCGCAATCCAGCCGTTACAACCGCTCGATAGGACGTCCCCCATTCGACACTGCATCTCTTTTATTGTATGATTCGGGTTGATTGTTTAGTTTGGAAATGGGTAGCGAGGACAATTCACAAATGTGCTAAGACACAAACAACTTGATGACACCAGAAACAAACTAAAGTTGGACGGCAGGAAAATGATTTCCATAAGAAGAATGACATATGCCTTCACGGCTGCACTTGCAATAATTTTCATAATGGGTAACGTGGCTTTTGTATACGGACAACAGAAAGACAAAACGGGAATTAATTGTCTCAATCAGAAGCCTGTGCTCGGTTGGAGTAGCTGGAGTTTTATCCGAAAGCATCCCACGGCAGCAAAGATCGAAAAGCAGGCCCTTGCTCTGAAAGAGAGTGGTTTGGAGGAACTAGGATACAAATACGTAAACCTTGATGATTATTGGTATGTATGTTCAGGTAAGCAGGGCCCCGACGTTGGACCGTATGGCCGCTGGGTGACCGATCCAACAAAATTCCCGGCACACAACGACACTAATGGCATAGAAGTAGTTGCCGATTACGTCCATAGTCTGGGACTGAAGTTCGGTATATATGTTACTCCGGGCATTTCGATGCAGGCAGTAAGTAAGAACACACCTATTAAAGGGACTCCGTACACGGCTGACCAAATTGCGGAGCCGTCTGTGAAAGAAAACAACTACAATTGCGGCGGCATGGTAGGTATCGACTTTAACAAACCCGGAGCTCAGGCGTTCATCAATTCATGGGCGGATATGTTCGCAAAATGGGGTGTTGATTTCATTAAGCTCGACGGTATAACAAACAGAAATACCGGTGACATAAAAGCATGGTCGAGAGCAATACAACAGAGCGGGCGGCCGATGATGCTCGACATCACGCAAGGAAGCTACACGCGGGACATCGCTCTGACATTGATAAAATACGCTACTCAATGGGAATTCGCACCGGATATCGAAGCTTATAATCTTGAGAAAGACGGTAGCAGCTACCCTCTGACAAGTTGGGCCAATGTAAAGAAACGTTTCGAGTATGCGGCCGAATGGCAGCCTTTTGCCGGTCCGAGAGGTTACAACGACTATGACGCGATCGAAATAGGTAATGGAAACAATGACGGACTTACTCCGGACGAAAGAGAGACTCAACTTAGTCTCTGGGCTCTTGCATCATCTCCTCTCATTCTCGGCGTTGATCTTACTCACCTCAACCAGCAGGATCTGCAAAAATACCTTGAGAACACCGCAGTCCTCGCTGTTGACCAGGATGGGATCGCTGCCAAAAGACTTGTCAACACCGGCAGCCGGCAGGTATTTGCCAAGATGGAACCAAACGGAGACGTGATCGTCGGCTTATTTAACATCGGGGCGAAGGCGGAGAAAATTTCCATTCAAGTATCGACCTTAGGTCTTCCCGAAGATAAGAAAGGCTATTCTCAGGACAACCTGTGGACAAATCGGATGGACAAGATAGACGGTACCACTGTCAGTGCGACCGTTCCACCGCATGGAGTTGTTCTATTTCGCGTCCAGGGACTCTAATAATGGTCGCTTGTCGCAGAAGTAGCACTAACGGGAGAAAATATTATAAGTTGGCTAATCCACCCGCCTGTTTGTCTTTACCGACTGAAAACTGAACACTCTTTCGCGTGAAAAGGTAGTGTAATTTAGTTTGTGGAAATTGAAGAGGGTATGGCGCACAATCCTTTAGGACATTTCTAAGATAAAAAAGAAAGGAGTTATGCACCATGTACCCAGAACAAAATATCGAAGAGCAAAACCTGACGGAGCCAGATACGAACCCGGAGAACGAAGTGCCGATACATCCGATGCAGCTTTCGTACGAAGGAAGGATAACAGAAGTTGAGGAAGCGTTCTAGGAGATCATGAGAGATCCGGGAAGAATGTTCGATATGTTCAGAATAGACATAAAGAGGGCGTGCGAGACAGCGGTAGAACACGTTATATCACTTGAGCTGACGGCACACCTCGGCAGAGAGCGGTATGAAAGGAAGACGGCAGGGGACAAGAATTATAGAAACGGTAGTTAGTTCCTGCAAAAAGCTTTCCGGCAAAAATCGTGAGTGAATAGACGCTTGTGGAGGTAAGTCCCGAATTCACGGCGGTCCAGCTTGTGCCGTTGTCGGTGGAGATATAGAGTCCATTGCTGACGGTCCCGGCAAAGAGATCGCTGCCGTTGAGGGCAAGTGCGTTCACGGTTGCGTAGTTGAGCCCGGAACTGACAGACCACCAGTTCGAACCGTTGTTGGTCGACAGGTACACTCCGCCGTTCATTCCTGCAAAGATACTGCCTCCGCTGAACGCAAACGAATTGACCTGCATCGAATTCGGAGGAATGCCCAGTCCGTTGTTTATGGCAGTCCAGTTACTCCCGTTGTCGGTCGAAATGTATGCGCCGTAAATAGTGCCGGCGAATATGTCACTGCCGTTGACGCCGAGGGCAGTAATCTCACTTGGCGGGCCACCGGTCTGAGTCCACTGCGCCTGCGATCTGCACACCAATGAGAATATGGCAGCTAGAACAGTAAAGAAACCCGTAAACGTTTTGTACATCGTGCTCCTCCTCCTCCGATCTGAACACATGTCACTCTGGCGCACTGGAAAGGACCCAGGCAGCCCCTCGTTACCCAACAATAAAAGACGATCCGGAAATGGAATACGGCAGGATCCTCATTGCGAGCCTTGTCTGCAAATCAAGGTTTGCGAAGGCTCAACGATAATCTTCAAATTCGACTGCCGAGGAATTTCCGTCTATCATGGTCGCCGCGTAGATCATGACTGGGATTCTAGCAGTAGCCTTAAAGGAATAGTTCCATGCTGCCTTTAAATAGCAATGCCGGACGAAGTCGACAACGGGAGAGAAAGGAGACCGTATTGACCAGAACAACGCCTATATCACTCAAAAAAGCGGGAATGTACAGACTCTCGGTTCTTTCGAACACCATCGCGCAAAACATGCCAGCCCGAAGCCGGGTGCTCATCCGGTACTTGATCCACAATAGATGTAGTCCCAAAGGGGAGGGTAATTACGTGCCTGCGATCCGGATCCAACCATAGTTGAAGGGTGAAAGGAGTCCGGTAGGCTTGCCTCACGCTTACAAACATCAGTCCTTGCATTAGGGGGAATAGATTTCACATTCCTTAAGGTTGCTAATTCCGTTATATCCACCGGCAACCAGCACTGTACCATCATTCAAGAGTGTCGCTGTCTGCATTCCCCTGGCAGTCAGCAACGATGGCGCCGTTGACCAGGAAGAGTCTTGGATATTGAATACTTCACATTCGCTTAAGTAGGAGCCTGTGAATCCACCCGTTACAAGAACTTCGCCATTTGAAAGAGTAGTCGCAGTGTGAAAATACCTTCCGATAAGAAGAGAGCCCACGGATTTCCATTTACCCTGCCGATAGTCGTAAATTGCGCTCGATTGGCTTGGAGACCCCCATTCGCCTCCGCTGACAAGTATCTCACCATCGGAGAGAATCGCCGCAGCCGATGAATATTTGGAAGCCATCGAGTCGGTTGTTTGCCATCTGTTGCTCTGGTAATCATACAATTCGGCCGGCGATTCGTAGACTCCATACCCTCCTGCGACAAGGACCTGACCGGTTGGGAGCAATTCAGCGATTTGACTTGATCTCGAATATTGCATACTTGCTGCCACTGTCCATTGCCCGGTTTTAGGATCATAGATCTCTGAACTCAGCTTGTTGCCGCCCCCGTTATCCGATCCCCCTGTTACCAGCACATCTCCATTTGGCAGAAGAGTTGCCGATTGATTTCTTCTCGCTACATGCATAAGCCCCGTAAATATCCACAAACCTGTTCGGGGATCATAGACTTCACAACTATCCAGTGTCCTGTTTGTCTTGACATCATACCCTCCCGCGACAAGGACGTCTCCATTTTGAAGCAGTGTGGCCGTATGAAATTCTCGCCCACTAATCATCGAACCGGTCACTACCCATCGACGAAGTTGTGGATTGAAGACTTCGCATGTCCGGCCGGTAGAATCGCCTCCCGCAACCAGCACATCTCCATCCTCCAACAGTGTTGCAGTATGACCGGACCTTGCGAAATTCATCGGAGATGTAATGGCCCATCCCCCTTTAGTTTCCGCTCCTGTGGGATTACTACCTGAGTTGCATCCTGAAACAAGCAATACAATCATTATCAAGACCACAATCTTGCTCATATATCCTTCCCCAATTGAGGCACCAGCAATAAATTAGAGCTCTAGTTGAGCAATCGCAACCCGAACTCAAGGGGTCCGGTGTAGCCTTTCATTACCGAGATAAGATATTCAGTTATACTCGAGCTAACGTATCTTTTACATCTAGGTCCCTTGAAACCATGTAACACTACTCCGGGATGTAGAAATAGAAGGAGCGGGTAGCTCATCGAACTGCAACAACAACATTCGTCACCCTGAGCGAATCCGTCACTTCGTCCAGAAGGGACGGATGAGTCGAAGGGCGACAGCCACTCCTCCGGCAACTAAAGCCACGTCACCCTGAATGCGAAGGCACGCATAAGCGTGCCGACAGACCTGCCTGCCCTGCCTGCCAGCAGGCAGGCGGGATGCAGGTTGAAGGGTGACATGTTGGGGTATTCTGACGCGGGAGCTTCACCTCCCCGTAATTGTGGTGGAGATATCCGACCGGTCCTTGGACTCCACGACCATGTCGAGGGGCCCTACATGTGCCACCATTGTCATCGAGGATCGGGTATCCATCAGCGTTATGTAATCCTCTCGCGTGTCGAACTCCATTTTCCCTTTGCCTGCGCCGGAAGCGGTAAATTTCAGACTGTCGGAGTTGGACGCCATATCGTATTTCTGGTCAATATCGAAATCGGCGAGTCCCGACGTGATCTGCCTGAGCTTATACCTGGTCGTGATGGTCATGCCTATTTCACCGAGTTGGCCTAGCGGGATAGTAAGCGGAACTGTTTGAACAAAACTGTCGCCCGGTTCAAGCGATCTGTCGGGAAATTTAACGGACTTAATCATTTGTGTGACCATCGACTTCACGGATTTCTTAATCATGGGATTCATGTTCCGTCCTTCGATATCCTCAACTATCATACTGTCGTTTCGGATAAAGCCGGTCATCTTGAAACTTGTATCGATGGGCATCCGCGGCTTCTCCGCCTGCAGCTCCCCGTTGACAAACTGGATGACTGAAGCGCTGTCGACCCTATCTGAAAAGGGAATGACTCCGCGACTATCGATAGTGCCTGTCCGTGAAACCATGACGATCGTTTGCTTCTTTCTCGTCACTATTGGAAAAGTGGCTCCGCGGGATTTCAGCTCGTTCAGGATTTCCTTGCTGGCTTTGTAGTTTACCGTCCCGTCGCTAATGGTAACTATCGACGTCCGGTAAACCTTATTCGCCTTGAAGGCCACCTTAAACCGGAATCCGTTCCCATTGCCGGAGAGGAACGGTAGAATGATGAGTAAAACTATCGCATACCGTGACTGCATTCTCTTGCCTCACATATATTTGTGGAATATTGGATGCCGTGGAGAGTCGAGCCCTCCTTTCTGGAACAGTGACCGGATGAAGATGCCAAGAAGCAATGCGGACAGTTCAATGCGGCACTTGCACTTCCCAATTGTAATCGGGTGTCAGGATGAATTTGAATGGGACAATCGCAGTAAAAGGTTTGCCGACTCCGCCATACATCAAAGGCGCAAATTTCCATTTCATGACGGCGTCAATGGCTGGCTTATTGAATATTGGGTGTGATGATGTGATAACGAGCGATCTTTGGACGACACCATGCGCGTCGACCCAGATTCTAACCACGATGCTTCCGGAGATTTTTGCCAGTATCGCCAGGCCGGGGTACACGGGATCGGGACGTTTGATGGGAGACGGAAGATTGACCCCGGAACTGGTGTCCGCCTGGATATAGTAAGTGATTCTCAGATTTCCGGGAGGTTGTTGCCTCGTCGCGACCGCTTTGGGCCCCGCACAACCCATAAACGACAGGGCTGACAGCAGCAAGCTGAACGCAATGATACTTCGCGGAGATGTTCTTGCTGAATCACAATTCAAATCTTGCTTTCCTGTCCGGTGCGTGCTTTAGGATTATACGGATAATAACTGTTTCGGGGCTGGTTTCAAACAGGTTCGAACCGTCGGCCACTATGTCGTAGGTGTGAAAACTAGGGATGCCCAGATTGCAGGAGGTCCAATCGGCGCCCTGATCTGACGAAAAAAAGATCCCGCCGTTTGTCGCAGCAAACAATTTCCCGCCAAAAGTTGTCATAGATGTTACTGAGGTTCCGGAGGCGCGCAAGAATGCTGGGGTCCAACTTGTTCCCCTATCTGTTGACACAAATATCCCGTCACCGGTCGCAGCAAACAGGTTTGACCCTATGGTAGCGAGCCCGTATATCCACAGGTTCGTAAGGCCACTATTCACGGCCTTCCATGTCGTTCCATCGTTGGTGGAGCGAAACACACCGCCTCCATAATAAGTCCCGGCAAAAACGTCGGAATCAACGGCTGCAAGCGAGCTGACATATTTGTCGCTCAACCCCGAGTCTGGCCAGCTCCATGAATTCCCATTGTCAGATGAAACAAAGACGCCCCTGCCATATTCATTTGCCTGATAGAGAATCCCCTTCTTCACCAGCAGACTTGAAACGGAATTATTGGAATCTATAAGGGCCCAGGTCGTCCCATAATCAGTTGATCGAAGTAGTCCTCGAAGTTCTCCAGCAAAGAGTGTTTTTCCATTTGCCGCAAAGCATGAGATATTCCAGTTGAGATATGGCCCAGAATAGACTTGTACAGGGAATAAAGTGGCCCTCGACACCATTAACAAATAGGTATCTTCAACTGTGCAATTTTCCGCGGAATTATGTGCAACTTTCGGACGGAATTAACACCAAGGAACAGTTTAGCTCATCACTGTTAGACTTCATAGCCTGCCGACAGAAACGGGAGCAAGAATAGGAGATTGAATTGGTCCGTTTAAACAGGAAAGGAGAAGGGCTATGGGAGAGTAAGAATACGCTGGACAACGTGAGGCCGGCCGATGTGTACTTTGGAAGGAAGGACGAGATAATTGCCAGAAGAGAGAAGTATCAAACGAAGAACATCGAAACGAAGAAGACTTTAAAACTTATCGCAAGCAATTACTCAATAACCATCACCTGGCAGGATTGCTGATTTATCCAATTGACTTCGAAGACTTACACACACTAACCTTATACATTATTGCCAATCAAAAATCACGATAGCAGATCTTGAATTGTAAGAGGATCCGTGGTTACGCTATATCCGAGCGTAATCCACTTAATGTTTCAAGAAAGGGATGGTCTCGGACTCACTTCTCTGCAGTCCGAATCTCCCCATGAGTTTGCGTCGACTCAGTTCCGATCTCTTTGAAAGGCACGAACCATGAGATCAAGAATGACGGTAATGTTGCTATCAGAACCCATATGAAGAATTCCTTGTATCCAAGGAAGTCACTTACATATCCACTGAACATCGAGAAGAGGTTTGTGCCAAATACAAGTACGGCCCCACCGAATGCATAATGAGCTGTCTTATATTTTCCAGGCGCTATTTGCTGCATGATAAACAGTATCATACCGACGAATCCAACACCGTACCCGAAGTATTCAACGACACAAGCTATGCCAATGACTAATACGTTTACCGGTTGGGTAATCGCCAAAAATGCGTATGCCGCGAATGGTACGTTGAAAAAGACACATAATATCAACAAAGACTTCTTAAGACCGCGTCGAGCGGTGTAGTACCCGGCAAGAATTGAACCAAGGATAAATGCCATCGGAGGGAAAAAACCATAGATCACACCTATCTCCTCAAGCGGTAAACCTAGCCCTCCCCTCTTTCTTGGGGCTCGCAGGAATAGGGGAAATATCTTAATACCTTGTCCTGAGGCAAACTGATATAAAACGAGAAAAATGATTCCCCACCAGATATATTTCTTCCGGAAGAAATCTTTGACCACGTTGCCGAACCTTTCCGACGTTGCCCTTATCGTGGTTACACGAGTTGAGGCGCCCCCCGTAGGAAGCATTTTCGCATGGTACAAGCTTGTAAGGACCATAAACGCTCCGAAAAGCATCATTACAACCATCCATCCTCCCTTTACGCCGATCCTTACTTCCAGATATCCTGCAAGCATCACAAATACACCTTCCGACAACACTTTTCCGACATTGTAAAAGGCGCCCTGCCACCCAACGTATTGAGATTGCTCTTTCTCAGAAAGGGTAGTCACGTACACTCCGTCCGCAGCAATGTCATGAGTCGCGAAGTTGAATGCAATCACGGAAAAGAGGATAAGCGACACGACGAAGAAATCAGGAAGTGCTAGGACAAGAGCAAGCAGACCGAGGCCGACTCCACCCAATAACTCCGTGATTACTACGAAGTACTTCTTAGTCTTGAACATTTCTAAAAATGGTGCCCAGAGAGGTTTCAACATCCAGGGCCAAGCAGCAAGGGTCGTAAAAAGAGCGATCTGGCTGTCAGGAATTCCAGGGAGCCCCTTGCTCTTCAGCATCAGACTGAAATCTTTGTACATGAGAACCGACACAGTATTCACGATCACAAAAGGAAGCCCTTCTGCTGTGTATAATGTTGGCATCCATAAGGCCGGACTCACTTTTCTTGAAGTCGAGTTGAACATTGATCACCCTTTCAAATTTTGGCCCGAGTGTTAGCGCCACTGTACTGCAAATCAACTCTTACGTTTACGCTCCGCAATCCTAGTATTACGGAGACCAAGGCCGTCAGCTCACCATCGTCGCTTTCCATTGTTCCGCAGACACCTATCCGTATTCCCGTCGGCATGATATTTATAGATTCATAAAATCGTCCTCGTTCCCTGAGCCGAGAAACCAACGAATCAAGTATTGTCTTCCCACCCGCAGGTTTCTCAGCCTCCGCCAATGCCGTTTCTCCCATTGCCGTAATTCCTGTATCAGTAATTACTCCCATCGGTCTCGAATGACCGACGGGAGCTAGAGCACAGCATCTAGTAATGGTCTTGATAGCCTCGTGAGAACTATTAAAAAAAACATGATATTTCCGATGAATATATCGTTCACCGCTTATTTGATAAGTACCATCTTCTTCGTGATCACGACGTTGCCTGCTTCGAGACGATAGAAATAGACTCCGCTCGCATATTTGTCCGCGTCGAAAGTCACGACATAGGTACCTGGGCTTTGCAAGCCGGAAAACAAGGTTACCACTCTCTGACCAAGGACGTTATACACAGAGAGGTTAACCTGACCGCTCGTGGGCACAGAATAGTCTATTTGCGTCGTCGGGTTAAAGGGATTAGGGTAGTTCTGGTTCAATTCAAACTTCGTAGGTAGCTCTGAGCTCTGATTTGACAATATGCCGGTTACCATATTTGCCGGATCCATGTAACACCAGGCGGGGCCAACGGCTCCGGTGTCATTCGCGACACTGTTGCGACGGTACCACCAGGCTTCCGTATACGTGTTCTTCGAGGTATCGGAGTAGGCATTGTAATCGTATAAATCGACGCCAAGCCATACGACATGATCGCCGAGATTCGCGGGGTACCCGAGTTTAGTAAGATCGATTGCAGCTTCGACTTGATAACCGGACCCGACATTGCTGGGATTGTTAACATAGGTTTCGGGCTTCAGCATCAATGCATATTTAACGGCATCAAGCGTATTGCTCAAGTATGGCCCGTCACCGCCCAGGACCGCATAGCCCGATCGCCCCTGGTCGAAGAGGCCTGGTCGTATTTTTAGATCCCACACCTTCAGCTCATGGCTGGCACCCTGCAATGTATCGTCATCGATTGTAATTCCGATGCCATCATTGGTTGTAACATCCTTGTCATTCACATTAGCTCCAATAAATAATGTGTCTCCGATGAAGAAAGTCTTAATCGTCGCCGAGGCCGTATCGAGCAATGGCTGGGTTTTACCGTCGATCATGTGGTTATATTGGCCGCTAAGGTAGCCACCTGCACCATGGTACGTTGCCTTTAGCAAGGAATCTCCGTATTCAATCTTGAAACCTTTCAAATGATTCCAGATGGTATCGGCCATGTTGCCAGAAATTGCAGGCGGCTGGAAATTCTCACCGTTCGGAATGTCGTAACTTGGAGGAATGACGGGCTCTTGGCCGGAGCTTATCGTAACGCTCGGGTTGGTATATATCCTCATCGCGTCATACGCTTCTGTAGAACTCCACGCTCCCTGGATCCAAGCTTTGGCATCGCTGAACTTGTTGGGTTCGAGAGGCCACATATCGTTTGCATTGTATTCTGCCATGCTGAACAGGATTACGCCGCCATTGGGATTGTCTATGTGATAACCGCGTGCTCCCAGATAAAACCGCATTTCAACCGAATAGCCGGTGTCGGGGCTGAAAGTTCCGTTGGCGGTGGTATCGGAGTTTGTTGTCCCGTAAACAAAGGCGGCAGCCTGCCATGTCGTGTCACTCGAGGAGAGACTGAGTTTGCTCGGCATCGCTCCAACTTTTCCCGTATTCGGATTGCCCCAGGAATTTGTTAGCCAGCCGTAAAAGTATTCGTGTGCTTCAGCCATGCCAGTTTTGATGTCGTATATATTCACTAGGAATCCGTCGAAATTCGGCCATTTTCCGCCGCCGATCGTACTGTCGGGTACCCATGCTCCAACGTAGAGCGTGTCTTTGCATACGAGAAATTTTACTGTCGTATGGATTGGATCTGTGGGTTGATTCTGGGCATAGTCTACCCATCCACTCCCCGGCAACCCGGAACTTTTGCCGTAATATATGTGAACGGAGTCCGCCATAGCCCATGCTTGCGATTCAAGTTTTCCGGTGAGCTTGATCGTACCGGGCGGGATGGCACGCGCCCAAATCGCATCGCTTCTATGCGTTGCCTGTGCACTCACATTCGAGAATCCCCCCATAATACATACCGCCAAGAATCCAAGTATATGCTTTCGCATGTTGTTCTTCATGACAAGCTCCTTTCAACTAACGTTTTTGATGTGCTTGTCAATCTTTGCTCAAGTTTAGACTCCACCGATCTTGTGTTGTATATCTTCCTTAAGGCACTCATCGTGTTTCTCCATTTTAGTCGTAACTGTTAGTGTTCATCTCTCATTTCAACAGCATCATCTTTCTGGTCATGACCTTCGCGCCTTGACGGAGGACGTAGAAATAGACTCCGCTGGCGAGATTATTCATATTCACATTGAAAGTGTAAGTGCCCGGAGTTTTGTATCCATCCGCGACCACCTTTACCAGCTGACCAAGGACATCATAGATCTTCAGGCTCATCGTTCCCGCATGGCTCAAGCTCACCCGGATAGCGGTCGAAGGGTTGAACGGGTTTGGATAGTTCTGCCGCAACTGAAACGCGACGGGCGTGCCCGCACCTCTCCCTATGCCTGTAACGTTGACCGTACTTCTCAGCAAGATTGCATCCGCGACCAAATACCGATTGGTATCTGCTCCCGGCACGGACGAAAGCATAATCCCTCCTGTTTCACCTGCATTGTAATCAAATGATCCAAGGTGTAGCCATCCGCTCACAGCATTTTGCTGCGAAGTTACAACCGAATCCGTCCCATTTTGATCCAAAACCAGGTATACGCATCTATCCGACAAGGGTATGGGGACTTTTGGAACACTCGCATAAACATCGTAATACCCACTCCTATGAATCTGAATCGGAGCCCATTGCGCTCGAGCAATGCTCGTCGATTGCTTTAGGATCCTGCACGATCCGCCGACTGCCGCGGAGTCGTTTATTGTTATCCATGGATAACCCATCGTCGTAAATTCACCGGGCACGCCATCGTCCAGCTCAACGAAAGAACTGTCAGGATTGTACATTATCGCCGTCGCCAAATCGGACGTGTCAAAGTTCGCACTTACGAGGTCGTCCACCTGAAGAGTGTACAACTCGCCTGTTCTCAACTGCGGAACAACTATGTGCAAGACTGAGTAGTCGCCATTATCGACGAATGCTGAAGCCGTGCTGTCATGGCCGTTAGGAGGCGGTACGACATATACCCGGGTACACGATGGTAATGGGCTGAGAAGAAATTGGTTGAATTTAAGCAACACTTGTTGACTATCCGGTACCGCCTCATCTTCTAACCGCATTGCAAGCCCTCTTCGCAGCCTGAAGGCATCCGCAATGACATTTCCTCTTCCGATCCCGCTCACCGTTACCCGAACCGAGTCACCTGAGTTCAGTGTGAATGCACCGACCAGATTCCATTGGTTGAGTCCATGCGATTGGTTTATTGTGTCGATTTTCGAAGTGGATCCGTAAGTGACATCGACCAACGTCGTCTTACAATTTGAGCTGCTGTCACCGACCCAAAATCCGTACAGTGAATAACTTCCGCTTCGCAGAGTCCTAAATGTATAAGTTGCAGTGTTTGCGCTCGACGGCGTCGATTCATAATAAGTCGGCCCGTATCCGCCACGCGGCAGGTAAACGTCGCCATAGCCGCCTGTCATTAAAGTCCACGAGCCTTCTTTTGAAAAGAGCCCTGGCGTTGAATTGTCGACAAGTATGTCATCAAAACTTGGAAGAGTCTTTGCGGGAAAGACTGCAGACTTCAACTCCGCAAGGGCATCAGGGTAATACAATAGAGATCCGAAACGCGAAGCGGCGCCGTAGTACCACATAGTAACGCCCGCGGCCCCTTCATTCCTCGCGTCCTCTATTTGAGAAATGGTATTTGCGACCGTCCCTGCAGAACTGAGTGCAATACCCGCAGAGAGCTCGAACCCAGGCGGAATTGAATCATTACAGGCGGTCATCTGCCCGGGAAAGCTGCTGTTGCTTACGTAGAGCATCGGCTCCAGCATGTCCACATATCCGTCTTTTACCCATGTCCCCCAAGACTCAAGCATGGTGCTGGACATATACGGCGGAATGGCAGTGCCGCTGACGACGCAGTTCGGGTTCTCCTCCTTTACAGCCTTATATATTCGCCCCACCACGTCGGTTATCTGTTCGCGCCGCCAGGCCAGCCACGCAAGATCGTCATCAGGCAGAGTCAACGGATCGGGCTGTCCGGTCTGTTCCATGAAGCGGGCCCGGGCGATGGCCGAGTAGGAACCTGTGGTATCTAATTCTATATCTGATTCGATCCCGTCAAGATTTGGATAATCCTTTGCGAGTTCTGCGTACAGGTTAACAATGAAGCTGTCCGCTGCAGGAACGCCTGGATCAAGCGAGAAGAAGTAACCGTCTGAAGTAGGTTCAAAATCCTTGGCAGTATCACGTTGGACGTATGACCAGCTGGGGTTTGCCCTCAGAATTGTGGGAAGGTCCGTCGAATCATTGGCCAGGCTAATATCAAAGGACCCTCCCCCCTCAAACCAAGCAAAGACTTCCATACCGTATTTGTGAGCGACATCTATGAGTGTTTGAAGGGGATTCTCTCCGACAAAAGACGGAAACTGAAGCGGACCGCCCGCATTTTTTACGACATTACTTGGATAAATGGTTCCCGCTTCGTTACTGTGGACATCCCAGACGGCGGCGTAGATCACATTGAAATTAGCCGAGCTCAAGTTCTTGACCATAGCAACTATTCCCGCTGAGTCTGTTGGCAAAGACCGCGAGGGTATCCATGCGCCTCTCGTTTCGGGGGGAGCAAAACTCTGAGCCAAGGACACCGACACAAACAGGGTGAGCAAAAGGACTGTACCCAACAGTGATACTCTCGTTTGATAAGCGGCGTTCTCCTCGTGAAATGTATGCATGAGCAGCTCTTCCTTTCGTCATCAGTGAGATTTCTTACTGCAATCATGTAGTGAATACATCCCGTGCGACGCTCTAATGAGCGAACGACCTTTGTGATTGTCGGTCAAAATCGCGCATTCTTTCCGAACATGATTCTAACGGTTTGATGCATCACATCTTTAATTGTGGACCTCTTAGTAAGCGTCCAAAAGCTCTGGTTCTTTTCTAACAGGACCATTGATGGAACGATCCAACCTTGCGTCCATCCCGTATTCGTAGACCATGCTCCCCACCCGATATCTCCATTTGATCCCCAGTAATCCCATTGGCCGAAGTCGAAGGTCCTAATCCAGGTACCATTAAGAGCTTCATGCTTTGCGCTTCGCACTTGGATGCGGATAAGAAAATCGGCAAGCTTCTTTTCGGCAGCTTCGTATTTCTTGTTTTTCGTGGCGTGCGCAGCCTCATTCAAAGCAAACAAAGCGAAGTTACAGGTATATAACATGTCCGATACTGGCTCGCCGTTCCTGAATATTAAAGGCTCCTCTCCCGTTCCGTAAGCCTGATTCGATTTCGGGGGTGGACAGAATCCTTTCCCCGGGGTACCAAGTTCTTCCTCTATGGCGCCACACGGGGCCTGATACTTCAACATGCCGGAGACGACCTCATTCAACCATTTCCTGTGCTGAGGCGTATCCTGGATCCGCACCAGCCATGCCAACGGTAAAATCATGCGTGCTCTTTCCTGCTGCAACCCGTTCGTCCAGATCCATTTCTTCGGATAATCCTGCATTGTGATACGTATTGCGTTCTCGGTCTTCGTTAGCAAGGGTTTGTAGCCAGTCTCGTGATAAAGCCAGAGGTAACATGCCCACATCCATGCCTCAAAATGCGGATGTGGATTGATAAGATTCTGGTCCCAGTAATATTTCCATCCGTGCTTCAGAAGCTTGGTTTGTTCGATTCGATCTCGAAGGAATCCTTCTCTGCCAGTAGTTCTGAAATTCGCCATTATGCATTCGGCGATTTGCTTGTTCCATCTGTCGGTTTTCAGGTAAGCTTCAGCCCCGATAAGCCCAAGCAGAAGCCTGGAATTGTCATCGCCATAAAAAACATCAGGAGTGGTTGTGGCCCAGCCGATAAAACCAAAGGCCGGACTATTCTTGTCATTCTTGGGACCTGACCTGAGATTGGAATGATAGAAAATGAAATTGGCAAGGTTGGATGCGATCTTGTAGTAGTGTTCCTCTTTAAAATAATTCCCGGCAGCCGCAAGAGCATAGGCAACCTGCCCCTGATTGTCGGCCCGCACCCAATAATGAATCTGCTGAGACCCGTTATAGAGAATATGTGAGAGTTGTCCCTCGAAAATTCCGAGGGAGCCGTTCCCATTCGGCCAATATCTGCCGACGGGCGGTCCTAAAGGATATGCGGATGTCCCCTGGTCTTTTAAGAACAGCTTGTTCCAGGCGGAGTCGACGAAGAAATGTCCGTTGAACATCCACTGCACCCCCTCGCGTATGGAAGTTTGCATTGCATCCGGCGGAAGAGGTACGTTCTTCCCATACATTGGAGAGACATAGGAAAGCCACCGATGAAGCCTGATGTTCTTATCTCCGGATACCCATGACAGAATGTATTGCCACAGAGCCTTCCAGTAGGGTTGCGGTTCATAACGCCCGGTTGCAAAGCTGCTTAACCGGGTCATTGCTACCAGCATGTTTTTTTCTCGAAACAGGATCGGATAAGTTTTGACGCCTTTGAGTCCGTACGCAGCCTTGTCAAGACCGGCAACCCTGCCCAATACTACCAATGGATCCTTGACCTTTGCAGGTATAACGTGACAACCGCCAATTCCCAGAATGCTCATGGGGCTGAGTCTCTTCCCAAATACTTTGGAAACAACCACACCTCTTTCCCACCTCGTCGCTATTACCGTATCCCGGATGTCCAATCCGGGCAAACAACCGGGATATTCTACGTAAAGCCTTAGCCCCTTCTCTTTCGCAGTTTTGAGGAGCTTATTGGACATAGATGTTTTCCCTTTCGGATAGGCGTCAGCCAAGACGAATACGCCTGATCCTTCGCTGGCATGTGTAATCGCTTCACGAGGATTGGGGTAAACGTTTACGCCTATACCATTTTTGCGCAGGAGCACGCACAGGTCACTGCCAGCAGTGCCACAGATGTTTATTCTAGTTTCCCGATTTCGCGAATATGCTATCGTCGCGAAAAGGATTGAGAAACAAATCAAGCCGCTGAAAAAAGAAGTCATCTTCATATATCGTGTCTCTCCATCTTGTTAATTCAGCAAGAAGCTTCAGGTCGCAGTCCGCCGTTCTCCGTAACCTGGAGTCAGTAATATTTGAAAGGGTATCTCATTACGTTCAGTTTGTTTCCAACTGACTCTTTGGCGGCAGCTTTGGAAAGGGAATATGCGGTTCGGTCTGGTACCAATACACAACGGAAGAAATCCGATCCTCTCTGGGGCGATATTTCCGGTCAGCCCCCCATCCTAAGTCCTGTATCGTAATCTTCAGACTATCTTTGAAGTGTATTGGATCGACGATATGCCACCGGTACATACCGAACCGCTCCTTTATGTTGTCATGGCCATCTCCAGGTATTACTTGCGGCAGTCCACTGTATGGACTGCAAAATTCGGTGTACTCAACTGTTTCTACACCGGGTGTACTTTCCTTTCTCGTCTCAAAGCTGTAAGAGCCACAGAAATAGTCTTCTGCACCTGTGCCGCAAATGGTGGGGAACTTATCATCCCCATCCATGAAGAATTTAAATTCGCCTTCCCCCCACCATCCATTGCTGCGCGCTTCCAGCGCAAGATATGTCCCGACGTAATGACCTCTGCCGCGAATATTCTCAACCGCCACATAGTCTTTCTTGTAAGAGACGGTATTCTCCTGGTTAAATGTTGCGTGAAAATAGGCCGCGTCATCCGGAATATCTGAGAGGATATAGTCGATCTGGTAGTATAGAATCACATCATGGTCGCTAATATTCTCCATCGTTACTCTGCATTTCTTATGAAAAGGCATAGGCCAGTAGCAATTGAAACCGTTCCCAGGATTAACAGCTACCGCCAATGACTGCAATGGTGAGTATTTACCCCATCCCATACAGAAGAAATCCCCGACAGGGCACTCCACTGAAGGCTCTTCTTCACCGTCCCAATAAATTCGGAAGATCAACAGCCGCCAGTTACCTGTGGCAGTCATCCAGATATGCTTGATTTCGCCGGGTCCATCTATCTCTCCCAATGTGAAAGTTGACTTCGAATCTAATTTCACGCTGGGGCTCACCTTCCACCCTTTTCCCAGGTCTGCGGATGCATCAGCACCCGTCCCTTCAGTCGCCTTACCCCCTTGTCCTTTCCCTCCCGTGAAGTTCTCAGGACTAATTGATCGGCTTACAGCATTAGATAGCTTATATAAATTGTCCAGCACCATTTATCGTCCTTTCTAATTAATGGATTTGACTTGTGCCATTACGCAGTTTGTTGAATCTCTCGTCCATTCTGGCTGCTTGCTATGTCAGTTGAATGACCAAGTAACTCAATAGTCCCGATCGTCCGTGGCATACTTCGTCCTTCAATCCAATCGCTAACCTTTCTACAACACCGGCCCGTCCGGAGAGCTCACATAAGTCACCTGACTCTTATGTGAGGTCTCCCTTCGGGTTTTCTCTCTATTTTTGTCCGTCGGCCTTTTCTTCTCTCTGTCCTATTCAGGTGTTTCGCCGATTATTTTCGTCTGAAGCACAGCTAGCTTTACTTCAACAAGAGCATCTTCTTCGTCATAGAGCGTGATCCTTCTTGTAACCTGTAGAAGTAGACTCCGCTTGCAAAGTTGTCCATGAATACGTTATAGGTATAAACGCCCGGAGCTTTGTAACCTTGAGCTACTACTTTAACGAGCTGCCCAAGCACATTGTAGATTTCCAAGCTCATGTTACCTGCGTTTGCCAGCGTGACTTTGATGACAGTTGAAGGGTTGAAGGGGTTCGGATAGTTATTGCTCAGATCGAACTTCGTCGGTACCTGTGCCGACAACGGCATGACGGCAGTGACCTTGTTAAACCAGACCGGATCGCCAAGTGGTATCCCATCGTTGCTGGCGTTTTTTACTGCCGCATTCGTGTACTGCATATCCGCGGCTTCCGGCAGTGGCCAATACGGAATCCAGTTCGAATTTCCATTAGAAATAGATTGTATCTGATATCCCCACCCAATAGTCGGAGATTTCTGCGAGTTTATCAACGAGAAATAAGGGAGCAATCCAATACCGTAGTTGCCTCCACCTTTCAGTACATTCGCAAAGGACGCACCGTAATCAGGGTTGACTGATATGTTTCCCGATTGAGTGAATCCCGGCCATGCAGTCTTGTCGTTAAACATATTTTCGGTTCTGGAATTCATAAACGTCGGAGTGTACAGTGAATCGGGATCTCCAGCTTTAGAGGTATCATTCCAGGAAGTCCAGAAATTCGTTACGGTTGACTCCTCGTAGAAATCATTATTCTCTACCTGCACCACTCTCTTTGCCTCAGCCAACATTCTCCAATTCGGTTTGGTGGAATCCTGCGGATCAAACACCCTGTCGCTGGCCACATTCATAGTATCAAAGGAAATGATCGCGGGGGTCGCAGGGGAGAACTCCTCATCCCACCACGGGTACTGAGATTTCAATTCTCCTCCGACAAAAGTGTCATAGAAGATATTGTTGTCAATCTTTGCGTTTTCAGAAGCCATAATGAAGAACGGTTGCATGAACGAAAAGACGACGCTGTTATGGGAAAACCCGACATATCGTACCGGATACTTGGCGACAACTTCGGCAGAATTATCGCAGAAGAATGTATTGTCGTTCATAACAATAGAATCAACGGCAGCAATCGCCGGCCACAGCGGCTCCAGCGCTGAAGCATCAGTCCAGGTGACAGGGTCAACATTATCCCTGAAAGTACAATCTGTTATGAAGTAGTTACCCCAGTTGCCGGTGTAAACGATGGCACACCCGCTTACATCGCTGAAAACGACATTGTCAACGTAAAGCCTTACAGAATCAGCCGTGACTTGTATGCCATAAGCTGGGTGGACAAAAGACCCATCTGTCGCCAGCCCTTCAATGAGGAGATTCTTGAATGTGGCCGTGATCGCTTTTCGGTTGATGTTGAACAAAGTTGGCGGTATTGAGCCGTCGTTTAAGACTCCAGGTTGTATGCACGGTGGCCGGCCGTTCGGACCCTGGACGCCCAAAACCGTGATGCTCGACTTGGGTGTTATTTGATTCAAAAAGATGTATGTTGTGTCCGTTGATACGAGCCTGTACACATTGTGGGCCTGCTGGCCGTCTGCGGTTGTGTCGCCGTTGATGACCTGATTAATGGCTGGCCCGCTCGCATAGACCGTAAGCGTGTCGTTTGTCGAAGCAAATGCCTTGCGTGCAGGCGCAAGCCATACAGTGACCGCAACAACAAGCGATGCGATTAATACACTTTTCATGATGACAGTCCTTTTGTTTGTGTTTTCTGCAATTTCTCCCGATCAAAAATAATCGCCCGGACGAAACAACATACTTCACAAACATTTCCCCCTTGGTGACTACACCTCCAAGAGTACTTAATGCTTCGAATCCAATTTCACCTCTCATCCTTTCTTTTTTGCCGATCAGATGGCAGCCGCCGATGCAGGCGTGCAGGGTCTCAGGCGTGCTGACCGTACATCTGCGATACAAAGACATATCATTCATACCTTCCACCGAAGTCCCATGTCGGCTGTCAATCCGTAATCTTCTATTGCAGTGGGAGGACCACCCTCGATCACCTGTACATCGTTAGCAGAGATTATGTTGTTAATATCCATGTACATTTCGAGTCCGGTCCATGGCAGCTTCTGCCTCACAGCAACGTCCCATCGTCTGTATGCCGCGGTGAACCCGTTCAGTTGAGGCCACTGGCTCGGTGACGTGAAGATGTTGGCCTGGTAGACCAAGGCAGCCCAGATTGAAAACCCTTCGTAGTCATATCCAACTGAAAGGTTGAATATGTTGTCCGGCTGTTCAACCATGCGGTCGGTAAAAGAAGTATCAATGTACTGTATAACTCGACCGGTTGAGAATGAATATACATATGGGTAATGAGCTCTTGACCTGGTGTGCGTGTAGTTGACCCCAAGCACCAAACCGGAGAGAACACCCGGCAAGTACCAGAAATGGGTTTGCCAATCCAGCTCTATTCCATAGACTTCATTCCGGTACGGATTGTTTTCTGTCGTAAATACAGAATATGTGGCGTTGGGATTGAAATTGGCTAAATTTGTCGGCAGATACTCCATAGAACCTGTTCCTTTGATGAAAAACTGCCAGGAATAGATCATGTCAACTATCTGCTTGAAGAAGGCGTCAGCAGAAAACATTCCGATCGTGTTGTTGTAAAAGGAAACTGCGGCATCGTAATTAGTGGATTGAGCCGGAACGAGTCGTGTGTTGTTCCAAATATCCGTCAGATCGGACAGGTCTATCTTCGGCACAAAATCTCCGTAGCTTGGATAAGCAAGGGTGTTTGTGTACGAGAGCCGCATATCAGCCCACGACACAGGATCATACTTCAAGGTTACGTCCGGTAGAAAGTAACCTCTGAAACGGGAGACAGTCGTATCGTAGTGGTTGTAGGCAAATTGAGGCTCAAGACTGGCGACACCAGCTACGCCACTGTAAGATGTCTGGAAAGTCTGATACCGCACTCCACCAATTAACGCTAGCTCGTGTCCTATATTCACGGTTGCCATTGCGTAAACTGCGGAGGGATTTTCATGCCCGGAGTAATTCGATATCGTCGACTCATGAAGATCATGGTAGTAGATCGGCGTAAGAGTTTGCACGTTCTTTTGCAGAAGGGCTGCCGCCTGAGATATCATGCCAAGGCTCAATGGTGCAGTCATCCTGTAGTTGCCGTTGAGAAACGTTCCATATCTGAAATGTGGATCCAGAAAATCCGTGATGGGCAAGAGATAATTACCTGTCGGTAAGTTGAAGTGAGAACTAATTAGATTATCTGCCGCGAGCGCTCCGCCTGTGTCGAGCTGCCCAAGATATTCACCGTATATGTAAGATCTCGACACAAACATGGATTCTCCCCCGAATTTTACGACTGCCGAAACCGCGTCCGAGAGATCGATATTGGTCTTCAAGTTAAGCTTCGCTGTAAACGCATTCGCTCTTGAAAAGCTGTTGATGTTATTGACGCCGAAGAGGTACGCCTCGGATAAGTTGGGGGTAGCAGCAGCTACAACGGTCGCAGGACTAACATTCTGCATACCATTGAATAGATTCAAACCTCCTGACAACTGAGAAAACGAGACACCCCAGTTGTTCGGTGTCCTTGTTTCCGAGTAGGTATGCCCCAGGTCTAATTCCATGTCAAAGACCGGAAGCACCTGCTTGAAATCAAGGACATTCGATATTGTGTTCAAGACATCGCGAGAACCCGTGAGGCCGTAGTAGAGCATGTTGGCACCGATACTAAACTGCTGGTACCACTGATTAGTGTTAGTAATGCTCGAACTCAGAAAGTTCATGGATTTTAGCGATCCTCCTGAGTACTCATAATCCAAATCAAATGCGCCGTTGTAGAGGAGTTTGTCGCGAGGAATGTCATAAAGATTCACGTCGTAAATGGCGTATTTGGATGTGCTGTTCCCGAAATGTGTGTAAGCGCTGGACAGCTCATTGGAAGAAAGATTCAGCCTCTCAATGTCTGCCTGTGCGAAGATGCCTAATTTGTCATTTAAAAGTCTGTCCTGTACACTGCCGATGTATTTGTAATTATTGAATTTGTTGTATGCGTCCGGAAGATTATTGTATCCACCCTGGACCAGCAGGCTAAATTGTGGCACTCCCGGTTTCTTTACCTCCGCTTCCCGCATGTCAAAGTTGACAACTCCGCCTATGACGTTGGCATTCATATCGGGCGTGACCGTCTTGTAGACCTGTATACCTTCTAGCATATTCGAGGAGATCATGCTCAAATTGGTGCTCCTGTCATTGGGATTGGAGGCTCCCATCTCAATGCCGTTAATCATGATCTCGTTATACTGTGGAGCCATCCCCTGGATTATCACCTTATACCCTTCTCCTCCTTTCCTCAGAACAAAAACACCCGGTAGCCTTCCTACAGATTCCGCGGCATTCTCATCCGGGAGCTGACGAATCTTCGCTGCGGAGACCGCGTTCATAATCTTGTCCGACGATAGTTCTTGATTGATGGCTTGTGCCTGGCCGCTCGCCTGCGCGGTGACAACGACGGCCTTCCCCTTTACACCGACGGGCCTCAGCTTCAAATCTTCCGTGAGTTTCCCACCCGCCGCCAATTGCACGAATATAACCCGGGACACATAACCGATATAGCTTACGCGTACCAGGTAGCTCCCCGAAGGTACATCCCGGATCGAATAATTGCCGTCCAGGTCAGTAGATGCGCCCATGCTAGTTCCTTTCAAGAGGACTATGGCTCCCGGCAAAGGATCACCTGAATTGGCATCCAGTACCTTTCCGCGGATATCGCCGTTCGATTGACTGGTCCCGACACCTTCAACAATTACAATACGTTTCCCTTTCATCGCCGTCCAGCTAAATCGCATCCCTTCAAAGCCCTGATTGAGAACGCTCGATAGACGCGCATGATCGGCAGATACATCGATCCTCCTCTCGAACGGAAACACTTTCCTGTTGTAAGAAAAACGCACGCCAGTCTTGGAAGCTATTTTGTTCAAAAACTGGCGCAAAGTGATGTTCTCGGCTCTTAGTGAAATTTGACTTTCCAAGTATGAGAGCTGGCCTGATGAAGGATTAGACGACGATTTTGCTCGGCTTCCGTTTGAACTTCTTACAGAATGGTTATCAAGCTGATGTGCACTGATATTCGAAGGCCAGAGACACAGTGCAATAAATGTGATAATGCAAACTAAGCTCCAGTTTCTGGCCAATGATCACGCTCCTTCTATCTGAAAACAAGCTGCCTCAGTTACTTTGCAGCTCTTCTTTACAATTCTGCTTCGTTAGTCGACTCATTTAACATCTTTTTCATCTGACGATAAGGTCACACCCTGCCACAGATATAAGCATCCACGCCGAGTTCGTTCATTGCGGCTGCCTTTGCATACAGAGTGCGTCTCGCTCGCTTTTCGTCCGGGGCATATGCGACTTGTATGTGATTTGCTTCGTGCCGTGCCATCATTTGACCGCGCGTTCCTCCCTTCAGCTCGGTGTGCATCATGGGCCATTCACGATTGGTAAGGTTTGATCGTTCCTCGGTTTCCTCTTTGGGCAACTTCACAGCCTTTCCGAGCTCTATATCCCATTTCAGCTTTCCACCCTCAATGAACAACCTGCTCCATGCTATACTCCCCGGCTTGCTTACTCCCTTCAGGGTACCTCCTCCAAGCCTGAAGTAGACAGGCAGTTGACGCTCGCTAACGGCCTCACTGTAACCGCCATCGATATGCGCGGCCGGAATCGAGGCCGATATGTCAAATACCCAGACAGATTCGTCTATGCCGTCGCCTTTAAGGCGCCTTCCCCACTTGATGCCATGCAACGTGGTTTCGGGAGGATAACCTAGCTGTCGCCACACACGATTCGTAATGAGTGCGTCAACACCTGCACACTCAACTGCTTCATTAAAATGGGGTAGCGCTTCTCCAGGAAACTGTTTTGATTTCGTTTCCTCATGACATACAAGCGGCCTGTCGATATTATTGAACGGCCCTTCCGCTAAATCTGATGCAGGACGAAGGTCCTCCAGCCCCTGTTGATACTGGATTTCGATAAGCGCACAGCCGAATTCGTCAGCGATCCGTAAAGCAGCGATAGGCATCTTGCATTGATGCATAATCTGGGACTCGGTGAGCGAGGTTTCCTTGCTCGCACCAAGATGGAACCTCATACCTTTTGCTTCTAGCCAATTGAACACCTTTCCGGCTTCGATATCGCTGACAGTCTGCATTTTGGCATATAGGCTTGACAGGTTCAAACGCTTCTTGTAAATCACGAGTGGTTGAAGTAGTTCAGCCAATATCATTGCGTTATACATTCCCATACGGCCTCCATCGAATATTCCCATGATGGCTCTTTGGGCCCTCAGCTTTCTTGCAGATTCAATACCTATCTTTGCGACATCTCCAGGGACTTCACTGCCATCATCCCGATGAACATGAGACACATCGGGAGAAATTGATCCACTTTGTAACAATCTCTTCAGACAGTTAAGAAAGTAAGCGTTATAAAAATCCTCACTCCAGATTGTGCCGTATTCCATGCCTGCCTTCGTTAAAGATGCATTAATGTTTAGGAGACCTACCAACCCGGGCCAAGCTCCGCTCCAATTGGCCACTGTCAGAACAGGCCCACGGTGCGTCAACAGCCCGGGCAATATGTTTTGTGTATATTACCCCAATGCCTCTCCAACTATTGACGGAGCATCTCCAGGTATTGAGCAAAATTCCTGAATTCCAAACTTCTGACTGTCGATGAATCCCTGTTTCTTGACCGGATTGTATCGATGCCCACGGATTATCGTTACCCTTTCCTTGTTCAAAGATGCAATGAGCTTAGATTCCATTTCTGTCTGTGCCTTCTCACATATCCCTTTAGCTGATAAGCGAAGATCACCATCAGGGATCAAATAGACGTTCTTCATCTAACTATCTACTTTCGTAGTTATTTTCAGGCCGACCCGCTTCAGCTACACCTTGGTTGTTAGAAGAGCTAGTGACCGCAACATACTTACTTCTTCCTTCCATAACAACAAATGATAAGCGGTTATCAAAACCGTTAAAAAAATACACTGCGACTTACTGGGACTATATTTGAATGCAAGAATCACCTACAATAAGTAAGGGCTTAAGAAATATCTGCTGCCTAACAGAGTCGGCCTTCTTAATTCTTTCCGCTATCATGTCGAAAGCAAATTCCCCTAGTGATTTAATTGGCTGAATTACATGTGTCACCTTGGGACGGAATATTCCATATCCCTGGATTTCGTCAAAACCTAAGAGCGATACATCTTGCGGAATCGAAAGTCCAATCTCTTGAACAGCCTGGATGAAACCTAATGACATTAAACCATTGAACGAAAAGACTGCGGTTGGCCTTTCTTCTCGATTCATAAGCTCCTTCGTTTGCTGATAAGCCTTCCCCTCGTCCAAACCACAATTCATGATCATATTTTCATCGATTTGAATACCAGTTTCCTGCATAGCCTTTTGAAAGCCTGAATATCGCTCAGCATCGGGAAATATGTAGCCTTCCCCTCTCAGGACCGCAATGCGTCTATGACCTAGACTTATCAGGTATCGAGTAGCCTCATAGCCACCCCTGAAGTGATCTGTAGTTACGAAATCGACTTCCAAGTCCTTGAAGATCCTATCGACAAGGACAAACTTCTGACCGCTCTTGATTAAATATTCGATAGATTTCTTCGCATACGGGACGATAACGATGCCGTCCACTCTATGTGCCTGCATTAGTTTTATGTACCGCATCTCCTTCTCGGGATCGTCATCCGTATTGCAAAGGAGCATGCTGAACTGATGGATTGTTGCGTATTCCTCCAGACAGCGAAACCACTTGTTGAAGAAGGGGTTCTTTACATCGGGCATTACTACACCGAGCGTATTCGTTCTTCTCTTTGCCAACGATCTTGCAATTTGGCTAGGTTGAAAGTGTAATTCTTCCATAGCCTTGTGTATCTTCTCTGCTGATTTGGCATTAACAACTTCAGGGTGATTCAGCAACCTCGAAACGGTTACGACCGAAACCTTCGCCTTTTCGGCGACATCATTTATAGTAGCCATCGGCTAATTATGATAAACGCTTAACATTTTATACGTAAGATAGTCCGTCCTCAAGTTCAACCATACGACGTACGTTGGTTCGTTCGGCCAACAAACGAATATACGCCACCTTAAACAGTTTGTCAAGAGGCGCAACACGAAATTCAGCGCATCGCATTGACTCATAAAGAAGGTCACTCTGGCGGAGTCGTTAGAAAGTCGTTGCCTCATAATTTAGGTAACCCAAATAGGAGCTTACCAGATTATGGGAAAACGAGGAAAACAGGAGTACCTGAGGGCAAAATCGAAGCGATACAGACTGGGGACAGAATCATTCCGAAATGCGAATCGGCATCATGGACAGGTATGGCATATCGGTGAAAGTCAGCTTTTATCAACACCTGGCTTAAGTTGGCAACGGCCTGCGTTGTAAGACGTCGTCCGAGATCTCGTGTGGCCGCGGTAAACACACTGGGCCTAAACTCTCGCCGGGGCGATCGCCAACGCATACCACTTGACTTAAGTGATATCCTTCCTCCTTACTAAACAGGCTCTCCCATTAGGATATCGACACTATTATCCGACCCAGCCAACTGCGCAGGGACTGTGCCATCAACCACGGTTCCATTCAACTTCATCGCCTTGACCCCATGCTCGACGTGATCGGGATTCTTAACGGTTATGTGGTACGTAGCTCCGCGCCACTTCCTTACCGCCTCGAACCCGTCCCACTCGGGAGGTATCGACGGA
>JAJYRM010000145.1 GCA_021794075.1 Bacteroidota bacterium | reverse complement strand
CCAATGAAGTGATATGTTTGGCCGATCCAATTCGTCCAATTGCACTAGAGCGTGAGCGGAACAAAGCAGGATATAACCGATCCTAATATGTGAATCTGTTATTCCCGGAATGTCGCATGAGCGACTTTGAAACGGGATGTTTTTGTAGGGCACGGATGCGTTCATGTGTTCAGGCCTCCTTTTTCTGCCATGACTTGTCTCAAATTCCTGATTGATAATGCCCGCATCAGATAATCGAGCTCGTGTGGATCAAAGACCTTCAGTAGAAGGAGAGAGCCGGCGTAAGCAGCTGGGCCCGCAATCGCCCGGATAACCCATGGTATACCAAGATGAGCCAGAACTACAATCACGAGTGACATGACGATACCTGACAATACACCTTTTCCGAGTGAAGTAGAAAGCCTTTTGGTGAAAAAGTGCCTCGGAAGCAAGTAAACGGCAGACAACATGACGAAGAGCTCTGTCAGGTCCGTTGCAATCGCCGCTCCGATGCCCCCATTGCTCATAACTCTCTGGAAATACGGAATGAGGAAATAATTCGATCCAACGTTTATGATGACGGCCAGAAACGCTACGAATGCCCAAGGCCGTTGTTTATCCAGGGCCACGACGGTTCCTGCGAGGATTGAATCTGTGTAAACCAACAACATGCCTATGGCAAATAATTGAAGGAGGATAGCCGATGGCCCGTACTGGGCCAGCCCGAATAGTATTTGTATTACATTATGAGAAAAGAAGATGAGGCCAGCCGCAATTGGAATTCCCGCAAGAAGAAGAAATTCCATGCTTTTCTCCGAAGTGCTTCTCATCGAATCATACTCAGACTTGCTCTGCCTGGATAAAATCGGAAGAAGAACGGAGGAGTAGATGGCAGGTAGGAACATCAGAATATCGAAGAGCCTGTAAGCCGCACCGTACCATCCCACAACGGACGGGGGAGTCATGAGCGAGAGCATGACGGCATCAATTCTATAGTAGATGATTCCGAAAAGCGACCAAAGGAAATATGGGAATCCCTCCCGCACGATTCGCCTCATGATATCCCATCTGATGATGAATCGCACCCGAAATATCGTCTTAAGAAACCTTGCGTTTAACGCGAAGCTCAGCAATGTGCTTATCGCCATTAATGACGCGACGACAATTTCTTTTGCCCCTAACAACAAGGCGGGAACGGCCGTTAACATAAGAAAACTCCTCTCGACAACCGCAGCCATTGAAGGATATTTCATTGACTCAAATCCAAGGAAGCAGCTCCTTAGTAGGGCGGTCATAGTGGACCAGATATTCGAGAAGCTGAGTATCATCACGATTGCAGTTACTCTCCATGAATATCCGGCAACCATGCATAGCCCGAGAGACACTATGATTGACATCAACCATAAGGCGGAGCGAAAAAGAGCAGTATGGACAAAGAGCCTTGGAGCGTTTTCCCTGTCTCTTGAAACTTCCTTAGGCACGTACCCTGAACCGCCATAGTCGATTATCCACTGGAAGATCATTTGTATTGATATGGCTAGATATAGTTTTCCGTAATCGGCGCTTCCGAGATAACGTGGCAGAAAAAGGAGAAGCACAAAGCCCGACACCCACGTTATCAGCTGGGCTCCCATCATTACAGCTGTGTTCTTGAAAAGTGATTTTGCGACTGAGTATGCCATTATTGATGTCCGGCGATGCGCGCCCTGCGGTGATTATGCTCTTCCCGGAACTTGACGCAGCGCAGTAAAGCCCTTTTTGAATTTGATGCGTTCATTCTGCAGGCACCGCGATTGGAATGTTCCCATATCTTGACTTCTTTACCGCGCTGCTGCCAATTTGTCCGCTTCCTTCTCTGTCAAGCATTCTGAGCACCGGGAGAAGGCCAGAAAATGTACCAAGGAAGATCATGTCGCGATAGAAAGTCAACTGAAGGTCAAGGTACGAGACAACTATTTGGTTGACTATCATAGCCGCAATCATAAAAGCGAACGATCTCAGAAAAGGGTCCTTCAGAGTTCTGGCCAGATGTGCAGAATGAAAAACAATGGAGTCCATGAATAAGAAGAAGATGAAAAAGCCTATCGCACCCATGTTGGCAAAGAGCCAGAGTATTTCGCAGTGCGTGATCCAATCCTGAAGAGAGAATCCTATGTTGACCAGGGGAACAGGTTGCAGGTATTCTTTTCCCCATCCGATTCCGAGTATCGGGGCGCTTTTTATGGTTGCGGCAAGGTCATACCGTTCATATTCTCTGTATAGGTTGGAATCGTATCGTCCGTCGGAGCCCTTTGCCGACTTCATGAATCCTGACTTAATCAGTTGGATAGGTTCAGCCAGCCTTCCGTGGTAATTCCAGAAGATTGCGGTGTATGCTGCCAGAACAATAAAGATCGGAAGGGTCGCGCGGAAAAATTTCTTTCGTTCGTTTGGTGCAAGTATGGTTATGAAAATTCCGAGACATACGAAGAATCCGGCATAGGCGGCGCGCCGCTGGCCAGCGTAGAAACCTAATAATAATATTGGAAGAAGCCATTTTATCACGGTTCGATGCTTTGTTTGGACGCCGAGAAGCAGGAAACTGAAAAACAAAATTAAAAGGTCGGTGGTAAACACGGGGTCTTCATGGTTAGTAAGGACCGTGTAGCCGTCGAATCTGAACCCGAGCTGCGCCAGCCTGATTCCGCCCTGGAGGGCTTTAATGCTGATCACAATTATGAAAATCCAAAGAAGAATATTTATCTGCCTGCGCGTTTGTATTATCTGAGGAACGAGATAGTAAAGCAGCAGGAAGTAAATCATGGCGCGGATCTCCCAAAGCGATCTGAGGAAGATGCCTCCGCCGTGAATGCCATGGATTTCAGTGGCGACGATCGCAAGGAGGAGAAGCAACCCGAAGCCCCAATAAGGCAAGCCGACTACTTTCCTCGTTTTCCTCGCACTTATCGCGAAGAACCATCCCGCCAGTATCAGCGCCAGCTGTAATTCTATCGGGTTCATAACACCCGCCGAGAAGGGAGGCAGATACGGATTCTGTTTTAAGTTCATGAAATAACCGAACTTCGCCGTTATTGGGACGCCTCCAGGCATAGGATTGAGAAACTGGTCGAACAGTAATACCATCCCGAACAAGATGTAAAAAGCCCACTCTACCTTATAGAAGGATACCACGACGATAACTATAGCTAAGATGAAACCCAAGGCAGCGCCGACATTCCCGTTTGTCTTCACAAGAATAATTGCAGTCGCAATTGAGATTATTGTGACAGATGCGTAAAGGGTAAGCTGACTGAATTCAAATTTGCCTACCGTTCGCGTAATCATGTTGTTATTTTCGGAGTACATTACACCAGGTTAATCCACATTATGATATGGTATTCCCTACGGAAGGAATTTTCCCTTGGGCAGCTTCATCGTGTACATCAACACCAACACGAGCAAAGTCTGCACGAACGCTATCGCTGCGATGACGAAGTACCTTGATGAATTGTCGCGCCAGTTGCCCGATCCGACGTACGCGGTCACCCCCATCAGGCCTAAGAGTATGAATAGAGGAGTCATCTACTCAGGCTCCTTTCCCCAGCCGTTTGTCAGAAATCATTCTCGTTCACATCGTTCATTACAAATGCCAGAACTGTCTCTTGCCGTACTCTCCTAAATAGTTTTTCAAGATCGCGTCTTTTTGTTTTCTTCTGCTTCACTACCGCGATGAGGCCCGTCAGCTGGTTGGATATCAGGGTGGGAAAGTCCCTGTCTCCTGTTGCCGGCAGATCAACAAGTACGAATTCGAATTCCCTGAAAAGAGAAGTTAGCATTCCCTTGAACATCGACGCAGCGGTTGGTGATAGGGCGCCGGATGTCCCGATAGGCATGACGAAGAGGTTTTCAATCTGGGTGGGCGATACACAAATCTCCCCGCCGGAAAGTCCGTCTGAAACGCCTGGACCTTTCGGTACTCCGAAGATCTCGTGAATTCTCGGGTTCTTTGTGTTAAGGTCCACTATCAGTGTTCGTCTCCCAATCCCCATCGAGATAGCGGTAGCAAGGTTACAAGCAGCGGTAGTTTTGCCCTCTCCTTTGTTCGGACTGGTCACACCAAGGCTGATATTGATAGCTTTGTAATCATCAGGAACAAAAAGGGAGTAGTTAAAAGAGTTATAAAGATTGTAGTTTACGGCTTGCTTGTCTAATGTCTCGGCGACGTTTGCGCTTATCCTCACCGGTCTGATCAAATCTGTCGGCCGACTCGGGGCGACTTCGTTGTTATTGGCGGGCGACTGGCTGCCGCCCATTTGAAGGTCCAAGCTCTCAGGTTTGTTACGGTCAGAGTCCAACTTCAATCCGAATGTTCTTTGAATCTCGGTCAATTAATCCTCTCTCATGCCTTTCAACCACGGCCGCTCTTAGGGGAAGGGAGGTAGGCGATGATCGGTTTCTCGAAAATTTCTATGTCGCGCGGGGTTCTGACCCTTGTGTCGAAAATCTCTGCCAAACCCGCAGAAAGTAGGCCGAGAAAAATCGCGAGACCGAATCCGCCTCCGATTATCAAAGCCTTGTTAGGCTTCGCGGGTTTCACGGGAAGTTGCGGTGGGTCGATCACCACGTAATCCCGCGCACTGTTCAGTCCGAGGTCGCGGTTTGTCTGAGCCTGCTCTAGCTTAACCTCCATCTCGTTGTAAAGCTTCTGGTAGATGTCGAAGTTTGACTGAAGATCCTGGTCCTGACTGTTTGCAACGGTCGCCATTTGAACCGATGAGATGGCATCGTGTCTGTTCTTCTCCAATGAAACTATCTGGTCCTGTTTCCTTATCTCTTCTGACCTGATCGCGTTCTCAATTAACCCAACCAACTGTGCGACCTTCTCGCGCGCAACCTGAACGTCGGGATAGTCCTCCGTGTATTTCTGGGAAAGCTGATCGTAATCGGTTACCGCTTTCTGTAGTTCTTTTGAATAGGGCACATCGAGGAGGGGAATTAGGTAGAGCTTAGTCAAATCGATATGCTCGTTGGCGCTGGTCTTCGCCGCGGTATCGAGGATCTGAAGTGCGTCGTGGTAGTTCTTTAGCGACTGCTCCAGCGCCGCAATGTCGTTAGAGTACTTGTTAATGTCGTTGTAAAGAGTCCTATCATCTTCGGGCAACTGATTGATGTGACGCTGGAGGGCGGCGACAAGGTTCGCCTGGCTGTTTTGCAATTTGTCTCGCAACTGCACCGCCTTCTTCTTGAAGAAGTTCACCGTGAAATCATTCTTCCGGTTTTCAACTTCGAGTTTAGTCTGGATGAAAAGTTCCGACAAAACTCTGACGGCCTTCTGTGCGCGTGCTGGAAGCGTGTCATAATAAGAAATGGTAAATGAATTCGAACCCTTTCTGGATGTCTGAATGGCTTTAGATATTTTCGCGATCTCCATATCCTTGAGATAGGGGTTACTCATAATACCCTGCATCCCAAGGCTGTCCATTAGATCCTCTATCGTGGGTCTGCTATAAACAATTTCGTCGAAATCGCCGAGCTTGTCTTGCGGCTGCATCTCAAGCGCCAGCTGGTAGCTGAGGAGCGGATTCAGCGTCTGGCTTTCCTGCATGAGAATTGTCGTCGACGACTCATACTGCTTCGGCAAAAGAAATGCACCAAGCCCGCTGATCGTGATGACCAAAACTGCGGGGAGAATGACGGCAAGCTTCCGTCTTCGCAGAACTCCCGTCAATTCGTCTACTGTAAACTGAGCATTCCTCATACTTCTTGATTCACCTTTCCTGTCGTATAAGGACAAAAGGCATGCCGGCACAGTTTTTAGCTTTCCAGGCAAATTACGTGGTGTTTAGAAAAAGGAAGTGGTTTTTGCTGTATGCTTACTACCCACTTGAGGGCTCGCTTGTCACTAATGTATACAGTGGGTGCTTGGCATATGACTATATTCTACTCACACACCGAAGAAGAATTCTGCAAGGCCCTCCAATTCGCCACAGAATCGCTGTTCTCTGCTGAAATTGTTACGTTCGAGAAGCTGATTGAGCATCCACTTGCGTGGCACGCATATTGACCTACCTACTGCTGGAACATCAAAATCTTACTGAAAACTTTTCGACACTCATCATCAAGCCATATAGTTCGGACGGAGAGATTGAATAAGAACCACGACAAAGAAAATCTTACACTAGGGTTCAAGGGGGCAATTCCGGAGATCGTGAAGTCCTGCGATGACCAGTTTGCGATCACCGGCGGCGACGTCCCACGACGGGGCCGGTTTGAGTTGGTCAAATCAATCGCATTTATTTGCCTGTTGCTGATTGTGGCAAACACAATGGTCGGCTGTTCTCTGGAGATGGCATCCACTCGAGGGGTTAGCGGAAGTGAAAATATGGAAAGCAGCCCCGCGAACGCGGAAAGTTCCGCGAGTGGATACCTCTCTGTTAGTGCCGATTCGTTGAATCAGGAAAGCGTAATCAGGTCCGGAGATAAAGTGCAGCTTACCGTTTGGGGATATCCAAAATTCAATACGACGACTACGGTAAATAAGTATGGTATGGTATCGGTGCCATTGGTGGGAGACATGATCGTGGCGGGGTTGACCGTTCGACAGCTCTCGAGCGAGTTGAAGCAGCGGCTGTCGGAATATGTCAAGGGAAACGTAAAACTCAGTGTCTCTCACGTTGGGGTAAACGAGGAGGTAAGTGTGTTGGGGGCCGTCGGGAAACCGGGGAACTACCCAGCTTTAGCTGATCGCTCGCTTGTCGTACTGCTTGCCGATGCCGGTGGAACTACGACGAATGCAAACCTCAACGCAATCAAGATATACCGTCACGGGATCCACTCAAGCGAGATCTGTGTGAACCTCACACAGTATCTTCGAAATGGTAATGTGCAGTATGTCCCTAGGGTCGGACCTGGTGATGTCGTGTATGTTTCTGAGAGGCCAAACTTCATAAGAGATTTTTCGACCTATGCCAGTGAAGTTGTGTTTCTGTTCGGTTTTTTTGCGTTGCTTCGATGAGTAAAACACGATCAATGATCAGAATTATTTCTTTCTCGATTGCTTTTGCTCTGGCTACTGCCGCATGCGTGGAGGGGCAAACTGTGATTCCTCCTTCCATGATCGGGGCCCGCAACGCTGCTATGGGAAGCGCGGACATGGCTCAACCGCACGATATTAGCTCGATATATGAAAACCCGGCTGCAATCGCGCTTCTGCGGAATCCGTCTGTGTTCCTTAACCACGTTCAGGGCATTGACAATGAAATGCAGGAGGATATTGCTTTTCCCGTCCTCTACACGACTTCGCAGATGCTTGCTTTTGGAGCGCAATATTACTCCTTGGGAGAACTGACGAGTTCTTCTCAACAGCCAAGGTTTGCCGTTGCATATGACGTAGCTTTCGCGAGCAAAATTAATTCGATAACGAGTCTGGGCGGGTCAGTTACTCTTCAGCGAGGTTACGTCGCTCACATGAGCAACGCGTACTCGGCATCCTATGCTATCGGATTCGACTATGCTCCGAACCGGGATGTTAGCTACGGGCTCAGCCTTACGGGACTAGGAACGGGTGTCCAGTTTGAAACGGCCAATTCATTAGTCACTCCTGTTCAGACAATTCTCCAACGAGCCCTGACTGTCAGCGCGGTCCTTCGCTATCCCACGGAAGAGTCGTTGCAGCCTGCGTTTTTGACAATGGCTCTTGGCTCACAAAAGGTGTTCGGAGTTTCTGGGGTAAACTTTATGGGCGGTGTTCAATTCCTACCGTTTAGCTTCCTCGCGCTCAGGTTCGGTTACAGCGCCGGGCCTTCTGGCTATCAGGAACGGTACGGACTGGGATTCATCGATAACGCTTTCTCTTTGGACGTGGCGGCTTATCCGGTGAAGAACGGAGGGGCCAGCTCGCTATTCGAACAGCTTTCCGTCTTGATGGAGTTTTGATTTGTTACACTTCCCCGGGCAGTCTTTCGAAAACTCATGTAGGCCTCCAGTTCTAGGAGGTTATTGCATGGCCGTGGTGACTGGTGAATTAGGGAGCCACGAATTGAGAAATGAGATGGATAAGGAGTAGCGCGAATGGCAGAAGTATTTTTGTTGTGTTTCCTGATCTCGACATGTTTGTCGCTGTTATTAACTCCGCTTGTCATTCGCCTGGCGTTCCTTGTGGGTGCTGTCGATAAGCCCGACGAGCGGAAGATTCATAATAGGGTAATGCCGAGGCTTGGAGGTTTGGCGACATTTTCTAGTTTTGCCCTCACCCTGGTTATGGCGCATTACCTCTTTCCACACCTCAGACTAGAACAGGTGGTCTTGAGAGGGAACATCGGGATGATCGGGATTTCATTTGCGATGATTCTGGCTCTCGGAGTTTGCGACGATATATGGACCTTGAAAGCTAAGCAGAAATTTCTTGTCCAGTTTATTGCGGGATCGCTCGTGTATGTTGCCGGATTCCGAGTTGCGCAGGTCACTAATCCATTCGGAGGGGGAGTCATGGAACTGGGTCTCCTGTCTTTCCCTTTGACCGTGCTCTGGATGGTTGGAATAACCAACGCGTTCAATTTGATAGACGGTCTCGACGGCCTCGCATCAGGTATTGCTTTGATAGCTGGACTGAGCATTGCCGCCATTTCTGTGTTACACCAGGATATGGAAACGGCAGTCGTGGCCCTGACTCTGGTCGGCGCGGTGTT